>JBDHFW010000171.1:0-8218 GCA_039590175.1 Gemmatimonadota bacterium | reverse complement strand
TACTCCGACATCGTGCTCCCTGCCGCCTCGTGGTACGAGAAGGCGGATCTGAACAGCACGGACCTCCACTCGTTCATCCACCCGCTCTCGGCTGCCATCGCACCGGTATGGGAGTCGAAGACGGACTGGAACATCTTCCGCGACCTGGCGAAGGCCACCAGCGAGGCGGCGGCGAAGTACTTTCCCGACCCGCAGCAGGACATCGTCACGTCTCCCATTGCGCACGACTCCGCTGGAGAGATCTCCCAGTCGGTCATCAAGGACTGGTATCACGGGGAGTGCGAGGCCGTGCCGGGCAAGACGACGCACAACCTGACCGTCGTGGAGCGCGACTATACGCGGCTCTACGAGAAGTTCATCACGCTCGGCGATCTCATTCGAACGACCGGTCTCGCAGCGCACGGCAATCACTATCAGTGCGCCGACGCGTACGACGAGATGGTCGGGTCCAATCACTTTCCCGTGGAGCGCCGGAACGGGAGCGTCAAGCCCTCCCTAAAGGAGGACGAGTGGGCGGCCAACGCGGTCCTGTACCTCTCGACCCTGACCAACGGCGTGCTGAACATGCGCGCTTACCGGGACGCGGAGACGAGGACGGGTCTGGACCTGGTCGAGCTGGGGGCCGGCAGCGAGGACGTGCTCATCCGGTACGCGGACCTTCAGGCACAGCCGCGTCGGTACAACACTTCGCCGCTTTGGTCGGGCGTCATGAAGGGCGGAAGGGCGTACGCTCCGTACACCTACAACGTCGAAAAGCTGGTACCCTGGCGGACGCTGACGGGTCGCCAGCACTTCTACCTCGACCACGAGATGTATCTGGCCTACGGCGAGAACCTCCCGACCTACAAGCCATCTCCGAAACCGGAGGCCTACGGCGATCTCAAGCAAACGCTGAAGGACGGTGAGGCGAAGATCCTGAACTGCCTCACCCCGCACGGGAAGTGGCACATCCACTCCACCTACATGGACAACCACCGGATGCTGACCCTCTCCAGGGGCTGTGAGCCCGTTTGGTTGAGCGAAGCGGACGCGGAGGAGCTGGGCATCCAAGACAACGACTGGTGCGAGGTCTTCAACGACCACGGAGTCTACTGCGCGCGCGCCAGCGTCAGCGCTCGAATCCCCAAGGGTGTGTGCATCGTGTACCACGTTCCCGAGCGCACGGTCGGAATCCCGAAGTCACAGGTGCGTGGCGGCAAGCGCGCGGGCGGCCACAACAGCTTCACCCGCATCCACCTCAAACCCAACTTCCTCGCCGGCGGCTACGGACAGTTCACCTACCACTTCAACTACTGGGGGCCGATCGCCCCGAACCGGGACACCCACGTCGTTGTCAAGCGAATGGACAAGGTGGTGTTCTGATGACCGACGAACTGCGCCAGGGACGGGAGGGCTGAGATGGATGTTCGCTCGCAGATTTCGATGGTGTTCCACCTCGACAAGTGCATCGGCTGTCACACGTGCTCGATCGCCTGCAAGAACATCTGGACCGACCGCAAGGGCGCCGAATACATGTGGTGGAACAACGTGGAGACGAAGCCGGGGACGGGTTATCCCGGCAAGTGGGAGAACCAGGATATCTACAAGGGCGGCTGGGAAAAGAACGGCAAGGGGATCAAGCTGAAGGGTGCCGGGAAGCGGAAAAGCCTCACCAACATCTTCCACAACCCGCACATGCCGGTGATCGACGACTACTATGAGCCGTTTACCTACAAGTACCTCGATCTGATCGAGTCGCCAGCTGGGGATGATCAGCCCACGGCCCGCCCGATCTCGATGATCACCGGCGAGCCGATGGAGATCAAGATGGGGCCGAACTGGGACGACGATCTGAGCGGGTCGCCGGACTACGCCCGCAACGACCCCAATCTCGAGGAGCTCTCGCCAGCCGAGCGGGAGGCCATGTTCCAGCTGGAGCGCATGGCCTTCTTCTATCTGCCGCGGATCTGCAACCACTGTCTCAACCCCGCCTGCGTCGCTTCCTGTCCTTCGGGCGCGATCTACAAGCGAGGCGAGGACGGGGTCGTGCTCATCAACCAGACCGTGTGCCGCGGATGGCGTATGTGCGTCACGGCTTGCCCGTACAAGAAGACATACTACAACTGGAGCACGGGCAAGTCCGAGAAGTGCATCCTCTGCTACCCGCGGATCGAGGCGGGCCTGGCACCGGCCTGCATGCACTCGTGTGTGGGGCGCATCCGCTACCTGGGGGTCCTGCTCTACGACGCCGACCAAATAGAGAGCGTGGCTTCGGCCGATGAGGCTGACGTGGTGGCCCGCCAGATGGACATGATCCTCGACCCCTTCGACCCCGAGGTCCTCGCCGCGGCGAGGAGCAACGGGGTCGCCGATACCACCATCCAGGCGGCCCAGACGTCACCCACGTACAAGTTCGTGAAGGCGTGGAACCTGGCGCTTCCGTTGCACCCCGAGTTCCGAACGCTTCCCATGCTCTTCTACGTGCCGCCCCTGCTGCCCGTGATGGCCTCGGTCTCGAACGTCGACAACCGCGAACAGGCCGAGAAGATGAACCCCATCGGAAAGGTCTGGCCCGACAGCTGGCTGTACGACACCAGCACCGAACAGCTCTTCGGCACCATCGATGAGGCGCGCTTCCCTCTGCAGTACATGGCGAACCTGTTCAGTGCCGGCGACACCGCCGAGGTCGCGGACCGGCTGAAGAAGCTGATGGCGGTCCGGCTCCACCGCCGATCGGAAACGGTGGGTGACGTCGCGGAGGACACGGTCAGGCAGGCGCTGGCCGACACCGGGCTGACGCCGCAGCTGGCTGACGACATCTACTGCCTGACCTCCCTTGCTCAGTTCGACGACCGTTTCGTGATTCCGGCCGCGCATCGAGAGCAGGCCATCGAGATGCTGGAGTTCACCGGCGACGTGCAGGGCAGCGAGGGGTTCGGATTCGAGGCCGGGACGGCCAAGAGGGGAGCCTGACGATGCACCCGCTGACCCACTACGAGCACCTGGCCAAGCTCTTCGACTATCCGCAGCGGGACTACCCGACTTGGGTCCGGAGCGTGTACGAGCTACTTGCGGGTCGATACGTGATCGCGGCGGCGGAGATCGACGCCTTCGCGCAGTTCCTTCCGACTGAAGGCGACCCCTTCACACCAGAGGCGCTGAACGAAGTCCAGGAGATCTTCACCCGGTCCTTCGACGTGCAATCGATCACGACCCTTTCGGTCGGTTACGTCGTCTTCGGAGACGACTACAAGCGGG
Organism: Gemmatimonadota bacterium; assembly: GCA_039590175.1. GTDB lineage: Bacteria > Gemmatimonadota > Gemmatimonadetes > Palauibacterales > Palauibacteraceae. Next base: position 4,981 of record JBDHFW010000171.1, on the reverse strand, counting down.
GAGAGCTCCTCGTGAATCTCAACCGGGAGCTTCGTGAAGCCGGGATCGACTGCGGAAGCGAGCTCCCCGATCACCTGCCCAACGTGCTACGGCTGCTCGCTCGCTGGGACGACCGCGAGCTGGCGTGCGAATTCGTCCGGGAGATCCTCCACCCTGCGCTGGAGAGGATGATCGAGGAGTTCGGCGTTCACCGCATGGAAGCCAAGAACAAGCTGTACCGGAAGCACTTCAAGACTCTGATCGCCTCTTCGGCCGAGCGTGGCACGATCTTCCGGGAGCCCCTAGCGGCCCTCTTGGCGGTGCTCAAACAGGACTTCGGCCTTTCCGAGTGGACGCCGCCGGAGCGGGAAAACGATTTCCTGCGTTCCATCGGCCGCGAACTGGCGATCGAAGCAAGTGAGGGAAGTCCCGCTCGGACGAGGAGTGTGCAATGAACGTCCTCAACACCTTCCTGTTCGTCGCGTTTCCGTACGTGGCAGCCGCCGTCTTCATCCTCGGTCTCGCCTACCGGTACTCGCGGAAGGGCTTCACGATCTCGTCGCTCTCGTCTCAGTTCCTCGAGGGAAGGGAGCTCTTCTGGGGCTCCGTACCCTTCCACATCGGGCTCGTGGTAGTGTTCTTCGGGCACCTCATCGCATTCCTGCTCCCGCAGGCCAACCTTGCCTGGAACAGCGTGCCCGTGCGCTTGCTCGTCCTCGAGGTGACCGCCTTCGTGTTCGGGGTGAGCATCTTCGTCGGCCTGGTCTCCCTGATGATCCGGCGGTTCACCAACGCACGCATCCGTGCGGTGACCACGAAGATGGACGTGGCCATCGCACTGCTTCTGTTCGTCCAGGTGGTGCTGGGATTGTGGATCGCTCTGGCCTATCGCTGGGGCGCATCCTGGTTCGCGGCCGACCTGTCCCCCTATCTGTGGTCTCTCGTCACGCTGTCTCCCGAGACCGGGGCGATCTTCGCGCTACCCTGGGTCATCAAGCTCCACATCCTGGGTGCGTTCGCCATCATGTTCATGATTCCGTTCACGCGGCTGGCACACTTCATCGTGGCACCGCTGCACTACATCGTGCGGCCCTATCAGCAGGTCATATGGAACTGGGACAGGAAGACCATCCGGGATGCCGGCACGGCCTGGAGCGCCGCACGGCCCAATAACCACTGAACCGGAGATACCCGATGCATAGCTGCGGCATCGGCCGGCCGTAGGCGTGCAACGGGCAAGAGGCACACCGAACGAAGGCCTGCTCGGCGCGACCCTCGGCTTCTTCGTCGGCTTCGCCGCCGTCTCGCTATTCGGACCGACCGCCCAACGCTTTCAGGATGCGATGGGCCTTAGCCCCGTCATGGTGGGCTTCCTCGTCGCGGCCCCGGCGCTCTCGGGCTCGCTGCTCCGGGTACCCTTCGGAGCATGGGTGGACACGACCGGTGGCCGGCGGCCCTTCTTGGTCCTCCTCCTCCTCTCCCTGTTCGGAATGCTGGGCCTGCTCGGAGTCAGCGGGCTGCTCTACCCGGATCGACTGACCGCTGCGCACTATCCGCTCGTGCTCGCTCTCGGGGTCCTGAGCGGCTGCGGAATCGCCACCTTTTCGGTTGGCATCGGGCAGGTATCCTACTGGTTTCCCCGGGGGCGCCAAGGCTCGGCTCTAGGGACCTATGCCGGTCTCGGGAACATCGCGCCAGGTGCGTTCGCCTTCCTCCTTCCAATCAGCCTCGTTCACTGGGGGCTGGCGGGCTCCTACCTCGCCTGGATCGTGCTTCTCTCGGTGGGCATCGGTGTCTACTACTTTACCGGGCTCAACGCACCCTACTTCCAGCTTCTCAGCGCCGGCGTGGATCCCGCGGAGGCCAAGAGCGTCGCCCGGGAGCGGGGGCAGGAGCTCTTCCCGGCTGGCAGTGCCGCCCAAAGCCTCCTGCTCGCCGCCAGGGTGTGGAAGACCTGGGCTCTCATCCTCATCTACTTCACCACCTTCGGCGGGTTCATCGCTCTCACCGCGTGGTTCCCCACGTACTGGATCTCCTTCCACGGCCTCGCTCTCGGGGCGGCGGGCCTCCTGACTGCGATTTATTCGGTCGGAGCCTCCCTCATCCGGGTTCCCGGCGGCAGCCTGGCTGACCGCCTTGGCGGCGAGGCGACAGCGAGCGGTTCGCTCCTCGTCATGCTCACCGGCGCCGTCTTGCTCACTGTCTCACACGAGCTTCCCATCGCCGTCACGGGAACGGTCCTCATGGCGATCGGGATGGGCGTCGCGAACGCCGCGGTCTTCAGACTGGTTCCTCAGGAGGTGCCCGAAGCGGTCGGCGGCGCGGCCGGATGGGTGGGGGGTTTGGGGGCGTTCGGTGGCTTCGCGATACCGCCGATTCTGGGAGCGTTCGATACGCCACCGGCTTCATCACGTTCGTTGTCCTCGCGGTAACGTCGCTCGCTCTCGCGCTCGTGCTCCGGAGATACCGGTGACATGAGGACAGCCCCGGGTCTCTGACATCCGGCCGTCACGGCATCTGGCGCGTCCGCCATCCATGGATCGGCCGAACATCGCACGCTTCGGCTTGGCCGTTGTCGCGGCTTGGGCCCTCCAGACAACGCCTCTACGCGGACAAGAGCCCGCATCGGACGAGCAAAAGAAGCCCCCTCGGTCGTCGGAAAGCGCCGTCTCGGCCAGCCTCGCAGCCGACCTCCGACTGCGAGTGGAAAGCTGGTCCAGCTTCGGTTTCGAGCGGAACCAGGACGACACGTTTCTTTTGGGGCGGATCCTGTTCGGAACGGACCTCCACCTGGGGGGCCACTTTCGAGTCTACGTTCAGGCCCGCTCCTCACTGAGCACGGAGCGCGACCTTCCGGGTGGACGGCGGCCGATCGACGCCGACGATCTAGGCCTCCAGAACGCCTTCCTCGACGTGACCCTTCCTCTCGGCGCCGACTCGAGGATCACGGCACGAGGAGGCCGCCAGGAGCTGTCCTTCGGTAAGCAGCGGCTGGTGAGCCCGCTCGACTGGACAAACACGCAACGAACGTTCGATGGGGCCCGTGCGATCGTGGACGCGCAGGGAGTGAAGGTTCAGGGATACTGGGCGCGGGTGGTGAGAGTCCGGAAATCCGACTTCAACAAGAGCGACGGTGGGATGGACTTCTTCGGAGTCTACGCGACCGACAGCCTGGTCGTTGGCTCCGTCGGCTACGATGTTTACTGGTTGGCTTTGGTAAGGGATTCCGCCGCTTTCAACGGAACGTCGGGCAAGGAGAACCGGCACACGCTCGGGGCACGTATCGGCGGCGCTCTTCGCGGCACCGGCCTCGAGTACGACGTTGAGGCCGGCTTCCAGTTCGGAAGCCTGGGTGGGGAGTCGATCTCGGCTTTCATGGTGGGCAGCCTGTTGACCTACAGGTTCTCGCCCGTAACAGCCGTGCCCCGCGTGCTCCTGGGCTTCGACTTTGGCAGCGGAGACGCCTCGGTGGGTGGAGCGGTGGGCACCTTCAATCAGCTGTTTCCGCTCGGCCACGCCTTTCTCGGCCACGCCGACGTCGTCGGCCGGCAGAACGTGGTCAGCCCGAGCGTCGGCACCGACCTGGAGCCGGTCCGGGGGCTCACCGTGGCCCTGCGTGGCCATCGCTTCTGGAGGGCCAGCCTGAGCGACGGGCTCTACAATGCGGGCGGCGTCGTCGTTCGGGCACCAGGAACCAGTGCCTCCAGGACGGTCGGAGACGAACTCGATCTCACGATCACGTACAGGTTCGCCAAGTACTTCATCGGACAGGTGGGTTACAGCCGTTTCTTCGCCGGGCCGTTCATCGAAGACACCGGTCCGGACGACGACCTGAACTTCCTCTACGTGTCCATTACGGCCCGCTTGCCGAACTGACTAGGTTCGCCTCCGGTCCGCGCCTCTCAGACGCCCGTCGCCTTCTCCTGACGCTCGACTTCCAAGAGCCCACCTGTCTTCACATCGAACACGAAGCCCCGAATCTCTCCCTTGTAGGGGATGAAGGGACTCCCCTTGATCCGCGCTATCGACTGCTGGACGTCCTCGAACGGATCGTCGAAGGCTTCCAGGGCGAACGGAGGCCTGATCTCTGCCTCTTCATAGACCTCACGCTTCACATCGTCGTCGCGGAACGTCAGCATTCCGCAATCGGTGTGGTGAATCAGGATGATCTCCCGGGTTCCGAGCAGGCGCTGTGAGATGAGCAGCGAGCGCAGTACGTCGTCAGTAACGACCCCACCCGCGTTGCGAATCACGTGCGCCTCGCCTTCTTCGAGCCCGAGCAGGCCGTAGACGTCCAAACGCGCATCCATGCAGGCGACGATCGCTACATGCCTGGATGGGGGCACCGGCAGATCCCCTTTGTCGAAGGAGTCTGAGTAGCGCTGGTTGTTTGCCAGAAGCTTCTCGGTGGCGCTCATGGTACAGCCTCCTATTGCTTCGGTGTCTTATCGAATATCGTAAGCGACGCGAGTGATTCGCCGAGCCTGGACCTGCGGCACAGGCACTCCGGAGCGTCGTCGGTTGCTTTCGCTGGTCTCTCGAGTGGCAACGTGAGCGCCGCGTTGAAGCGGCGGTAACGCTCAGCGCTGCACGGGGAAGACGGCTCCCGGCAACACCACCCGAGAGCGCGTACAGCGGGGTCCAAGAAGGATGTGACCCGTCATATGACCACTCCTGCGGCCACCACGGCGGTTCGTTCGTAGGTGGAAGCGACCAGTGCGGCTGAACGAAATTGCGTTTTCGTATGATCCTCTTGCCTGCACATCACCACCAGTCGGCCCCACAGTAACCTGGTCAAGCGGCGACTGCACAGTAGTCGTCGAAAGCGGAAGTGAGGTCTCGCGCGATCTCTTCGGCGGGCCGCCCCTCGATTTGGTGGCGCTCCAGCATGTAGACGATCGCTCCTTCGCTGAGGAGCCCGATCGAGGGTGAGGAAGGCCGGTAGCCAGTGAAGTACTCGCGAGCCCTGCTCGTTGCCTCCACGTCCTGACCGGCGAAGACA
>JBDHFW010000170.1:0-5749 GCA_039590175.1 Gemmatimonadota bacterium | reverse complement strand
GGCCGAACGAGACCGAAGGAGAGACAGAATGAACAAGTACGAGATCGTATACATCTTCCGCTCCTCGCTTGCCTCCGAGGAGCTCGAATCCAAGCTCCAGAACTTCCACTCGCTGCTCACGCGGGATGCAGGCCAGATCTCCGCGGTCGAGCATTGGGGCAAGCGCCAGCTCGCGTATCCGGTCGATAAGGAGCGCAACGGCAATTACGTCGTCGCCCAGTTCGAGACCGAGCCCGGCTCGCTCCCGGACTTCGAGAGGATCCTCAAGCTGGATGACCAGATCCTCAGGTACCTTATCGTGCTCTCGGAGGGTGAGCTGCCGATCCCGCCCTCCATGCGTCGAGAGTCGGATGATAGACCCGGGTCGGGCTACGGAGCGGCCCCGCGGGAGTCGTCCGAGGACGCCGCCAGCGGGCCGGACGCCGACAGCGAGGACGCCGACGGTGAGCCGGACGCCGATGAAGAGACCGAGTCGGAGTCCGAAGTCCCGGCCGAGGAAGCGACCGAAGAGGAGGAGCGACCACCGATCGACGCGGTTTCCGATGCGGAAGAGCTCGTCGCTCCGGTAGGTGAGGCCGGCGAAGCCGAAGAGGCCGAAGAGAGGAGCTCGTCCGATGCCTAGACTGAAGAAAGTGTGCAAGCTCTGCGAGCGTCAGATGTCTCAGGTGGATTACAAGGACGAGCACTTGCTCAGCCGCTTCATCACGGATCGTGGGAAGATCCTGCCTCGCCGCGCGACGGGGTCTTGTGCTCGCCATCAGCGTCAGATCGCCTTGGCGATCAAGAGGGCGCGATATCTAGCCCTCCTTCCCTACATCCGCGACTACCACTGAGCCGCACTGGGGATCGTGGAGTCTTCGCGGGGCCGGTGGGCGCTCGCGCGTGTCGCGGCCCTTCTGCTGGCGGTGGCACTGTTCTCACCGGTGAGCCCGTTTCTTCTGGTATCCGTTCCGCTGGCCGTGCTGCTTCTGGCATTTCGGTCCGGACGGGTGTCGTCAGCGCTCGTCGCGGCTGGGCTGGCATGGCTGGCCTTCACGCCGACGGCCGGGTCGATGACGCCTCTCTGGTACGGAGAGCGCGCCTGGGCACTGATCACGGCCGGCGCGTTCGTCGGGGTCACCCTGCTGTGGCCCCAGGCGCGCCTGGCGCTACGGTCGATCGCCGCTGTCGCCTCCGGCTTCGTCGCGTTCGGCGTGTTCGGGCTCCTGCGGCCGGGGGCGGTGGCGAAGCTCGACTGGTGGATGGCCTCGGAGCTGCGCTGGACGTCGCGCGTCGTCGCGCGTTGGCTGACGGGAGCCGAGGCCGACAGCTTTCTGGGAGCGCTCTCGACCAGGCTCGGAGAGATGGTCGAGCTCCAGGTCTCCCTCTATCCAGCGCTGCTCGCCCTGGCGACGCTGGCGGCACTGGGCGTGGCCTGGTCCGTTTCGGTTCGACTGGCCGGATCCGAGGGTGCGGTCGGTCCTCTGCGGGAGTTCGGATTCAGCGATCACTTCATCTGGGTGGCGATCGGCGGGTTGCTGCTCTTCCTGCTACCGATCGGGCAGCTCGCTTCGCGTATCGGCCAGAACGCGCTGGCCTTCATGGGAGGGCTGTATGTGCTTCGCGGCGTGGCCGTGCTCGCCTGGATCGTGCCCGCTGCGGCCGTCTCCTCCTGGTCCGGTCTCTTCTTGGCGATGGCGGCCCTGCTCTTCTATCCGATCCTTGTAGGTTTCGCCCTCGTCCTGGGTGTGAGCGACACTTGGCTCCATCTCAGGAAGAGGTTCCACGGATCGGAAGGCTCTCACGGTAGTAAGTAAGCAAATAGGTAAGCAAACGGTGTTGATACCATGACCCAAGTGATACTCAGGACGGATGTCGCGGACCTCGGCAGCGCCGGAGAGGTCGTCGATGTGAAGCCCGGCTACGCCCGGAACTACCTGATCCCGAAGGGGCTCGCCTACTCGGCCTCTGAGGGCATCGTGCGCCGGCTCGAGGGCGAGCGCCAACAAGCTCAGGTGAGCATGGACCGGCAGAAGGACAGGGCGGAAGGCCTGGCGGCGGAGCTGGAGGGGCGATCCGTGTCCTTCACGGTCAAAGCTGGCGAGGAGGGAAGGCTGTTCGGCTCGGTCACTACCGTAGACATTGCCGAGCAGCTCGCTAGTGAGGGCGTCACGATCGACCGTCGGGACATCGTACTGGAAGAGCCGATCAAGGAGCTGGGCGTCTTCCGGGTGCCCGTGCGTTTGCACGCGGACGTACGGCCCGAGTTGACGGTCTGGGTCGTCGCCGAGGAGTGACGCAGCGGATGGCCCGGGCTTGGTAGCTCCCACGCCCGTTCCGGCGTCGGTCGAGGAGCGCCTCGCCACTCTGGTCGGCAGCGAGGGAGCGGTTCCGGCCGAGTTGTCTCAGCTGACGGTGGCCGCGCTCGAGCGAAACGCTCGCGCCGGGCTCGTTCTGGATCTCCGCCAGCTGTCCGACGCGACCGACTATTTCGTCATCGTTTCAGGGGACTCGGACGTGCATACCCGAGCCATCGCCGAGAACGTGCTCCAGCACACCCGTCAGCACGGAGTCCGCCCGGCGGGCGTCGAAGGACAGGCCGCCGGGCGCTGGATCCTGATCGATTTCATCAACGTCGTGCTCCACATCTTCTTGCCCACCGTACGCGATTTCTATCAGCTCGAACGCTTGTGGGGAGACGCGCCGCAGGCCTCCCTCGAGGACCTCTGAGGATGGGACGACCCTCCGGCCGACACGTCTTCGCTCGCGCCTCCGCGGCTTGTTTGGCGTCCCTGACGATCTCGGCATGCGGAGCTTCGGGTGACGATGCAGCAACGGACCGAGCCTACGCCGCTGAGAGCCTCGTCGTCGGGGACTGGTTGGCCGAGGCCGGACTGCTCGCGCTGAGCCGGTCAGGCGACCGTCCCGAGCTTCGTGCGGCGGCCGATCCATCCCTGGTCGTGTGGAAGCGGGAGGAACGTCTTCCGGCGATCGAGACGGCTGGTGAGATCGGTGCGAGATCGCTCGTGTTCAGCACTCCGGGCGGAGCGACCTATCGCTGGGATCTGGAAAAGGAGCGAGCGGACGCACTGGCCGATGTGGAGCTGGGTGCCGGCTGGAGTGCGATCGATGGGGTCGCCGCCCTCTGGGCCGAGGACCGCATCGTCGTCTCGGATGAAGCCGGTGAGCGGAGGTACACGGCGCCGGCTCCGGTGATCTGGGCGGCTCCCGCGCCGGAGGGAGGCGTTGTGGCGCTCGCTCAGGGCGAGAGCGGACCCGTCCTCTTCGCCTTGAACGAGGGTTCCGAGATCGTGTCGGAGAGGGGCTTGACGGTCCGGCCGCCCGGCCACCAGACGGCATGGGGAAGGAACGTCCTGTTTCCCACTGAGGATGGACGGGAGGTCGTCGTCGTCCGCATACCCGAGCTCGAGGAGGTGGGACGGCACGAATTTCGACGTCCCGTGAGTGCGATCGCGATCTCCGGCTCGTCGCACGAGTTCTACGTGGCGCACTCGGGCGGGCGGATCGAGGCGGTCAACCGGATCAACGGGAACCGGCGGGAGCTGGCCAGGCTCCCGGGCGAGGTCAGCGAGCTCCGTCCGGGCATCTATGGCCAGCAGCTGCTGGCGGCGGGATCGGAGGGCGTCTACCGAGTATCGCTGAGCGGCGCTCCGCCCGCCCGTCTGCCGGTCGACTGGAGAGCCGACCTCCCGCTCGGCCTGCCGAGCGGCGACGTCCTGGCTGCTCGTGGCGACTCGCTCTACGTGGCTCGGGTGCGTAGCGGCGCGACCGCCGAGGTGATCCTCGAGGCCGCCGACGGTCCGGCCGGGGCCTGGTGGCTGCCGGTGCGCTGGAGCCCTTCCTCGGCGCGCCTCGCCTCGGAGCAGGGTCAGGAGGACGAGGGCGACCGCGGATCCGATTCGGCGGCCGGCTCGGCGACACTCGAGAGCGACTCGGATGACGAGGGCACGCCCGCAGACGGTCTGGCAGATGCACCAGGGGACACGATCGGAGCTGGAGACGAAGCGGCGATGGCCGGAGAGGCTCTGGCCGATTCGATAGGCCTCTCCTTTACAGCTCCCGCAGCGGGGTACTATGCAGTCGCCGTGGCGTCGCGCACGGCGGGCGGCGTGATCGAGCTCGTGGCGGCGTTGGCGCGCAGCGGTTACCCGACAGCCGTCCAGAGACGACGCGATGACGGCGGCGAGATGTGGTACCGAGCTCTCGTCGGACCATATCCCGTCAGAGAGAGGGCTGAAGCCTCCGCCCGCCAGCTCCGCCGCGAGCGCGACCTGGATGCCTGGGTCATCGAGGTGACCGCCGGGACCGAGGGGGAACTGCGGCCCGATTCACGTTAAGTTGAATCCGTGGCTTCCGAGCGAGGAGGTGGGTTGAGAGCGGCGACGCGGCTTCCGGCCGATGCACGGATCGTCGCCATTCTGGCGGGCGAGGTACCGGAGCTGTCCCGGGCCGTCGTGGACGTGGCGACGGGAATCGCGGAGCAGAGAGGCCGGACCCTCGTGCTGGGGCTTGGCGTCGCCGGTCAGGCGTTGGACGAGGGGTTCGGTACCGCTGACGCCCCCGGCCTGACCGAGGTATTCTCCGGCGAGGCGACGCTCACCGACGTTACGCACCGGTCCCCCGAGCGACGCTTTCTGTACCTGCCCCTCGGCGGCTCATCGGAGCCCCCTTCTCCTTCCGGCATCCGTTCGCTGATCGAGCGTGTTCGGGCAGCTGAAGGCACGCTTCTCCTGGTCATGCCTGGCGATCGCGGCGGCCTGCCGGCCGAGTGGTTCGACATGGACCTGGAGATCGCCGGTCCGGCCGCCCCGTCCTCGCCTCCCGCTCGCCCGGATTCGATGTCGGCGGACGCGATGCCCGAGGGCTCGATGCCGGCGGTCGCAATGCCGGCGGAGGCGATGCTGGAGCGGGGCCGTTGGGGGCGGCACAGACTGAAGCAGCGCTTGCCGCTTCCACGGTTTGCCGTCGCGGGTGCCGCTCTCGTCGCGCTCTTGGCCGGCTGGTGGTTCCTCGCCCGGGTCGTGACCGGTTCCTCGACCGAGGGTCCCCTGCCGGCCGCGGGGGTGTCGACGGAGGCGATCGATGTGGGGGTCGCGGCAGGGGACGGCGGCGCGTCTGCGGAGGACGAGGGCGAGGCGTCGACGGAGAGAGAGGGCGGCCCGCCGGTCGAGGGCGAAGACGGCGCTGTCCGACCCGCTGCCGTCGCCGCGGGGACCGGGCCCGAGTTGCCGTTCTCGGTTCTCGTTGCCAGCTACGTCAGGCCCGCGGACGCGTTCGCGCGGGCCCGGAGCGTCTCCGATGGCTCGATCCTCTTCTTCGTCGTCCCGACGCAGGTGCGAGGAAGGACCTATCACCGCCTCTTTGCGGGCGCACTTCCGACGCGCGATTCGGCCCGCGTGCTCATGGGCGAGCTGATGGGACGTGGAATCAAGGAGGCCATCAGCAACTGGGACATACGGCCGGCCTCTCTGGGCTACCTTCTGTCGGTGCACGCGAGCGGCGAGGCGGCCCGCGCGGCGGAGCGCGAGCTGGTCGAGAGCGGGATCTGGGCCTACACGATCCCGCTGGTGGCGGCGGGCGATACCGTCCATCAGGTTTACGCCGGCGCGTACGAGCGGAGCGAAGCTGCCGTGGTGCTGCGTGCGCAGCTCATGGAAGCCGGCGTGGACGCCGAACTTGTGCCTAGACGAGGAGAGCCGCGTTGAAGATCAAGTCCCTCACCCTCCACGGCTTCAAGTCCTTCGCAGAC
>JBDHFW010000169.1:0-5760 GCA_039590175.1 Gemmatimonadota bacterium | reverse complement strand
GGGGTCTCCTCGAGCCAGCGGCCGTACGCCTCCACGGCCTCGTGGACATCACCCGGCCTTCCGTTGATCGGGATCTCGCGGGGCCAGCGGAGGATCGGACGACGACTGGCGATGGTCGGGTACGGCTCCGCGTAGCGAGCCAGCTCCTTTGGGGAGAGCTTCCGCACCGTGGCCATCGGCAGGACGCCGCGCACGAAGAAGTTCAGCCCCAGGATCAGCAGCTCGCCCGAGCCGGGGGCGCGGAAGAGACGGAAGACCGTCTTCCAGCCGGACGGGAACTCGGACCACTTCCACGGCCGGACGATCGCCTCCATGAAGACCAGCCCGCGCACGTTCTCCTCGTGCCGGCGGGCGTAGTGGAACCCGAGCGCCGAGCCCCAATCGTGAAGCACGAGCGTCACGTTCCGGAGACCGAGCGCCTCGATGAACCCCTCCACGTAGGGCACGTGGTCGAAGAACCGGTAGGCCGGCTTCGGCTTGCCCGATAGCTTTTCCGACCGTCCCATCCCGATCAGATCCGGAGCGATCGCCCGGGCGAAGGGGGTGACGTGCGGGATCACGTTCCGCCACAGGTACGAGGAGGTGGGGTTTCCGTGCAGGAAGAGGATCGGGTCCCCTTCCCCCTCGTCCACGTAGTGCATCCGGGAGCCTAGCACTTCAACCAAGCGCGACTCGAACGGAAATTCGGGGGAGATATCCACCGTCATGACCGAAGCCTTGCCTGCCTCGTCCACCTTCCGTTCCCTCCTCGAGCTTCCTGCCCTCAACCGGGGGCGGCTACTCGCGCTCCCGGATCCCGCCGCCGCGGCGGTGCAACGTCTCGTGGAGCGGGGGCCCGGTTGCCAACGTCGCCGGTCGTGCGAACTTGCTGTTCATGTCGACAGCTAACGGTTCGGCCCGACTCCGTCAAATCGCGCTATACGGCGTTTCGCGCGGATCCACGGAGGGCCTCCTGGCGGCGCGCGGTCTCGTGCTGGCCGCGGTGCTCGGCCCCGCCGCGTTCGGCGCGTGGACCCTGTTTCGTCTCGCCGGCCGCTACCTGGGCCTGGCCGAGCTCGGGATTCGAAACGGCTTGGAGTTCGAGGTCGCGAAGGCCGGGGACGACGCCCGCGACCCTGTCCGGAAGCCGGAGACGGCCCGCTTCGGCCGCGCTGCCGTCGGCTTCCTCGGCCTCGTGTTCGGGCCGATCGGCGTCCTGGCGCTGGTGACCTCCTTCCTCGTAGCGGACCCGCTGACCGCTCTCGTACTCCGCGTGCTCGCCCTCACCCTGCTCGCCGAGCGGCTTTGGCTCTACGGGCTCGCGTACATGCGGTCAACGGGCAGCCTGCGGACCTTCGCCATCCTGGAGACGACGAACGCCGCGCTGCACCTGGGGCTTAGCACCCTGCTGGCGCTGCGCTGGGGGCTGGCCGGAGCGTTCACCGGCTTCGCGCTGGCGATCGCTCTCGCGCTCCTGCTGCTCCACGGCCGGGCGCCCTTGCGGCCGTCCCTCTCCTCCGACGCCACGCGACGAATGCTCCGCGTCGGCATCCCGTTCGGCCTCACGGTCGGGATGTCGATGGCCCTGGTGACGGTCGACCGACTGGTCGTGGCCGCTTACGGTGGCACGGTGCTCCTCGGCTACTACGGCTTCGCGGTCGCCATCTCGGGAATGGCAGCGTCGGGCGCGTGGGTGGTGCGGACGGTCGTGTTTCCGGACGTCTACCGGACCGTCGGCGAGTCGGGAGGCGCCACGGCCGTGTCGGATCTCCTCAAGGAGACCCTGACGCCGTTCCTGGTTCTCTACCCGGTCCTCCTCGGGCTGGCCGCCCTGTTTATCGCCCCCGCCGTCACGCTCGCCTTGCCACAGTACGGCGAAGCGGTAGCCCCCGCGCGTCTCCTCATCTTCGGGGGAGCGACCGCCGGCATCTCCAGCCTCGGCTCGATCGGACTCGTGGCGGTCTCGAGGCAGCGCGTGCTGCCGCTTCTGGCCGGTGTAGCCTTCCTGTTCAACCTGGGGTTCTCGGCCTGGTTCCTGAACATGGGCCTCGGCATCACCGCCGTCGCCGGGGTTGCCCTCCTGAGCCGCGTGGGCTACGGAGGCGCCGTACTCTCGATCACGGCGATGTCGAGCGGCGTCGAGGCGGCCAAGCGGCTCACGGTGAAATCGCTGATCCCGCTCGCGTACTGCGTGGGGTCGGTGACGGTGCTTGGAGCTCTCTTTCCCGGACGCGACTGGGGCACGGCGCTGATCTCCGCCGGCCTCTACCTCCTGCTGGTTGCTCCGCTGCTCCTCGCCGCGCGCCGGGAGGCCCGTGAGGTCTCCTGGTAGAGCCGGCCCTGGAATCACTCCTGGTAGAGCCGGCCCGGACGCTCCGCTGAGAGGGCTTTCCCGTAAGAGTTCCAGCCTGAGCCGCATCCTCCATATGTCGGGCCTTTCCTGGAGGGAGGCTGCTCATGCTGCTCGCAATGATCGCCGGCGGGGTCCTGGGGGCCTTGGGCGTGCCCGCCGTATTCGCGCTTGCTGCGGTCTTCTTTCTCCTCATCCTCAGGGGCGCGATCGACGTGTACGGCGGCGGGAACCCGACCTCCACCGCCTCGTACCGAGGCTATGTCCAGAGGCAATACCACACCGGCACAGAAGTACCGGGCGGACGACACGCCCTCGCCTTCGTGATCCTCCAGATCGGCGGCGGCTTCCTCTTCGGCGCGCTCGGCTACGGGATCGGCTGGCTGATCGAGCCCAGCCTGAACGCGCTGGTTCACACGATCAGCGTCGCCTAGACGGGGCGTCCGGCGGGCGTTTCGGCGGGTCCGATCGCAGAGCTGCGGGGTCGTCTCCAGGAAGCGGATGACCAGGGGCCCTCCCTGTTCGCCGACGGGTCGGCGCGGGTAGAATCTGCGTTCAACCTCCCACCATGGGCACCCGCGCAAACTCCCAAAGGAGTCGCAACGGAGATGATCACACACCTCCTACTCGGAGCTGTCATCGGAGCGGTGATCGGCTGGTTTCTCGGCAGCATCGGAACCGGCGCCATCGTCGGCGTCGTGATCGCCGGGGGGATTCACTTCATGCGCAGCCGCGGGGGGTCGGAGGACTGACACCAATCCGGATGCGCGTCGAAGGCGACGTTGTCGGTGAGCCTGCGCGGCTCCGACCCATCCGACCGCATCACGTAGATCTCGAACTCGTGCCAATCCTGCGAGTCCCCATCTGATCCGAAATCGCGGGTAGAATGGAAGACGATCCGGCGGCCGTCGGGCGACCATGAAGGACGAGTGTCGATGGTCTCGTTACGCGTGAGCTGGCGGATCGCGGAGCCGTCTGCTCGCATGGCGTAGATCTCCCAGTGGCCGTCCGCCAGCGCGTCGAAAGCCAGTTCCTCTCCGTCCAGCGACCAGACCACTCCGCTCTCGTGCACTCCATCCGTGCGCGTGAGCCGGCGAAGGTTTGAGCCGTCTGCCTGGATCAGGTAGACGTCCCAATTGGCTTCGGAGCCGGAGATAAAGGCGATCTGGTTCCCGTCGGGTGACCACGCCGGCTGAAAGGCCGGCCCATCCGTGAGGCGCCTGAGTGCCTCTCCGTTCACGCCGATGATGTAGATGGTCTCCGGGTCCTCTCGCCCGGACGCAAACGCGATGCTCTGTCCGTCCGGCGACCAGTCGGGAGAGCCGTCGCTCGCGGAGTGCCGAGTCAGCCTTCTGACCGCTTGTCCATCGGCGGACATGATGTAGATGTCGCGGTTGTCGGCTTCGGCTCGGTTGCCCTGAAACGCCACTTCCGTGCAGTCGGGCGACCAATCGGGAAGCCGAGCGAACAGCTCGGGATCCTGTGAATCGGTCAGCTGACGAGCTCCCGAACCATCTGCGGCGATCGCGTAGATCTCATGGCTACCGTCGCGATCGGAATCGAACAGTATCGGCACCGGGTCGGACGAACCCGCCTCACTGCAGCACAAACCCAGAAGGGCCAGCGGGCAGAAGCCGATAGGTCGTACCATGGAGTGCCTTACACCGAAACGGCCGGATCGAACCTCCTCGCTAGAGGAGGGCTTGGCGCGCTGCCTGCCGGCTGGCCCATCGGTCGCTATCATGGGCCGCGTGAACACTCGATCTTCACGCATCCTCCTCGTCGCGCTTCTGCTGCAGGCGGCGTTCGCGAGCCCCGGTGCGGCCCAGGAGCCGGAGCCTGACACCGCGGGCGTCTCAGCGACGCCCGCTGACTCAACGACGCCCGCGTCCACGCTGGAGGTCTTCCTCATCACGGTCGGCGCCGGGCGGCAGGTGTGGGAGCGCTTCGGGCACAACGCGATCTGGGTGCGGGACACGGTGCACGGCATCGACCGCGCCTACAACTACGGCATGTTCTCCTTCGACGACCCGGGCTTTCTGAGTCGCTTCGTGCGGGGAGAGATGGACTACTGGATGGAGGGGTTCGAGACCGAGCGCATGCTGAGAGCCTACGTGGCGGCCGATCGCTCGATCTGGGTCCAGGAGCTCGACCTGACGGCGGCGCAGAGGCAGGCGCTGTACGAGTTCGAGCAGTGGAACGAGCGCCCGGAGAACCGCCTCTACCGATACGACTACTACCGGGACAACTGCTCCACGCGGGTCCGCGACGCGCTCGACCAGGCGCTGGGCGGAGAGCTGCGGGAGACCTTCGAGGGTGTCGAGACGGGAACGACGTACCGCTCCCACTTTCGCCGGCTGATGGCCCCGGATCCTCCGATATACGCGGGCGGGAGCTTCGCCATCGGCCCGGCCACGGACCGTCCGATCTCGGCCTGGGAGGAGATGTTCCTTCCGGTCCGGATGATGGAGTATCTGCGCCGGATGACCGTAGCGGACGGGGAGGGCGGCGAGAGGCCGCTGGTGAAACGGGAGTTCACGCTCTACGAGAGCACGCTCGGGCCGGAGCCCGACGCGCCGCCCGATTGGCGGCTTCGGTCCCTGGCGGTGGGGGTCGCGCTTGCCGGGCTCCTCGTCCTCCTCGGCTGGCAGGGATCGACGCGGCGGAGCGCCCGCTTCCTGGCCGCGCTCACGTCATCGGCTTGGGCTCTGGTGCTGGGAGTCGGCGGCCTGTTCATGCTGGGGATCTGGTTCCTGACCGCCCACTGGGCCGGCTTCCGGAACGAGAACCTCTTCTTCCTCAATCCGGTCGCTCTAGCGCTGGCCGTTCTCACCCTCTTCGCAGCAATGGGAAGGCCCTGGGCCGTGCGGTGGACGCGAAGGTTGGCGATCTTCATCGCGGCGGTGGCGATCCTCGGCCTGATCCTCCAGCCCCTGCCCTGGCTCCCGCAGACGAACGCCGAGATCATCGCCGCGGTGCTTCCGCCGACGCTGGCGATGGCGTGGGTGGTCCGGCGGATCACGAACGAACCCGGAGGCACGGGTGAGTCGATCGAAGCGTAAGGACGTCGCGCAGGGGCCAGGAGTCTCCTGGTTGCTGCTCGGGCTGCTGTCCGCGATCACCGGCGCCGCGATCGTGCTGGTGGCCTTTGGCGTCATCGCGATGCCGGAGGGCGGCGCGAATGCTCCGCCCTGGGTGATCGGGCTCGCCGGATCCGTCTTTCTGGTGATGGGACTCTACTCCATCGCACTCGCCGTGCTCTCGTGGCGAGACCCGCAGTTGGCGGAGCGGATCGTCCGCGGCGAGGCGTTCGACATGGCCAGCTGGTTCGTCGGACTTTTCACGGTCGGCGTGTTCTTCACCATCTCCGCGTGGATCGCATGGGGCCCTGGACCGCGGAGCTTCACCGGCACCGTGGGCGCGGGCAGCAT
>JBDHFW010000168.1:0-5767 GCA_039590175.1 Gemmatimonadota bacterium | reverse complement strand
GATGATGACGTTCGCGACGTCATCGTTGATCGGCGTGCCGAGAAAGACGATCCGGTCCATGAGAAGACGCGAGAAAATGTCGTACGTCCGCTCACCGCGACTGGATCGCTCGATTACATACGGCGCGTAAAGTGGCATGGCTTATCCTGTTACGCTTCCGGTTCGTCGTATGACGATGTGGGCCTTTTCGTCCTCAGCGCAAGCGGCGCGCCGCGGCGCGCTCCAGCGCCGGCCTTGGCGATCGGGCCTTGGCGATCGGCCCGCGCCCAAGGTGCTACCCGCTCCGCCTCGCGAGTTTCCAAGCGAGGAGACTCGCCGTCACTCGACCGTGGAAAGCCCCTCCAGGTGCTCGAAAGCACAGTCGATGACGACCCTCCGGCGCACCGAGTCCAGCCCGCCCTGCCTGAGCCATTGGCGTCGGAGCTCCTTTGCATCCACCCCGCGTCGCTCCGCGGTCGTGGCGATATGCGCGTCGACTTGCGCATCGCTTACCTCGATCCCGAGATCCTGGATCAGATGCTCGAGCACGAGCTCGCGCTTCAACTGCTGCTGAGCGATCGGGTGCACCGATCGCCGGGCTTCAGCCGCTTCGGCGTCCGAGGTTCCGGCGTCGTCGCGGTCCGATCCGAGAATCCGGTCGAGGTATCCCTCTACGAGGGAGTCCGGCACCTCGAACGGATTGGCCTCGACGATGGAATCCAGGATCTCGTCGCGAACGCGCTGTTCGGACTCCTCTTCCTGATGCCTGAGCAGATCCTCCCGGATCTGTCGCCTGAGGTTCTCGAGCGTCTCGAACTCGCCGACCTGCGAAGCGAAGTCGTCGTCCAGTGCGGCCAGACGGCGGCGCTTCGACTCGACCAGATCAATCTCCAACCGCCGTGTCTGCCCCGCCATAGCGGTGTCTCCGAAGTCCTCCGGGAAGCGAACGGAGAACGTGCCGCTCTCACTCGGCGAGAGGCTCCTGACGGCTTTCTCCACGTCCTCGATCGCGTAACCGCCGCCGAGCGGAAACCGATACAGCTCTCCGCCGTCCTCCTCTGCCGGTCCGGCTCTTTCTCCTGCCGCTCCGGGCCCGACGCCCGGCTTGCCGCTCTCTTCCGAGCCCCCCGCGCTCGCGGCATCGTCCAGGTTCGTGATCCGCACAGCGACGAGATCGCCCTCCTCCGGTGGTGTCTCGGAGGGCTCCCACACACCGCGCTCTTCCCGAAGTCGCTGCAGCACGCTGTCGACATCGTCGTCGGCCACCGAAACCTCGGGTCGGGAGATCTTGAATCCTCCCGTTCGCTTCAGATTGAGGATGGGCATGATCTCGACATCAACCTGGAAGGTCAGGTTCTCGCCCTGAGCGTAGTTGACCTGCCCGAACTCAGGGGCTCCGATGGGATCGAGGCCGTGCTGCCGGACCGCCTCGCGGTACGCGCCCTCCACCAAGCTCTGCACGGTCCGCTGGTCCACGAGGTCGCCGTACCTCTGCTCCACGATGTGCGTAGGGACCTTGCCGGCCCGGAAGCCCTTGAGGCGGAGCTTCTTAGATAGCTTCTTCCGCTCCTTCGCCCGGGCCTGCAGAACGCGCGCGGCATCCACCGTGATCGTGAGACGCCTCTTCCAGGCCTCGAGCTCCTCGACGGCGACGTCTATCGGATCCGCTGTCTTGGTCTTCGTCTCTGTCTGATTCATAGGCTCCCTCTGGATGCGAAAGGGGGGACTCGAACCCCCACGGCCCTAAGGCCACCAGCTCCTAAGGCTGGCGCGTCTGCCGATTCCGCCACTTTCGCGAGCCCTAAAGTCTAGCTTCGGGCCGGGCGATCTGGAAGGTGCGGGGTGCCACCTGGCGCACCTCGCATCCGGCCAGGAGGCCGGATGTCGTCTCATCTTGGCTGCGCACTTCCGCGCAGCTGCCTCTTCTCGCCGGCAGCGGCTTCATGTATCGTGGGGCTCCGACGAAGCAACATTCCCCATGCAAAGGAGGTCCCCGTGAGACGCTTCAGCCTTGCCGCACTCGGTTTCCTACTGGTGTTCGCGGCCCCCGCATTCGCCCAGGATGCGACCGAGGTCGATTCCGACCACTACAAGGTCGAGTTCGAGAACGATCAGGTGCGGGTGCTTCGGATCACCTACGGTCCGGGCGAGAAGTCCGTCATGCATTGGCATCCGGACGCCATCGCAGTCAATCTCACCGACAACACCTTCCAGATGCACGCCCCGGACGGGACGAGCGAGGAGTACAGTGCCAAGAAGGGCGATGTAGGGTGGACGGAGGCTGTCACGCACCTTCCCGAGAACCTGACGAACGCGTCGGCCGAGGTGATCCTGATCGAGTTCAAGACCAAGTCCGAAGAGGGGTGCATGTGACCTCGTGAGCCACGCGAGGTGCGCGCTGTCCATGACGGGGATTCCACCACCGGGCGTGCCGAGAAGCTCCCGACAGATGGAAGGCCGCGGCCGCGCTTAGCTTGGGCGTAACGGTGGTCGCAGCGGTCGATCCGGGTGACCAAGAAGGGGGCGCCATGAGCGAGACGCAGCAGCGTGTCTTCTATGAGGGCCTGGTCGCGGGCCTGATCGGCTACGTGACGGTCGCCCTGGTCCTCGGAATCGTGGATCTGGTGACCGGCCGCTCGGTCTTCTACACGGTTGCCACGTTGGGTCAGGCCGTCTTCGGAGGAGCCGGGGGAGGCGAGGGGACCGTGACGCCCGCGGCGGTCTTCACCTACAACGGGATCCATGTCCTGGCTTTCGTGGTGTTCGGCCTCCTCGTAGCCTGGCTCGTGGTGGAGACAGAGCTCCATCCCGCGATCTGGTACGTGGCGTTCATGGTGCTTCTCGGCGCCTTCTTCCTGGCCACCGTCCTGGCGGCCGGGGCGGGCGCCGCGCTGGGCGAGGCGCTGCCCTGGTGGAGCGTGGTGGTCGCGAACATCTGCGCAGCGCTCGCGATGGGCACGTACATGCATCGCGCTCATCCCCGACTCCTCCAGCACGTCAGCGAGCACGGCGACCCCGAGTTCGAGGAGCCCTAACCGCGTTTCCGCGGCCGTTCACCCCGCGATGCAAAGAGGCCCGGCAAGAAGCCGGGCCTCTCTCTTCAGTCCTCTCGGCTCCCGCCGCTCCGCCCGGCGAGCCTCGAGCCGCTGAGGAAACCGCTGTACGACCGAGCGTAGCGGGTATCTAGGGAGCGGGCATCGGATGCCCCGAGGAGACCCCGCAGCGAAGCGAGGAGGCTCCGAGGAAAGGCATCCGCCGCCTCGCGGAGCGAGATACCCGCGGCGCTCGGACCCCGCCGCCGGCTTCTACGAAGGCAGACGCACACTCAGCGTGAGGCGCGACCCGGAGCGCGGATCGAGCAGCGCCAGGTTTGCGATGCCGCCCGGCTGCAACGCCTGGACGATCTCGTGATACTCCTCAACGGTGTTCACGGCCTGCCCGTTGATGTCCTGGATGATCAGGCCGGGCTGGATGTTGGACCGCCCGAGGGCTCCGGTCCGCGACACATCGGAGATGATGACACCGGACACGGTCTCGTCCAGTTCCAGGCCTGCGGCGCGGGCTTCCTCCAGGTCACGGACCGCGATGCCGAGGTGGTCGGCGGCGTCTGGAGGCGACTCGGCCGATGCCACACGGGTCTCGGTGGGCCGTTGCTGCAGCTGCACCCGAATCTCGTGAGGTTCCTTGGTCGAGCGTCGTATGAGGCCGATCGTCACGGTCTCACCCGGCGAGAACGCGCGGAGCCTTGTCTGTAGCTCGCTCACCGTGTTGATCTGATCGCCCTCGAGCGACACGATCACGTCACCGCGCTCGAGGCCCGCGTCACGAGCCGCGCTCTGTGCCGATCCGAGAGCTCCGAAGTCCTGGACCACGACGCCGGCGACCTCGTCGAGGCCGTAAAACTCGGCGTCTTCGGCCGTGACGCTCGTCACGGAGACACCGAGGATCGCTCGGCGGACCTCACCGTATTGGATGAGGTCGTCCACGACTTCGCTCACCAGCTCGATGGGGACGGCGAAGCCGTATCCCTGGTTGAACCCGGTGGTACTCGAGATCGCGGTGTTCATCCCGATCACCTCGCCACGCACGTTGACGAGAGGTCCTCCCGAGTTTCCTGGGTTGATCGCCGCGTCGGTCTGGATGAAGTCTTCGATGGCGGCGTTGTTTGTGCGCGCCAGGATGTTGATGTTCCGACCCTTCGCGCTCACGATCCCGGCCGTCACCGTCATCTCCAGCACCCGTCTCGCGCCGGCGGACAAGCCGGGGCTTCCGATCGCCAGGACCCACTCGCCCACGCGCGTTCCGCTGGACGAGCCGAACGGGATCGACGGCAGGTCGTCCGCATCGATCTTCAACAAAGCCACGTCCGTGTCCGGGTCGCGGCCCACGAGTTGAACGTTCACGAACTCACGCCGATCGGCCAGCGTGACGCTGATCTCTTCCGCTCCCGCGACGACGTGGTTGTTCGTCACGATGTAGCCATCCGGACTGACGATGAAGCCCGAGCCGCTCCCCTGCACGAGACCAGGGCCCTGCTGCGGCTGGCGGAAAAAATCCCTGAATGGCTCCGGAAGTTGCGGAGCGTTCTGCGCTGTCCGAGCGTTTCGCGCCACTCGGATCGTCACGACCGCCGGCCCGATCTTCTCGACCACCGGAGCGAAGCCCTGGGACAGGCTCACATCCCCCAACTGCTGGAGCTGTTCCTCCGTGGCGCCGAACTGGATCTCGGCCGAGCCGATGGCGAAGGACTGCGGCGTCAGGTCGAGCTTGGCCGCGAACCCGAGCCCCAGGGCGAACGCGAACAAAGCAACGAGAATCAGGTTCAGCTTGGTTCGAAGTGCGTCGTTCATATGCCTTTTCTTCTGTCCCCTCGGTTGTCGATGCCGTCTACTCCGGATTCCGGTCCGCAGCCGGCCGTCGTCGGGCGACCGCGTACGCAACGTTTTGATACACGGAATTCGTTTCGAGTTGCATCGTTGGTACCGGGCCAACGGAACGAACGGTCCCGGGCGCACATTCCGGAGGGCGTTACCGAAGGGCGTCAAGGGTAAACAAAGAGGGACGACCCGGCGCCGTCCCTCTTTGCCGAGATAGGGTCGAGCAGCGAATGAGCGGCTACTCGTTCTCCTCCACGATCTCGTAATCGGCTTCCACGACCTCTTCGTCGCCCTCGGCCCCGTCCGCCTCCGGCTCGGAGGCGTCCCGGAAGTCTCCGTCGCCTCCGGCCTCTGCAGCTGCGCCGGCCTTGGCGTACATCTGCTGTGCTGCCGCCTGCACGGCCTGGTTGACCGTCTCGGTCGCCGCCTGGATGTCGGAGTGCTGGCCCTCCTTCAGCGCGTTTCGCGCCTCCTCCAGAGCCTCGTCGATCTCTTTCTTCGCCGTCTCGTCGATCGCCTCCTTCCAGTCTTCCAGGTTCTTTTCGGTCTGGTAGACCAGGGAGTCCAGCTGGTTGCGGGCGTCGACCTCCTCCCGTCGCTGCCGGTCCTCGTCGGAGTGCTCCTCGGCCTCCTTGACCATCCGGTCGATGTCGCCCTCCGAGAGACCCGATGAGGCCTCGATGCGGATCTTCTGCTCCTTGCCTGTCGCCTTGTCGAGCGCGCTCACGTGCAGGATTCCGTTCGCGTCGATGTCGAACGTGACCTCGATTTGAGGCACGCCGCGTGGGGCCGGCGGTATGCCGGTCAGCTGGAAGCGCCCGATGGTCTTGTTGTCCTGCGCCATCTTCCGCTCGCCCTGAAGCACGTGGATGTCCACCGTGCTCTGGTTGTCCTCGGCGGTCGAGAAGATC
>JBDHFW010000167.1:0-5791 GCA_039590175.1 Gemmatimonadota bacterium | reverse complement strand
GGTCATCCCGATGGGGGACGCTATCCTCTACGCCGAGCCGGTCTTCCTGAAGCCGGAGACCCTGGAGTTCCCGGAGCTCCGCCGCATCATCCTGGCCGACGCCCGTCAGGTGGTCATGCACGAGACGCTCGACGCCTCCGTCGCCGCGCTGATCGGGGAGCTGCCCGCGGTCGCGCCGGTCGCCGAGGCCGCCGTGCCGGGGCCGGAGGCGGCCGCAGCCCCGGCGGACCCGGAGCTCGTGGACCAGGTCCGCGAGGAGCTCCGCGCGACGATCGAGAGGCTCCAGGAGCTGCTGGACCGGCTGGAGGGGGGCGGTGGGTGAGGTGCCCGGCGGGCGCACAGGACAGGATCATGGGAGGGTCCGGCTCGGCGGGATCGAAGGCCGGGGTCTGGTCGAGGTTCAAATCCACCCGGGTCTCGGATCGAGGTCGTCGCTCCCTGCTGCGTTCCACCTGCGCAACCGGCGTTACGCAAGTTGCATAAGCAGGGGTAGCGCGGGAAGGGCCCGATCGCCAAGCTCGGGCGCGCGAACCCGAAGTTTGAGGCCTCGTGCGGCCGAGGCCAGTTCGGTTCTGGGACGCCGCTGCCGTCTCCAGAGACGGTTTTCGCGTATCGAAATGTAATCCTCGGTTCCCCGGCTCGACGCCCGCAGCCCGTGGCGCTCCGGGTGCCGTTCTCCCGTACGGAGCCCGCCGGGTGCCGAAGCTCGGCGTGGCGGCGCCGCCGACTGCTTCGCACCGCGCTTTCCACGTCTGCGGGCACGGCGCCGCCGTCGTCGCGCTCAGAGGCCCTCGATCCGAGACCGCACGATGCCTCGGTAGGAGTCCTGACTCTCGGCGGAGAGTCCTGAGACCGTGAAGATCTCATTCTGACGGTGGACCGCTCGGAGCTTCCTCCGAGCCTGAATCCGGGCATCGGGCAGCAGCTAAACATGAAGACGACCGGTGGGGAGCCGTTCGTCGTCACGGTCAAGGTCAAGGACGAGGCAAGCGTTACGCTGGACGCGAATCATCCTCTGGCAGGAAAGGACCTCACTTTTCAGTTGAGTTGGTCGAGGTGCTTTAGCGAGAGACCCGGACCTCACGCCGTCGTCGGCGTCTGGAGGTTCGCCCTCGTGGTCCGGCCAAGCTGCTTTGGAAGTTGAGTCTGCTGTCCTCCCAAGATTGACGTTAAGAACTTCGGCCTAGGAGGCGTGAGGTCTGGTGTGGATGCCCGGAGGGGGCGGCCCCGAAGGAACCGCCCCGGACCACCGATCGGCAGATGCCCGCTTATCCCCGCTCTGCGAAGATCTCGTTCAAACGCTGTTGAGCAGCTCGGACGCGAGGCTGTAGTTCCGGGTCGGCGTCCCGCCACAGCTCCACGAACATCGCGTACCATTTGGCCGCGTTCTCGAGGTCGCCGGCTTCGTCGTGCAGAACCGCGAGCCGCTCCAGCGCAGGACCGAGCTGGCTCGCATCCCAGAAGAGCCGGTCGGCGTCCGAGGCGTTCACGTACTGTTCGTAATAGGCGATTGCCGAATCCCGTGCGCCCGCCTGATCGTAAACCTGCGCGAGCGGACTGTACCGGCAGAGCGTGCACGCCCGATTCTCTTGGCGGCGAAGCGTCGAGATCGCCTCGTCGTATCGTCCCTCGCGGGCGAGCAGGACGCCCTCCCAAGCCAGGTAGCGGTCGTCGAGGTCCTGACGATACTCCACCGGAATCTCGGATTCGAACTCGGCGATCCAGGACGCGACGGCCCCCCGGCTGCCGGTGTTCGACATAAGGTCCAGGACTATCATGTAGGGGCGAGTCAGGGGCTCCGCTTCGTCGAATCCGTCCGACTCCATGTACGCCGCAAGCCGCTGCCCGGCGCGAGCGGTGTCCTGGCGGACATTCATGTCCACCCACACGAGGTCCTCCGCCATGCTGAGCAGCGGAAACGGGCGACCTGACTCCCCGTGGTGGCCGGCCGATTCGACGGCCAGAGCCTCGGCCTCCGCGAGGCGGCCCTGGGTAGCGGCAATCGCGGTCAGCCAACTGGTCTTGCTCATCAGAACCGCCGGGTCGGTCGGCAGCTCGTCGAACCGATCGGCTGCGGCCATCGCGGCCTCATAGTCTCCTCGGCTCGTTTCCACTGCGACCCGAAGCCCAGCCGCAGTGCGGTCATACAAGAACCTCTCATAGATGCCGTCTAGGGTGGCCTCGGCCTCGGCGAGCTTGCCCTGGTTGATTTCCACATTGGCTGCGTTTCGGAACGGAAGCACGTTGGTCGAGTCGGCCGCGCTCGCTCGCTCGTAGTACTGCTCGGCGAGGGCATAATTGCCGAGGCCCTGGCTATACACGACAGCGATGTTGTTGAGCGCCCAATCGTCGTTCGGGTCCAGCTCGATGAGTCGCTCGTAGGCGGTGATCGCCGCCTGGTAGTCGCGTGGGATGTCGTAGTAGTAGATCGCCTCGGTGTGAAGGCGCTCGCGCTCGGTGAGCCGATCGCGATGCTCGAACGCCTTTTCCAGCGCCTCGATCCGGCGCGCTCGCCCGCCGGTCCGAGTCAGACCGAGCTTCCGCCACGCCATCGCGAAACCGGGATCGAGCTGCACGGCCTCTTCGAGGAGGGCGTTGCCGACCGACTCGTCGCCTCCGACATCGAAGATCTCGACGGCCACCGAGTACTTCTGGAGCGCTTCGAGGGAGCCTGTGGTCACCCGATGGAGGGGTTCGTCCGCGCGCAAGTCGGAGTACGATTCGCCGACGCGCTCCCGCATACGAGCGGACAGGCGGTCGATCGCCGGGATGATCTCATCGGCGTTCGCGGCCGACTGCCGGTCGGCCGCAAGCGTCTGGCCGCTCGCGGCATCGATGATGCGGGAAGCCAGCACATAGCCGTTGCCCACCGCCGTGATCTCGCCCGCGATGACGGCCGCGTAGCCCTCGCGCACCGCCACCTCCCAGGCCGTCTCCAGCGTGAGCTTCTCGTCCGGGCTGCGCTCCATGCGGGCGAGCGCCTCGGTGAGCGACGCCGGGTCGACGAGCGCGATCACGTCCGATTGCGACAGGTCGATGCGAAGGGCCTCGGTAGCGGCGGTGGCGATCGAAGGATCAGGCGCCGAGAATTGAGCTAGGACGATTGGAGCGCGTTCGTCCAGGATGCCGCGGGCCACGAGCGTGGCTGCCGGCCCGATCCCCAAGGTTCGCATGATAATCCAGGCCGCCGTAATGACTCCGAGCAGCGAGAAAGCGGCGCCGCCGCCGAGCAGCGCGTTGCGCCACGTGAAGATGTGGTGGTGCGGACGGCTTTTCCGCCCAGCCTGGGCCACGTCGATCTGGAGCGGAGATGCCGTCGGTGCCGTCTCCTCCCGAGCCTCGTCGGGCGCCGGCGCGGCCGGTTCCGTCCGCGCGCCCCCGCCCATTCCTTCCTGTACGAAAGCCGTCGCAACCACGATCGGAAGACCGATGAGGAGCAGGATGAGAGCGAACGGAGGCACCCAGTCCGGAAGGCCAAGCCCCTCGGTGAGCGTCTGAACCACCTGGAACACCAACCAGGATGCGACCAGGTAAATTCCGAGAACCTGCCAGAGCGAGCGCCGGTGGGCCTCGTGGATGAGCTTATTCAGACCGGTCATATACGCGCACGTCTTTCTACGGTGTGGGCAGCAGCCACGAACTTGTCCGGCCGTCCGATGGCTGGCAAGCAAACCGGCCGGTGCGCGGAACCCGGGCAGGACTGGATCCCCGTCGCCGTCGCGAACCGACCAGGCGGCGGGGCGCTCACCTACTCGGGCACCGTCACGTTGAACTCGATCGCCGCCAGTTGCTCCGGCGACTTGCCGATGCTCTCCAGGAACGGCAGCCAGCGCGGGTCGTCGTGGATGTTGGCGAACACGACTTCCACTGCGGTTTCCGCCAGGCCCGGGTCGTTGTACTCGACCGCCTTGCCTAGCCACTCGAAGGCGCGGTCGGCCTCACCCCGGAACGCCAGCACGTACGCGATGTTGTAGGCCGCGTCCTGTTCGTACTTCTCGATCAGCTCGGCCAGCGCCGCATCGGAGTCGGCCGATTGGCCGAGCGCGTGGTAGGCCAGAGTCAAACCGATCAGGCGATACCCCTCGAACGACTCCTGCTGCATCGCCGCCAGGGCTGCCTCCGGGTCGCCTACAATAAGTAGGTCCACGCCGATGTTGTACTGCATGCCGATGCGCCCCGGACTCAGGCTGAGCGCGGTGCGGTATGAGGCGATAGCCCTATCCGGTCGCCCGGCCGAGCGGTAGGCAAAGCCCAGTACGCTATGGCTGTTGGAATTCACGGGGTCGCGGACAATCGCGTGCTCCATGAGCACGATGGCCTCGTCCAGGCGGCCGAGGTTAAGGGCGAGGTTGGCGGCATAGCTGACGCTGCCAGCGTCGGTCGGCGCCAGCTCCAGGGCGCGCTCGTAATTCCGTGCGGCGGTCGCCAGGTCGCCGTCGTGGTGCGTCGCGACCCAGCCGAGCACGGAGTAGCCCGATGCGAATTCCTGGTCGATGGCCAGCGCCCGGTGGGCCGCCTCGCGGGCCAGCCGGAAGCCTTCGTCTCTCGGCCGCAGGCCGAAGCTCGCCTGGTTGCCGTAGTTTTGGGCCAGGCCCGCCCAGGCCGGGGCGTAGTCGGGATCGATTTCCAGCGCCTGCAGGAACAGTGCGTTCGCCTGCTCATAACCCTCGGCCGTTTGCTGACGGCCCACATGCCGCGCCTGCAGGAACAGCGCAAAGGCGTCGGGATTGGTCGCCACGACCGTCGGCGCCCCACCCAGCAGCTTGATCTTCAGCTGCGCCACCACGTCGGCCGCGATCTCGTCTTGGATGGCGAAGATGTTGTTCAGCGATCGGTCCCAGGTCTCCGACCACACGTGAAAGCCATCAGCGGCCCTGATCAGCTGCGCGGTGATCCGTACCTCGTTGCCCGCTTTCCTCACCGAGCCTTCCAGCACGTGGGCCACGTGCAGGCGCTCGGCGATCTCCGGGATCTCCAGGTTCTGGCCCTTGAAGGAAAACGACGAGGTGCGTGCCGCCACCAGCAGCCCAGGGATCTTCCCCAGCAGGTTCAGCAGCTCCTCGGCGATGCCGTCGCTGAAGTACTCCTGGTCGCCCTCCGGGCTCATGTCGGCAAATGGGAGCACGGCGATGGCGCGGGGGTCGATCGTCAGCGTCGGCGGAGCGCCAATCTCGGGTTCCTGAGACGCTGAGCCCCGACTGACGTACGCTGCTGCCACGCTCGCTGAGAGAAGGAGACCGGCGATGATCGATAGCTCGAGGCGGGTTACGCGCTGCTGGCCTTTCTCACCGTGATACCAGGCGAGAACGAGGGCAACGAAGAAACCGACGCCCAAGAACACAGCCGCGCCGCGAACGATACCGGCAGGCCAGCCGAAATTCTCGGCAACAAAGCTGAGCACCTCAACGAGGAGCCAAGCTCCGGCTACATACGCGATCGCCCACTGGGCGATCTTGCGCTGCGTCAGGCGTTCTATGAGGGATGCCAAAAGCACCACTCCCAGCCCGTTGGGGGACTCAGCTCAGCGTCTGTGTTGGTGGGCAAGTTCGTTCGGCCGCTCGGGTCGGGCAAGGAGACCTACCGGCTCACGAAGACGAGTTTCCAGCGCTAGGCGGGCTCACGGTAACAACCATGGAAACAGCGCGGGTCAGCGGAAGGGTCAGCGCGGGCTGGCGCCAGTCAGCGCCCACAGGCGCGGAGGCCCCGAACGACGCGACGTTTTCAGCGCTGGCCAGCGTTCGGCTCCAGCCTGATAAGCGTGAGGTCGGTGGTTCAAATCCACCCGGGCCCA
>JBDHFW010000166.1:0-5797 GCA_039590175.1 Gemmatimonadota bacterium | reverse complement strand
GGGCGATCTACATCCTGGTCACCGTATGGTCCGTCTTCCTGGGCCAGCCGATGGAAGGAGATGCGACGTATGTCGATGCACGGAGTTCCTAACGGAATCGTGAACCCGCCGCGTCCCTTCACGGCGGCCGACGAGGAGGCGGCGTACGCGGAGAAGGGCAGCTTCGGCATGGCTCCGGGCACGCTCGTGCTGGCGCTCGTCTTCCTCGCGGCGTTCGCGGTCTACTACTTCACGAACTGGAAGCTCCTCTCCGTCGTGTGGCAGGTGGGGTGAGCGAGTTCGCCAAGGCACGGCCGGGGGGATGAGAGGATGAAGCTCGAGAGGCGCGAGGCCGTCGCGCTCGGCGGCCTCGCGACGATCGCCCTTATTTCAGCTGCCTGGTGGGCCCTCGCGCTCTGGCCGGCCGGTGACGTGCCTCCCGAGTGGCTGGTGCGGACGCGCGCGGTCTGCTTCGGCACGCGGCCGGACGGCCTTCCCGGGCCGGAGGGCTGGGGCGCCCTGATCTTTCAGCCGCTCGGCATGCTGGGAATCCTCCTCATCGGGTGGCGGGAGGAGGTCCAGGGAGGGGTGCGAGCGCTGGTGAGCCGGCCGGTTGGTAGGCTCGCGCTCGTAGCGTCGGCAGCTCTGATGGTCGTCGGGATCGTCGCGGTCGGAGCCCGGGTGCGCGTCGCGGTGGCGGCGTCGGCCGATGTCGCGACGGTCGAGTCGGCCTCGGTATCTGATGAGGAGGGCGGTCTCTCGACCGGATTGCGGGTCGAGAATCGACCGGCCCCGGCTTTGGGCCTCCAGGACCAGCACGGGGAGGCTGTCACGCTGGAGGAGTACAGCGGCAGACCGCTCCTCGTCACCTTCGTGTTCGGCCACTGCGAGACCATCTGCCCCCTGGTCGTCCGCGAGACGCTGGGGGCGCGCCGCCGACTCGAAGCCGAAGGCGTGGACGCCGCCGCCGTGGTGCTGACGCTCGATCCCTGGCGGGACACGCCCGCGCGGCTGGAGTACCTCGCGTCCACGTTCGGTCTCGGCGACGACGAGCGCCTACTCGGCGGTGAAGTGAGCGAGGTCGAGGAGGCGCTGGATCGCTGGGAAGTGCCGCGGGAGCGGGATCTTCGGACCGGCGACATCGTTCACCCGCCCCTTGTGTACGTGATCGACAACGGCGGGAGCATCGTCTTCGCGGCGGTGGGAGGAGAACAACTGTTGTACGATCTTGTACGACAGTTGACGGAGCGCAGCTGAGTCACGGGAAGGCAAGGGTGGAGGGGCAGGGCATGCGCGAGGCGCGGCTGTGGAAGACCGCACAGGCGGCCGGACTGGTTCTCACGGCTTTGCTGCTGGCGGGCCTCGTCCTCCGGCCCGAGCCCTCGCTCGCCATCCTGTGGAACGTGGCGATCCCCCTCGTGCCCGCCACTCTGCTGGTGAACCCCCTCATCTGGCGAAACACCTGTCCTCTGGCGACGCTCAACCTGCTGTCCGCCGGCCGGGCCGGCATCCGGCAGCAGACGCAGCGCTTCGCGACCTACTCGAGCCTTCTCGGAGTCGTTCTCTTCTACCTGCTCGTTCCGGCCCGGCGCTTTCTCTTCAACCAGGACGGCCTGGCGCTCGCCATCACGATCGTCGCGGTCGCGATTCTGGCCCTCGTCGTCGGGGCGGCTTTCGACCTCAAGGCCGGCTTCTGCAACGCGTTCTGTCCCGTGCTGCCGGTCGAGCGTCTGTACGGACAGAGCCCCCTGCTCAGCGCCTCGAACGATCGGTGCGCTCGCTGTAGTCTGTGCTCCAGGGCGTGCATAGACCTGGCTCCGGAGAAATCGATCGCGCAGCAGCTGGGCGCCTCTCGTCGCGACTCCTCCTGGCTCCGCTCGCCCTTCGGGGCCTTCGCCGCCGCGCTCCCCGGGTTCGTCCTGGGGTACTTCACGCTGGAAGACGTTCCACTGTCCGGGGCTCCGGACGTCTACCTGCACATCCTGCTGTGGGCCGCGATCAGCTACCTGGTGGCCATGGCGGTCGCCAAGCTGCTGACGATCCGAAACCGCCGAATCCTGCGGGGGCTCGCTGCCGTCGCGGTTGGCCTTTACTACTGGTTCGCGGCCCCCGGGATCGCGGTGGCGGTGTATCTGCCGCTCGCTGCCGAGCCGCTTCGCATCGCCGCCCTCGCCTTGGTCATGCTCTGGTGGTTTAGGGCGGAGCGGGGGTCAGGGCGGCGGACGTCGGACGCTCCGAGCTGAGGCGTCTGCGCCGGGCATAGGGGGCGCCCGGGTCGAGCCCAGGATGCCTGGATCGAGCTAGCGACGCCCCGTTGCTTTCCCCGCCCGACGGCCCGGCATAGCTTCGGCGCGATGCCAGTACACGTCCGATCGCGTCTCCGGCTCTTCCCCAGCCTCCTCGCGTTGAGCCTCGCGGGGTACGCGAGCTTCCTTCTGCCGAACCACGCCTCCGCGCAGCCCGCCCCCGGGTCGGGCCAGGGTCCGAGCGTCGTGGATGCGGCCCTCCTCCTGCGCCAGCTCGACGGCATCAAGCGCGTGCTGATGATCGGAGCTCATCCCGACGATGAGGACACCGCCCTCCTGGCGGTGCTCGCCCGGGGAATGGGGGCGCAAGCCGCGTACCTCTCGCTCACGAGAGGGGAGGGAGGCCAGAATCTGATCGGGCCCGAGTTCGGCGAGGGTCTCGGAATCGTGCGCACCGGCGAGCTCCTCGCCGCACGCCGCGTGGACGGCGGAAGCCAGTTCTTCACGCGGGCCTTCGACTTCGGGTACTCGAAGACGGCGGAAGAGACCTTCGGCCACTGGCCCCGAGACTCGATTCTGAGCGATGTGGTGTGGGCGATTCGCGTCTTCAGGCCCCAGATCATCGTGTCCGTGTTCTCGGGAACACCCAACGACGGCCACGGACAGCACCAAGTCGCGGGCATCCTGGCGAGGGAGGCGTTCGAGGCCGCCGGAGATCCGGCTCGCTTTCCGGAGCACGCCGATCACGGGATCGAAGCGTGGACGCCCCTGAAACTCTACCGCCGCACGTGGCGCGATCCGGAGGCTTCGACCCTGGCGATCGAGACGGGAACGCTCGATCCGGTTCTGGGCCGCTCCTATCACCAGCTCGCCATGCGGAGCCGGAGTCAGCACCGGTCGCAGGACTTCGGTACCGCCGAGCCCGGCGGTCCGCGGGTCACGCTGCTGGAGCTCGTTCAGAGCCGTGTGACCGGGCCGGACACGTCGCTCTTCGCTGGCGTCGACACGACGCTGGCGGGCGTGGCGAGGGAGTGGTCGGAGAAGGGCCTGGCGGCGAGAGACAGAGATGGCCTCGCGGAGGCCATAGTTCTCTACCGGCATCTGTTGGCCGAAGGCCGGGGAGACCTGGCCGCGCTGGCTCCATCGCGCGCCGTGCCGACCCTCGCTCGTGCCCTGGAGGCGCTGCGCGAGGCCCGGAGCTACGCCGGCCGTGGAGCCGGCCCGGGTGGAGCCGCGGCCGATAATCCGGGCCGGGACCAGGGGGTGGTGCGGGCTCTGGACGCGCGAATCGAGACCCTGCAGGAAGCGATCCTGGCGGCCGCTTCCGTGACGCTGGTCGCCGAGTCCGAGGACGATGTGCTCGTTCCCGGTCAGAGCTTCTGGGTGCGCGTGAAGCTATGGAACGGAGGCCCGCTCGAGCTCGAGACCGCGCCCTCCCTTCTGGTCGTACCGGACGGATGGATCGTGGCCGGCGACGACGAGATCGCCCGGGAGCCGGGAAGCCGCTTTTATCCGGCCAGCCTCGAGGAGGCGCGGCAGTCCGGTGAAGATGCCAGCGCGAACGGGCCCGGCGCAGAGGCGGGCGGGACCGGAGGCCAGCCGACGGCGCCGGCGGTTCTCTCATCCGGAGCCCTGGCGACCTGGGGCTTTCGCGTACGGATCCCGCCTGACGTAGGGCCCTCACAACCGTACTACCTGCAGCGCGATCGAGCCGGCGATCTCTACACGTGGCCGCGCGACGCGGCGCTTCGTGGTCGCGCGTTCGGGCCGGCCCCGGTCTCCGCAGCGGTGGAGTTCCGTCTGCGGGCCGGCCCCACCGACACCCGCTTGACCGTCTCCCGCCCCGTGCGCTTCCGAGGGGTCGATAAAGCGGCCGGCGAGTACTGGCGCCCGCTGCTTCTGCTTCCTGCCATCTCCGTCACCATCGAGCCACGCACCATCGTGTGGCCGCTCGGTGAGGAAACGCCGCGACCCGCCGTCGTGACGCTCCGGAGCGAGGCTCCCGAGGGTCTGACTGGCCTCCTGCGTCTGGTGGCGCCGGATGGCTGGGCGGTCTCTCCCGCCGAGCGATCGGTCGCTCTCGACGCTCCCGGCGTGCTCCGCTCCTACGCCTTCGAGATCGCGCCCACGGGGGCGCCATCCGGCGGAACCGATTCGGCCGCGTGGCTGCGCGCCGTGGTCGAGGGGGGCGGCCGCTCCTACGCCCAGGAGGCCGTCGTCATCGACTATCCACACATCGAGCCGACGCCCTATGTGAGCTCCGCGAAGACGGCACTGCGGCGCGTCGATGTCGAGGTCGACACCGACAGGCGGGTCGGGTACGTGACGGGCTCGGGCGATCAGGTGCCCGAGGCGATCCGCCAGCTCGGGCTGCCGGTGGAGATGATCGAGCCTGGCGACCTGGAGTCGAACGGGCTCGAGCGCTTCGATGTCATCGTCCTCGGGGTTCGCGCCTACGAGGTTCGGTCCGACCTCGCGGGGGCGAACACGACGCTGCTGGACTGGGTGCGAGACGGCGGGGTTCTGATCGTGCAGTACAACAAATACGAGCTCCCCGAGGGTGGCTTTGCGCCGTACCCCGTCGGCATGGACCGGCCGCACGGCAGGGTCACGGACGAGGCGTCGGAGGTGACGCTTCTGAAGCCGGATTCTCCCGCGTTCCTTCGCCCGAACCGGATCACGGCGATCGACTTCGAGGGCTGGCTCCAGGAGCGGGGACTCTACTTCTTGAGCGAGTGGGACGAGCGTTACACCCCACTGCTTGCCGTCGCCGACGCCGGCGAGAGCCCCCAAGCGGGCTCGCTCGTCGTGGCGCGGGTGGGAGGTGGATTGTGGGTGTACGCCGGCCTCTCGTTCTTCCGCCAGCTGCCGGCCGGCGTTCCCGGGGCGTACCGACTCTTCGCCAACCTGCTCTCGCTTTCCCCGGACGAATGGCCGGTCGCGGAAGAGTAGACCGACGCGCCGTCCTCTCGGGCCTCGCCGCGCTCGTCATGGCGGTTGGCGGGCTCATCCTGCAGGGCTGTGGCGGGCCTTCCGGAGAGAGCCTGATCGTCTACTCTCCACACGGCCGAGAGCTCCTCTCCTTTTTCGCTCGCGAGTTCGAGGCGGCGAACCCGGGCGTATCCGTGCTATACCTGGACATGGGTTCGCAGGAGATCCTCGATCGGCTGCGCTCGGAGAGAGTGAATCCGCAGGCCGATGTTTGGTGGGGCGCGCCAAGCGGCATGTTCGTCCGGGCGGCCGAAGAGGGGCTTCTGGACACTTTCGAGCCGACATGGGTGGAGGCCGTACCCCCGGGAGCTCGCGATTCGAAAGGGCGCTGGCTCGGGAACTATCTGACGCCGGAGGTCATCGCCTACAACTCGGACGCGCTGGCTCCCGAGGAAGCGCCGGCGGACTGGGATGAGGTGCTGGAGCTGCGCTGGAGAGACCGGGTCCTGATCCGCGATCCGCTGGCCTCCGGCACGATGCGGGCGATCTTCGCCGCCATCATGTACCGCGAGTACGAGCGCACCGGCGGCTTCGAGGCGGGCTACGACTGGTTGCGGCGACTGGACGCCCAGACGAAGGAG
>JBDHFW010000165.1:0-5830 GCA_039590175.1 Gemmatimonadota bacterium | reverse complement strand
CATCCGGCCACGTCCGCAGTGGGCTCGGCAGCCCCGGCTACAGGGACCGCCGGCTGCCCCGATTCGGGCCATGATCTAACTTAACAAGTGGTACCGCTTCTGGGGGCAGGCCACTCGGCTCGCCGAGCTTGAAGTGGACGCCTACAGCGAGGTGCCGGTGCTGTATGGTCGAAGTGAAAGCGGGCCAGTTGACGACCGCGGGTTCGGACTCGGACATAATTGCGCGGTATTCGTCGTCGGCGACGATGAAGTCGTCGGTCGCGTCAGCGAAGCATTCACATCTTGGAAGGAGAGCGAGCAGGAGCGGCGAGGAGACGACGCCGTTCCGCTGCGCGCCTTCGTGCTTCCATGTCAGCAGGTGATCTGAGCAGCCGCAGGATGGCCTCTCCAGTCGGAAGGCTGCCGTCCTCCGCTGGCAGGCTCGCCCGCACGCGCAGCTTGGCCAACCCAGCAGGAAGGAGAAGACGTGGCTTCTGAGATCGAGCTCGTAACGGGAGTCGTACTTTTGGTCTTCGGGCTTTCCTACGTGCTAAACGCCAAGTACTGGACAGGCCCGTTCAAGAGACTGATGGCTGAGCCACATCAGATGCTCGCCGTCCTTTTCGTATCTCTGGTCCTCGGGATGATCATGGTGCGCGGCCACAACCTCTGGGTCCTTGACTGGCGCGCACTCGTCACGATCATCGGGTGGACGACGCTCCTTGAGAGCATCCTTCTACTCATTCGGCCCACGATCATGCAGCGCTTCGCTGGATGGATCGAGACCTCCACGACGACCTGGGTCCGAGCGGGCGGGACAATCGCGCTCCTCCTGGGTGGGCTAGTCACGTACCTCAGCTGGCCGTGATTGCCCGGCGGCGATACTTCCTTCGCGAATCTCGACCTGGAGAGTCGGCGGCCTTGTTCAGCGCTACATGCCAGCGTTCGCACCAAGTGGCCCAAGCCAAGCAGACGGTGTAGGATCGGCTGACCCAGCATGCCGGTTCCCGCTAGATGTACGAGTAGCCAGGACAGTTAATCCGATACGGCACCCGGAACAGAAGAAGCCGTATCATGCACTAAGCGTAAGAAAGGGGAGGTGAACCCGGCCCACTGTAGGAGGAGCACTCAGTGGAAGAGAACCACGCCGGCCGTGAGCATCGACACCGCCGTGGTCATCAGGGCCTCGGGCCGGTGGGACACTGCGTCTGTCCGAAATGTGAGTACAGAATACGGCATGAGGCTGGACGGCCGTGCCAGGAACAGCGTTGTCCACGATGCGGAGCCAAGCTGCTTCGTGAGGGCTCCGACCATCACGCCCTGTGGTTGAAGAAGCACGGCCGCGAGTAGCAGCATACGCAGCGTGAGCCTGTCTCAGCTTCCCAAACGGTTTGACGTCATCGACACGAGGGTTACCGGCTGGATGGCGCGGCATGGCGTGACACTGGCTCGCGTCGCCCTCGGCGTTGTCTTCCTTTGGTTCGGGGTCATCAAGTTCGTACCGGGCTGGAGCCCGGCGGCCGATCTCGCGACGCGTACGATCGAAAGACTGAGCTTCGGGCTCGTGGACTCGAGCCTCGCGCTCCCCGTTCTGGCCGCCTGGGAAACGGTGATCGGAATCGGACTCCTCACGGGAAAGTTCCTTCGCGCAACGTTGCTCCTGCTTTTCCTCCAGATGATTGGGACGATAACGCCGCTGATGATCTTCCCGTCCGAGACTTTTCGGGGGTTCCCGCACTCTCCTACCATGGAGGGACAGTACATCATCAAGAACCTGGTGCTGGTGACGGCGGGAATCGTGGTCGGGGCTACCGTTCGGGGTGGACGCCTGAGGGCTGACCCGTCTGAAGGCTCTTGATGTATCAAGAGGGGATCACCCTAACCGCTGCGATTGCCTCTCGAATCTTACCCTACCGCACGCGACTCATCGCCTCCTGACAAGCCTCGAACGGGAATACGTCGGTCCCGAGGCTCGGCTTGATCGTCTCCGCTAACTGCATGAAGTCCCGCGCATCATTAACAGGAAAAGCCGGACACTTTGCCGTACAGCCATGCCTGCAGGCCAAATCGTAACCATTCGTCGGTCGCCGCACTGGCGGCCAATCCCACAACGCTCGGCACTCCTCAAGGGCCCGCGCGCGTCAGGAACACAAATAGGCCAATCCGGCACTAATGCTATGGTGGGACGGGCGAACCGTGCGTTCATACTTGAGTCATTCGGCGCACCAGGGAGGACACGACAGTGGAGAGCGAACGCGCAGGTTTCAACACGCAGTCCGTGCACGCCGGATGCCGACCCGACCCTCTCTATGGAGGAGTCTCGGTGCCGATCTTCCAGTCTTCTACATTCGCATTTGACAGCGTCGATCAGGGCGCCGCCCGCTTCCGGGGAGACGAGGACGGGTATATCTACACGCGGATGGGCAATCCCACCGTGGCGGCACTCGAAGAAGCGGTGGCTTCAATGGAGGGTGGCCACGCGGCTCTGGCCACCAGTTCCGGTATGGCAGCCATCTCCACTGTCTTGTTTACATATCTGGAGGCTGGCGCTCACCTGATAAGCACAGACTCAGTCTACGGTCCCTCACGAGTGCTTGTGGAGAGGCACTTTCGGAGGTTCGCCGTCCAGTCAGACTTCGTGGACACAACGAATCTGGACAACGTCCGCGCCGCGCTCCGCCCCGAGACAAGAGTTCTCTACATCGAGACGCCTGAGAACCCCACCATCCGCGTCACGGACATCGAAGGTTGTGCGGAGATCGCTCGAGAGCACGAGCTCCTGCTCGTGGTCGACAACACCTTTGCCACACCTGTGCTGCAGCGGCCTCTCGAGCACGGTGCCGACATCGTGGTGCACAGCATGACCAAGTTCCTGAACGGCCATGCCGATGTGGTGGCAGGCATCATCGTGACTTCGACGGAGCAGCAGAGGAAGGCCCTTCGGGAGGTGCTCAATCATCACGGCGGTTGCATCGATCCTCACCAGGCCTGGCTCGTCCACCGCGGACTCAAGACCCTGGGCTTGAGGATCCGGCAGGCGCAGCACAGCGCCACGGCGATCTCGGAGATGCTCCACCAGCACCCTGCCGTGGAGTGGGTGAGGTATCCAGGAGCCCCCGATCACCCCCAGGGTGACCTGGCGATCAAGCAGATGGACGGGCCGGGAGCGCTTCTCTGCTTCGGAGTCCGCGGCGGGCTCCAGGCTGGACGGCTACTCATGGAGAAGGTCCAGATCCCCACCTTGGCGGTATCCCTTGGCGGCGTGGAGACTCTGATCGAGCATCCTGCCTCCATGACCCACGCGGGCCTGTCTCCCGAGGCGCGAGAGCAAGCTGGCATCACCGACAACCTGATTCGGCTGGCGGTGGGCTGCGAAGACACGGAGGACCTGCTTCAGGATCTCCGTGAAGCGCTTCACGCTTTGCCGAGCCGAGAGCCCGTCTCGGCCGGCGTGGATGCAGCTCCAGGCGCTTGAACGACCCTAAGGGGACCAGGCCGGCGGGCGTGACGTATTGGGCACGAATCTCCTTGCTGCTTGCCCTGTTCGTCATCGGGCAAGCTCCTCCGGGCCGGGTCGCGCTGACACAGGAGGCCCCCGTTCGGGCCGTCCTCTTCTACTCGCCTACCTGCCCCCATTGCGAGCAGGTAATCACGGCGGTTCTTCCAGCCATTCTCGACCGCTACGGCGGCGCACCCAGAGTCTGGTCGATTGTCGGTCCCGAGCGCCCGGACCCGGTGCTTCACCTGGTCGCGAACAGTCAGTTGGAGATCCTTCTCGTCGATGCGTCCTGGTCGGCGGGCCAGCAGCTGTATCGAGCGTCTATTCAAGAGTACGCGCTTCCGGAGGATCGCGAAGGCGTCCCCCAGCTGGTTATCGGCGATACCGTGCTGGTCGGCTCTGAAGAGATCCCCCTGCGTCTACCGATGCTGATCCAACACGGGCTCGATCGAGGAGGCACCCCGTGGCCGCGAGTTACCGGTCTCGATCAGCTGATCGCGGTTGTCTCGAGAGAAGTTGGAGCGCTTGCGCTCGACGATAGCGAGAAAGACCAGGAGGTCGAGGAACGGATCGCCTCAGATACCGGTGGCGGCGCCCCGGCGGAAATGGCGGAGGCGCAGGGAGATGCGGCGGCGCAGGACTTGGCGACGGTCGGTCAGCCGGAAGCAGAGGTCGAGCGCCCGACGCCCGGTGAGGAACCGACTCCTGTTGCCGACGAGAAAGTGGACGAGCCGTTCGAGCCGGCACCGGATCACTGGCCGGGCTCCCGAGGCGCCGAGACCCAACCAGCCGAAGCCCATCCTGGCACAGAGGTCTCGATCACGGACGCGATCGAGGGCCGGGCCCTGGCGACGCCATCGAGGCTCGAGACCATCGAGCTGGGTGGTGTCACGCTGGCCCAAAGGCTCAGCCAAGACCCGGTCGGTAACAGCATCGCTGTTGCAGTGCTCGTCGTCATGCTCGTGAGCACACTTTCGATCTGGAGGTGGGCCGGCGTGGTGTCGCCGACGAGGCCGCCAGGCATCTACATCCCGATCTTGTCGGTCGTCGGGATCGGCGTCGCCAGCTACCTGTCCTACGTCGAGATCCAAGGTGTCATGGCCGTGTGTGGACCCGTGGGAGACTGCAACACGGTCCAGCAGAGCGAGTACGCGCGGGTGCTCGGAGTATTGCCGGTGGGAGTGCTGGGCTTGGCGGGATATGTGGCCATCTTCACAGCCTGGTTCGTTTCCAGAGCACGGTCCGGGCGGCTCGCTCTCCTGGCGAAGCTCGGCCTTCTCGTGATGGCCGTGATCGGCACTCTTTTTTCGATCTACCTGACTTTCTTGGAGCCTTTCGTTCTCGGAGCCACCTGTGCCTGCTGTCTGGCGTCTGCCGTCATCATCACGTCGGTCATGTGGCTGTCGGCCCGGCCCGGGCGCGATGCGTGGAGGCGGCTCCGCACACCCGGGCCTGCCAGGACGCCATGAGGGAGTGGCCGACCGAGATCACGGCTCAGACTGCAGCGCGGGCTAGTGAACCAGGAGCACCGATCGACCGCTACTGAGAGCTACTCGCTCGCTGATGCTCCCCAAGCGCTGCTCCTCGGTCACGCTTTTCCCCGTCGAGCCCATAATGATGAGGGAGGCATTCTCGCGCTCGGCCGCGTCCACGATCGCGCCAGACGGATCGCCCTCGAGGAGCAGACTGCGCACCTGGAGCCCTGCCTCCTCGAGCGTGCGACGGGAATGGGCCAACCGTCTCTGCGCGTGCACCTCGTATTCCTTCCGCCTAGTCTCCGTCAACCCGAGCTCGGTCACATGCGCGAGAATCACCTCCTCGGTGCCGGCGTTTCGAAGCTCGATGATCTGCTGCTCGGCCCGCAGAGCGCACTCCGACCAGTCCGTCGGGAGCAACACGCGAGCGAACAGGCCCTTGCAGGAGTCCCCGTATGGCTCCTGCTGGGACGGATCCGGAATCTTGAGAATCAGCAGAGAGACTACGGCAGCGTGCATCACGAAGTAGGTGGTCGGGCCAGGATCCTTCTTGGCTCTCGGCCCCAGAACGACTAGAGAAGCCTCCTCTTCGCGCGCGGTGTCGCAGAGCTTGATCCACTGCATGCGCCCCTCCGCCACGAGCGGCCCGCCGGCTCGCTCAACACGTCGTTCGGGTGAACTTTCTGGGCGAGAACCCCGCCTCGATTGTGGGTTCCTCACGAGCTTGATGCCATCTCCAACATGTGAGCGAAATGAACCTCGTGTTGCGAAGAATGACTCCACCGACCGCGGTGTACGGTCGGTGGAGTAGTCATGTCCCGGTTTGTGGCCACATCGTGGCCGCGAGAGCTTCCGAAGCGCTAGCGAGCCGCGATGC
>JBDHFW010000164.1:0-5845 GCA_039590175.1 Gemmatimonadota bacterium | reverse complement strand
TGGCTATGCTACTACAACCTCACCCGGCGACATGCCGGAGTCGGACGCCGTACACCCTTGCAGCGACTCGTCGAGCTCCGGGTCACCAACGTCCTTGCGACGCACACCTAGGGCCCGATTTCCGCACCATATGCGTACTTTCGCGGAAAAGTCCGTATGAGATACGGACCTCTCTCAGCCTTTCCGCACTAGGTACGGAGGCGAACCTGGAGAGGAAACATGGAGAGGTGCGGCCGGGGGGCTGCCCCCTCCTCGCATCCGTCTCCTCCCCGCTCGTGATCTCGTCTTCACCGAGCAGGCCACACGGGGGCGAAGGTAGATCTTGACCGCCCCATTGACTAAATAGACGAGCCGTCCAGCCGCGCGGCTGAACTCACACCACAGGGAGGACCCTTTGACGGACCGGATCGTGGTGCTCGCCGGATTGCTGTTTTCTTCCGCTCTTTCAGGCTGCGATGCACTTGGAGCGAATCGGGGCTCCGGCACTGAGCCGACCATGCGAACGTATTACATCGCGGCGGACGAGGTGGTGTGGGACTATGCCCCGACCGGCGAGAACCTTCTGACCCGTGAGCCGTTCGGCGAAGTGGAGTCGCATTGGGTGGAACGCGGCCCGACGAGCATTGGCCACGTCTACAAGAAAGCCATCTACCGTGAGTACACGGATTCGACGTTCGCGACTTTGAAGGCCAGACCTCCCGAATGGGAGCACCTCGGCATACTCGGGCCTCTGGTGCGCGCCCAGGTCGGCGACACGATCCGGATCGTCTACCGAAACAACGTGCACTTCCCCACGAGCCTTCACCCGCACGGGGTCTTCTACCACAAGGATTCGGAGGGCACGCCCTACGCGGACGCCACCGATGAGCGCGACAAGTTCGACGACGGCGTGCCTACCGGCGGCACGCATGTGTATGTCTGGCCCGTGCCCGAACGGGCGGGTCCCGCCGAAGGCGACCTGAGCTCGGTCTTCTGGATGTACCACTCCCACACGGAAGAGATCAAAGACGTCAACGCGGGTCTTATTGGTCCCATGATCGTCAGCGCCCCAGGGACGCTGACGGCTGACGGACGGCAGACCGATGTCGACCGCGAGTTCGTCGTCGCCTTCGCCGAGATGAACGAGAACGAGAGCTGGTACATCGAGGACAACATCCGCACCTACGCAGGCGATCCAGACGCTGTACCGATCTCTCGGGGTCCGTTCGGAGACGTGCTGGCGGGCGCCGGCATCGACTGGGGAAAGAACTTCATGGAGTCGATGAATGGTCTTCTCTACGGACACCTTACGGGACTCACCATGCGCGTCGGTGAGCGAGTGCGCTGGTATATCATGGCATCCACAAACTTCGAGCCCCATTCGCCCCACTGGCACGGGAACACGGTGACGATAAGGCACATGCGAACGGACGTGGCGGAGATTCTGCCGATGGGAATGACCATTGCCGAGATGGTGCCGGACAACCCGGGGATCTGGCTCTTCCACTGTCACGTGTCCTACCACCTGATGGCCGGGATGCAGGCGCTGTACACGGTTGAGCCCGCGCTCGTAGCTTCCCAATGAATCGGCGCGAGATGAGCAAATTGAATTCGTGGGTGAACCGGATTCTCGGAGTCGTGGCCGGAGCTGCGCTGCTCACGCTGGCCTGGCTGGTGGCACCGAATGCCCTGATTTCGGTTGACTCGAACACGCTGGCCGAGATCGTCTTCAACGACAATCGGGAACCTGCGGGAACTCGTTCCGGCGGCATCCTGGAGCTGGACCTCGAGATCCGGAATGGTGACTGGCATCTCCTCGGCGCGGACGAACCGGCGGGTAAGGTGTTGGCGTTCGCGGAAGCCGGAAAGTCGCCTTCCATCCCCGGCCCGCTGATCCGTGTTCCGCTCGGTACGGAGATACGAGTCGCGGTCGTCAACTTCCTCGACACCGTGGTAGTGATCCACGGGCTGGATGCTCGCCGTGATGGTGAGTTGCGGCCGCTCCGGGTGGCCGCAGGTAGCTCAGAGACTGTCCGGTTTACAGCCGACGTTCCCGGCACCTATTTCTATTGGGGTGCGGCTTCGGACGGGCCGCTCTCCGATCGGACTTTCGAGGACAGTCAGCTCTCGGGCGCACTTGTGGTAGACGCCCCGGGAGCTCCCACAGACGACGACGTCTTGGTGATCGGGATGTGGTATGATCGCCGTCTCCCCGACGGCGAGCCGGATCGCGGCCGAGAGTTCCTCGTCATCAACGGGCGTCCATGGCCGTTAACCGAACGACTCACCTATAGCCTTGGCGACTCCATCCGGTGGCGGCTTATCAACACTTCGACATCCATTCACGCGATGCACCTTCATGGGTTCTATTACCGGGTGGACGCCCGCGGTGACATCGCACGCGACACCGTCTATTGGCAGGCACAACGCCGCATGGCCGTCACCGAGCGAATAGCAGAGGGAGCCACGATGGCCATGGTCTGGTCGCCGGATCGGCCCGGCGGGTGGATCTTCCACTGCCACATGAGCGACCACGTCATTCCGAATCCCACGATGGGCACAGAACGGCTTACAGAGGACGAGCGCTTCGAGCCGCTGTTTCGGCACGGACACCCGGATCAGGACCCAAATCGGCACGCCGAGGAGGGCATGGGCGGTCTTCTGATGGGTGTGTACGTTCGGCCGCCCGAGGGTTGGGTGCCCAGCGAGCCGAAGAGACGGGAGCTTCGCCTCTTCGTTCAGGCCGATACTGCGACGGGCGGCTTGAGCGGGAGGCAGTTCGGGTATGTGCTGCAGGAGGGTGCCGCGGAGCCGGCTCCCGATTCCGTCCGGCTGCCGGGCTCGACGATCGTGCTTTGGAAGGGGGAGCCGACCAGCATTCGTGTCTTCAACCGCACCGACGAGCCGACCCAGGTGCACTGGCACGGGCTCGAGATCGAGAGCTACTTCGACGGCGTGGCGGGCTTCGGCGGGTATCCCGATCGACTGACGCCCGCGATCGCGCCAGGTGATTCATTCGAGATCCGGATTACGCCTCCCCGCGCCGGAAGCTTCATGTACCACACCCACGTCAACGATCTTCGGCAGCAGGGCTCAGGGTTGTACGGCGCCTTTATCGTGCTCGAGGAAGGAGAGCGCTGGGATCCGGAGAGAGACCGCGTTTTCCTGTTCGGCGAGTCTCCCTTTCGGGACGACGAGATCCCGGTAATCAACGGAGCCAACCCTGGGGAGCCGTTGACGTTCGAGGCCGGGACCACCTACCGCTTCCGGCTCATGAACATCACCCTGTTCAGGCCGAACACTCGCATGCGACTTCTGCGAGACGGCTTTCCGGTTCGCTGGACTCCGATCGCCAAGGATGGATT
The DNA here is from genome assembly GCA_039590175.1 of Gemmatimonadota bacterium. Classification (GTDB taxonomy): domain Bacteria; phylum Gemmatimonadota; class Gemmatimonadetes; order Palauibacterales; family Palauibacteraceae. The sequence goes on along the minus strand of JBDHFW010000164.1, from coordinate 2,501 downwards.
TGATCTGCCTGAGGTTCAGCGAGGACCGCAGTGGGCGGATCGGACGATCGCGGTAGGCGAAACGTACGACTATCTGTTTACTCCCACTCGCCCGGGCGACCTACTACTGGAGCTGCGACGGGGCGACGGCAGGCCGCTCGTAGAACAGTTGATCAAAGTCGTCGAGGAACCATTCGGTCAGGCGCATTGAGTACGCGGTCATGGCTCCTTCGGGCCTCCGGGGAGTTTGGCGTGATTGTGGTGGGGGTCCTCGTCGCTCTAGCCCTTGATGGCTGGTGGCAGACTCGTGAGGATCGACTCCGTGAATCCGTCTATCTCGAGTCGGTGGTCGCTGAACTCCAATCCTACATCACTGAGCTCGAGGCAGGTCTTGCTGGGAACGGCATTGCCCATGATGCACTGGAGCGGGCGCGTCAAATGCAGCATGCAACAGGCCAGCGACCACGGGAAGTCGCAAGCGCGGATAACTCGTTTTTGTAAAAGGTCTTATTGGATCGCTAGCCGCATCAGAAACAGCCCTATGCACTTAAGGTGGGACACTGAGAGTCACATGTGGGACGCCACGTGTCACAGCTGGATACAGCATCGACCCGTCCAATAACGTCGCTCGGGCGGTGCGGACATCGCACTTCACGTGCAGCTGAGGTTACTGGCGTTCGTAGTGGGCTAGGGTCCTTCTCCGGGCTCCACGACGTTGACGTCCCGCCAAGTGCCTGCCGAGGGAGGTCCTGTTAACCACGCTCTAGGTGGGCGATCTTGGTCAGATGGACCTCTCAACGGTCACTAAGTCGGTGCTCTTGTTCGTGCTTGCCGGTCTGTGCGAAATCGGTGGGGGCTGGCTTGTCTGGCAGTGGTTCAGGTCGGGTCGGTCCGTAGCCCTGGGTGTCCTGGGGGGCCTCGTCCTCTTTCTTTACGGCATCGTTCCAACGTTTCAGCCAGCCCATTTCGGCCGCGTCTATGCCGCTTACGGCGGAGTGTTCGTATTGCTTTCGCTGCTCTGGGGATGGCGAATCGACGGTACGACGCCCGACCGATGGGATGTCATCGGCGCTTCGCTCTGTCTGTCAGGCGTGGCCGTGATCATGTACGCACCGAGAGGCCTCTAGGGCCGTCACCACCTGCTCCGCAAGCAGCAGATAGGCGGTTCTAGGTATAGAGACGACAAGGCTGGCGGCGAGCCGTCTCCAGGTTCGCCCTCCAGGTTGAGCAAGAATGACGGGCGCATCCACTCCACCACCGAAATTCGTTTGATGCGGGCGGAACCGTGCAAATCTAATTATCATTGTTTGGTGATGATTCCTTAGGCGTTATCGACCGCCGGGCCATAGAAAAGAGGCTGCCTGCCCCGCCTCTCCCTTCGTGTCCGGCGTGAGCAAACGTCGTTCTTTGTCGCGAACCGGCATGAACGCACTCCTGATCCACCCCGAGTTTCCAGCGACCTTCTGGAGTTTTCAGTACGCGCTTCCCTTCGTGCGGAAGAAGGCGGCACTGCCGCCTCTGGGGCTTCTCACGGTGGCTTCGCTGCTGCCCGCCGACTGGGAGAAGCGCTTGGTCGATCTGAACGTCCGTTCCTTGGCGTCCCATGACCTGGATTGGGCAGACTACGCCTTCGTGGGGGGAATGGCGGTCCAGCGCGCCTCCGCAGGGGACATTGTCGCCCGGTGCAACGAGGCGGGCGTCCCGGTAGTGGCCGGCGGGCCTCTCTTCACGGCCGAGCACAGCGACTTCGCCGGCGTGGACCACTTCGTCCTGAACGAGGCCGAGGTCACGCTTCCCCGGCTCCTGGGCGACCTGGCAGAAGACAGTCCCGGCCGGGTCTACCGGGCCACCGAGTTCGCCGACGTCACCAAGAGTCCCGTCCCCCTCTGGGAGCTGGCAGACCTTGAGCGCTACCACTCGATGAGTGTCCAGTACTCTCGGGGCTGTCCCTACGACTGCGACTTCTGTAACGTCACGGCCCTCTTCGGCCGGAGCCCCCGGATCAAGACTGCGGATCAGATCATCGGCGAGCTGGAGGCGCTTCGCACCTGCGGCTGGCGCGGGCAGGTTTTCTTCGCCGACGACAACCTGATCGGCAACCGCAAGCACGTGAAGACCGAGCTGCTGCCGGCCCTGATCGAGTGGCAGCGGTCTCTCGGTGGCAGACGGGAGGACAGGCGCCGGAAGGGTGAGATGACCTTCTACACCCAGGCCTCGGTGAACCTGGCCGACGACGACGAGCTCCTGGAGATGATGGCCGAGGCCGGCTTCAATACCGTGTTCGTCGGCATCGAGACACCCGACGAGGAGGGGTTGGTAGGGAGCAACAAGAAGCACAACCTCCACCGGGACCTGATCGCCGATGTGAAGCGAATCCAGAGAGCCAGGCTCCAGGTCCAAGCCGGCTTCATCGTCGGTTTCGACTCGGACCGGCCGTCGATCTTCCAGCGCCAGATCGACTTCATCCAGAAGAGCGGCATCGTGACCGCCATGGTCGGGCTTCTCCAGGCACCCGCTGGCAC
>JBDHFW010000163.1:0-8657 GCA_039590175.1 Gemmatimonadota bacterium | reverse complement strand
GGGCTGTGCCTACGGAGACCCCGGGGCCGTTTGAAGAAGATCCCCGGCGACCCCAAGGGACACCGTCAGCCGCAAGCGCCTTCGGCGGCGGCCTGGAGCTCCTGGAGCCGGCGCCCGGGGCGAGGCAGCTTCGATCCGGTCGATATAGGTTGGCGGCATGATCGGTTCAGGCAACAGGGAACGGCCGGCTGCCGTCGCGGCGATCTCTATCGCGGCGCTCGTTGCGGGCTGCGGCGGGGACACCGCGGGAGCCCGGGCAGAACACGGCGGCCCCTCACCGCTGCCCGGGGCCGCAACGCCGACGAACGCGGAGCCGGTAACCTTCAGCCGCGACGTCGCGCCGATTGTCTTCGCCAGGTGCGCGGGATGTCACCGGCCGGGCGAGATGGCTCCGTTCAGCCTGCTCGGCTACGAAGACGTGAGCTCGCGAGCCGAGCTGGTGGGAGCCGTCACGGGCCGCCGCTTCATGCCTCCATGGCTGCCGGTCGCGGGGCATGGCTCGTTCGCCGGCGATCGCAGTCTGAGCGCCGAGGAGATCGAGATCATCCGCCGCTGGATCGAAGGCGGGCTGGTCGAGGGCGACCCGGACGACCTGCCGGCGATCCCCGAGTGGACGGAAGGCTGGCAGCTCGGAGAGCCCGATCTTGTCCTTCACATGCCCGAATACCGGGTCCGGGCGGAAGGCCCCGACGTGTTCCGAAACTTCGTGATCGACGTGCCGATTCCCTCAAAACGGTGGGTTGAGGCCCTGGAATTCCGGCCGCACAACCGGCGCGTCGTCCACCACGCGGTGATCCAGATTGACGAGAATGGAGGATCGAGACGGCTACAGGAGCTCGATCCGGGGCCCGGGTTCGAAGGGATGTTCGCGCAGGCCACATCCCATCATCCAAGCGGCTTCTTCGTGGGCTGGACACCTGGAAAGGTGCCGCGTCCTCCGATCGAGGGCGCGGCCTGGCGCCTCGACCCGACGACGGATCTCGTGCTTCAGCTGCATCTGCGGCCGACGGGACGGGAAGAGGTCCTTGACGCCAGCATCGGCCTGCACTTCGCGTATAAGGCACCCGTTCTGAATCCCGTCCTTATCACCCTCGGCTCGCAGGCGATCGACATCCCGCCCGCCGAGGACGATTACGAGATCCGCGACTCCTACACACTTCCCGTCGACGTGGAGGTGCTGGGCGTATACCCGCACGCGCACTACCTGGGCCACGAGATGCGGGTCTGGGCAGATCTCCCGGATGCGGGCCGCGAGTGGCTGCTCCGGATCGACGACTGGGACTTCAACTGGCAGGACGAATACCGTTATGCCGAGCCGGTCTACCTCCCCCGCGGCACCACCCTCCGGATGGAATACTCCTACGACAACTCGGAATCCAACCCGCAGAACCCGAACCGTCCGCCGAGGCGCGTCGTGTACGGGCCCAACTCCGACGACGAGATGGGCGACCTCCTGCTACAGGTCCTGCCGCGGAGCCAGGCGGACCTGGTAGTGCTCGATCGTCACTTCGGGCTGAAGTACCGGGACTACGAGCTTGCCGGGCTCGAGCACATGATTCGTCTGAATCCCGATCACCGCGTGGCACACTTTAACCTGGGCGTCAAACGGGCGGAGGAGGGAAGATCCGAGGAGGCGATCCAACACTACCGGGAGGCCCTCCGCATCGATCCCGAGTTCGCCGAAGCCCATAACAATCTCGGCATGATTCTCTTCCGAAAAGGAGAGAAGGACGCCGCCATCGAGGCGTTCCGCCGTGCGATCGAACTGCAACCGGACTTCGCACGTGCCCACTACAATCTGGGAGCCAGCGCGCACGCGGCAGGAAGGATGGAAGAGGCGATGACTCATTACCGCCGGGCGGTCGAGGCGGACAGCAGCCTGGCGGTCGCTGAGGAGAAGATGGGCGATGCCCTGCGCCAGCGCGGCCGACCCGAGGAAGCAGTGAAGCATTACCAGCGCGCGGTGGAGCTAGAGCCAACTTTCGCGAGGGCGCAACGTAGCCTGGGCATGACACTGGCGAACCTCGGTTACATAGAGGCGGCAATCGAGCATCTTCGAGACGCAATCGATGCGGCGCCCCGCTCTCCGGGCCCGCTGATCACCCTGGCGGAGCTGCTGGCCGCTTACCCCGACGAGAGCGTTCGGGACCCCGACGAAGCCGTGCGGCTCGCCGAGCGTGCGGCGGGTCTCACTGAGTACAGATCGGCCATCGCGTTGGACGCGCTGGCGTTTGCCTACGCCTCGGCCGGAAGAGTAGATGAAGCGGTGTCCGTGGCGCAGCGCGCGTACCGTCTGGCCCGCTCAGAGGGAGAGATGGCACTGGCGGAGCGGATCGAGGGCCGACTTGAAGCCTATCGCCGCCGTGCCGCCGCCGGGGGGACGATCCCCTAGGCACACTCCGGGCCTGACGCCGGCGGTTCCGGCTCGGCGATCCCGCCAGCCTAGCAGCGGCCCTCCTCGACTCGTGGAGCCGAGACGTCAGCCGCAAGCGCCTTCGGCGGCGGCCTGGAGCTCCTGGAGCCGGCGCTCGATCATCGGGTTGCCCGGAACGAGCTCCTGCGCCTTCTCGTAGGCGGCGATGGCCTCCGCCGTGTTTCCCAACATCCGGTACCCCTCGCCGAGCGCGAAGTAGGAGAAGCCGGACTCGGGGAAGAATCCGAGGTTGAGCTTGACGATCTCGATGCCGTCTTCCACGCGGCCCTCGCCACCCAGACTCTCGGCGACGTTGAGCAGGGTGAACTCGCCGAAATTGAACGCTCCCTGGCCGTAGAACTCCTCCCTCAACTCTCGGTAACGAGCGACTCCGGCATCGACGCCCTCCTCAGAGAGCACGTGACCGAGCTCCTCCTCGAGGGTGCGTGGCACCGGCCGGCCGCGGTGGCAGGTGTAGCAGGTGAGCCGAACGGCGGGGTCGGCGCGGTCGCCGACTTCGGTCAAGCCCGGCAGGCGCTCTTCGTTCAGATGCTGAGTCATCTCAAGCATGAAGCGGGCTTTCTTCTTCGTCAGCTTCTCATCCGACTCGAAGTCGAACTCGGAGAAAGGCGTTCCCTCTTCGCCGACGTGGCAATACCAGCACCGAACGCCGAGTCCCATCGCGAAGCCACGCATGATGCCCACCAGGCGTCGCTGCTCGATCTCCTCGGGGAGCACCTGAAGATTGTGAAACTCCTCCGGAATCTGTGCGGAACCGACCCGAGGCAGGCCAGCGCCGAGCACGACGAGCAGGCCAAAGGCAGCGACCAGACTCCGGCTTTCAACTCGTACGAACCTCCGTAGGCATCGGCTGAACGGCTCGGGTATCCTCACGAGGCTCCTCCTCTGGCTGTCCGGGGGTGGCGTAGATGCGATGGGCAGCCGAAGATGCGCAGTAGCCTTCGATCGACCCTATTCGCTGACCACAGGAACGCAGGAGCGTCGTCATGGTTCCGGTGCGACTTGAGCCACTTCAGATTCGCACGCTACGACGGGCGACCGTCACCTTCCCGTTTCTCGCCATCCTCCTTGTCGTGCAGCTGTGGCTTCCCTCGGCGCTCGGAGCCCAGACTCCGACCGACGCGGCCTTCGACTCCACCCTCTTCGACGGCATGCGCTACCGGATGATCGGCCCACACCGCGGCGGCCGAGTGACCGCCGTCGCCGGGATCGCCGGGAATCCGCTCGTCTACTTCATGGGGAGCACCGGCGGCGGGATCTGGAAGACCGAGGACGCCGGAAGTAGCTGGGTCAGCGTCGCTGACAGGTATCTCGAGTCCGCCTCCGTCGGCGCGATCGACGTCGCCGACTCGGACCCGAGCGTCATCTGGGCAGGGATGGGCTCGGCCTGCATTCGCGGCAACACCTCTATGGGCGACGGAGTCTACCGCTCCGTCGACGGAGGAAAGACGTGGGGCCACGCCGGCCTGCCGGAGGCCGGGCAGATCGGACGGATCGTCGTTGATCCACGCGACCCGGACGTGGCCTTCGTCGCGGCCCTCGGCCACCCCTTCGGGCCGAACCCCGAGCGCGGTGTCTTCAGGACGCGGGACGGCGGCGCGACCTGGGAGAACGTTCTGTTCATCAGTGACTCCACGGGAGCCGTCGACCTGGCCATGCGCCCGGACAACCCCCGCATCCTCTTCGCCGGGATGTGGCGGGCGGAGCGGAAACCCTGGACGATGATCAGCGGGGCCTCCGAGGGCGGCATCTGGCGCTCCAAGGACGCTGGCGACTCCTGGGAGCGCCTGGAAAAGGGGCTGCCGGAGGGCCTCGTCGGGCGCACGGCCGTGAGCGTCTCCGCGGCGAACCCGGACCGGGTCTGGGCGCTGGTGGAGGCACCCGATGACAACGGCGGCCTCTACCACTCCGACGACGGAGGCGACAGCTGGAAGCAGGTCAACAAGGACCGCAAGCTCCGTCAGCGAGCCTGGTACTACACGCACGTCTACGCGGACCCCGGGGACGAGAACACGGTCTATGTGCTCAACGTCCGCTTCTGGAAGTCGATCGACGGAGGGAAGACGTTCGAGCAGATCCCGGTGCTTCACGGCGACACTCACGACCTGTGGATCAACCCGACGAACCCTCGAACCATCATCATCGGCGACGACGGGGGTGCCCAGGTGACCTACAACGGCGGGGAATCCTGGTCCACGATGTACAACCAGCCCACGGCCGAGATGTACCGGCTCTTCGTGGATGACGAGTTTCCCTACCGCGTCTACGGGTCTCAGCAGGACAACAGCACGATCTCGCTGCCGAGCCGCGGAATCGGCGGCCTGACCCCGTACGAGAACTGGCGTTCCGTGGGCGGCGGCGAGAGCGGCCACATCGCGATCGACCCCAGGGACCCCGACATCACCTATGCCGGGTCGTACGGCGGGACGATCACTCGGCGGGACTACGGGAACCGAACGAACCGCAACATCCTCTCCTATCCGCAGCTCGCGATCGGCGAGGCCGCCAAGAACCTGCGGTACCGGTTTCAGTGGAACGCCCCGATCCGCATCTCTCCCTGGGACCCGGATGTCCTCTACCACACCTCCCAGTATGTGCACCGGTCGACGAACGGCGGGCAGAGCTGGGAGACGATCAGCCCCGACCTGACGCGAGGCGACGCCACGAAGCAGGAGTATTCGGGCAAGCCGATCACGATGGACAACACGGGCGTGGAGGTCTACGGGACGATCTTCGCCTTCGAGGTCTCGCCGCACGAGCTGGGCGTGCTCTGGGCGGGCTCCGACGATGGCCGCGTGCACATCTCCCGCGACGACGGAGCGACGTGGACGGAGATCACCCCCTCCGCGATGCCGGAGTGGGGCACGGTGAACTCGATCGAGCTCTCGCCGCACATGCCCGGGCGCGCGTTTATCGCCGTGCACAGGTATCGGGAAGATGATTTCGCGCCCTACATCTTCCGAACGAACGACTACGGCGCCTCCTGGAGCCTCCTGACCCGCGACAACGGCATCGCTGCGCGTCACTTCGTGCGCGCGATGCGGGAAGACCCGGAGCGGCAGGGCCTCCTGTTCGCCGGCACGGAATACGGGATGTACGTGTCCTTCGGCGACGGAGTCCGGTGGCAGCCGCTCCAGCTGAACCTGCCGGTCACGCCGATCACCGACCTTCAGGTGCACCACGGAGACCTGGTGGTCGCCACCCAGGGCCGTTCCTTCTGGATCCTGGACGACCTCTCTCCGCTGCGGCAGCTCACGGACGAGGTGGCTCGCTCCGAGGCCCACCTCTACGAACCGGCGAACGCCTACCGGGCCCACTTCGGCTACCACGACAACTTCGGGTTCACGCCCGACACGGTTCCGGATGGCGCACTCTTCCACGTCTACCTGGCGGCGGAGCCCACCGAGCAGGTCGCCCTAGAGATCCTCGACGAGTCGGGAGAACCGATTCGGACCTACACCTGGGAGCCGAAGAAGGAGAAAGCCGAGGGCACGGGCGAGGGAGGTGAGGCCGGCGCGGAGGCCAGCGGGGAGGACGCCGGCGAGGAGGAGAGCACGGACGAGCCGTTCGAGCGAAGCGCCAAGGGGGATTCACTCACGGTCCGCGCCGGGCTGAACCGCGCGAACTGGAATCTCCGCCACCAGGCCCCCGAGGTCGTGGAGGACGCGGTTTACTTCGGCCCGACGTTCGGGCCCATGGTCGCTCCGGGCCGCTACCAGGTTCGCCTCACGATCGGAGATTGGACCGAGACCCGTGGGTTCGAGCTCCTACCCGACCCGCGGGTAACCCTGACGGCCGCCGAGCGCAAAGCGCAGTACGACCTCATGAGCAAGGTTCGAGACCGCCTCCAGGAGGCGCACGACGCCATCCGTACCATCCGGTCGGTCCGCGAGCAGGTGAAGGAGAAGGCGGAGCTTGCGGAGGAGGCGGGCTTCGGTGACGGCTTCGAGGCCCCGGCCGACTCGATCGCCTCCAAGCTGACGGCGGTCGAGGATCAGCTCATGCAAACCAAGAACGAGAGCCGTCAGGACCCGCTCAACTTCCCACCGAAGCTCGACGCGCAGCTCGTCTACCTGTACGGCGTGGTGGGAGGCGCCGACGCTCCGCCCACGGACGGCGCATACGAGCGCTTCGACGACCTGACCCGCGAGCTGCACGCCGCTCTCTCGGAGCTTCGGGAAGTACTCGACGGCGAGGTGGCGGCGTTCAACGCCGCGCTGGCCGCGGCCGGAGCGCCTGCGATCATCGTCCCGGACTGACGTTGGGGGTTCGTGCCGGCACGCCCGAAGTGGGTTGGGTTCGCGTCGTGGTGGACACGGCCGGGCCCGCCTTCTCCGTCGCACCACGCCGGTTCCCGGCCTGGAAGGCTGTGGTGACGTCGCGACGCCCGTTCCTGCGGATCGCCGGCGAATGATCTCCCGCGACCCCATGGACCGCGAGGCCCTGCAGCTTCGGATGAAGCGGCTCTTCACCGAGGGGTTCACGGTCCTCGACATCGCCGAGCCTCTCCTCTCCTTCGATACGACCGCTGACGCCGCCACGGCGCGGGTGGCGCTGGAAGGCTCCCTCGATCCGGTCGGTGGAGTGCGGCGCGATGGTAGAGTGTCCGGTTACGTCCGCGCCAGTGATCTTCAGTCGGGAAGCTCGTGCGCGGATCACGTTCGAGAGATCGATCCCGATCGTGTCGTCCAGCACCGAGCTTCCCTTCCCGAGGTCGTCGAGCGTCTCGGCGAGGGCCGCGAGTATTGTTTCGTGTCGGTCCTTGGCCAGATCGACGCCTTCGTGGTGCGCCCGCACTTCGAGAAGCCACCGGCCAGGATGTGGCTGTTCGGGATGATCACGATCGCGGAAATCTACCTGACCGAGACGATCGAGTGGCTCTATCCGGACGACTCGTGGACTGAGCTGGTCTCCAGCGGCCGGATGCGGAAGGCGCGGGAGCTCCACGCGGAGCGGATGCGACGCGGGCAGCCGGTGCGGCTGGCCGACTGCCTGCAGGTGGGCGACAAGATGCAGCTTCTGATTCGAGAGGAGGAGTGGCGAGAGGAATTCGAGTTCTCCTCGCGCAGGGAGGGCCAGAGGTGGATAAAGGAGCTGGGCTCCCTCCGTAACAACCTGGCGCACGCCCAGCCGATCGTGCCGCTGAATTGGGAGATGATCATCGAGGCCGCCCGCCGCGTCGACCGCATCGTGGCCCGTATAGGCGAGACGAGACCGGGCCGACCGGAAGCGGCAGCCGCGCCTGCCGAGGCTGCCACTCACGCGGACCGTGACAATGACATCTGACCACGGCGACGGGGTGGGGGCACACTGGGAGCGAGTCTGGACCGCGTGCGTCCCCGAAGCGATGAACTGGTTTCAGTCCGAGCCTGAGATCTCCCTCGAGCTCGTCCGCGGCGCCGGCAAGGGCACGAGCGGCCGCATCATCGATGTCGGCGGCGGCGCATCGCGGCTGGTGGACGTCCTGCTCGACAGCGGGTACTCGAACATCTCGGTGCTGGACGTTTCTCGGACCGCACTCTCGATCGCCAAGGAGAGGTTGGGTGATCGCGCCCAAGTCGTCGAATGGCTCTGCGGAGACGTGCGGAGCTTTACGCCTCCGCACACGAAGACCCACCACACGCCTTCCGGCGTCGACCAGCAGTTCGTGTACGGCCGTTTCAGACGGATCGACGCGGACCGTTGATCGTGCTGGAGACCGAGCGTCTCTGCCTCCGTCCCCTCACCCTGGACGATCTGGAGGACGTGCATCGCATGCACTCGGATCGAGAGGCACGGTCATGGCTTCTGGGCTTTGGAGCTCAAGCCAGCTGGCGAGTATGCGGGACACGCCGGCCTTCTGGCACAGCTTGTCGATGACGTCCGGGAAACTGAGATCGCTTACTGGATCCTCCGAGATCGCTGGGGTCAGGGGTTGGCAACCGAAGCCGCCATCGCCAGCCGGGACTACGGCTTCCAGGTGCTGGGGCGCGGCCGGCTGATCTCGATCATCCATCCGGACAACCGCGCCTCCAGGCGGGTAGCCGAGAAGGTGGGCCTTCGGATCGAGAAGCCCGCGACCCACAAGGGAATCGAGGTCCTCATCTACTCCATCGAACCCGGCGAACCGATCAAGCCCAACGAGCCCAGCGAACGAGGATAGAGCGAGCCATGTGCAGAAACATCAGAAAGCTCAGGACGCCCGACGGCGCGCCGACAGACGAGGAGTTGACGGACGCGGCTC
>JBDHFW010000162.1:0-7890 GCA_039590175.1 Gemmatimonadota bacterium | reverse complement strand
TCTTGTGCACGTTCACCGGATCCCCCGACGAGTGAGTTTGAAGGCTCATTTCGATACCTCCAGCTTACTCGTCGGATTCCGGTGAACAACTATCCTGTGACTTAGACCTAGGCCATATGCTTTGCAAGCAGGAGGTCACCGGTTCGATCCCGGTCGGCTCCACTGAGGTAAGCAATAACATAACAGACAGTTAGAGCATCGCCGCCTGCGCGCGGTCTCGACAAGTGCGGTAGGTGCGACCCCCTCCAGCTCGCTGCGTCCCTTGCGTCCAGGGTTCGCCGACATCGCACGCGGCCAACATCTCCGGTAGCGTTACCCAGGTGGTCCATTGGACGTCGCCAATCTCCATGTACGCGAGCCACCGGAAGACAACGGCGAGGAAGAAGCAGGCCACCGGATCCGTTGCAGGTCGGAAGACGGTGGCTTCCTTCGTGTTCGAACGGCTGAACCCCGGCTACTTAGTGGACCTTCAACCCTGACGGGTTACCTCCCAGGTGCCCTTCCGGGATGTTCCGCTTTCCAAATGGAGAGTCTTGAAGGTTCCCGTGATCGAGTCGCCCTCGATGTGGCCGAGAAAGGTCGTATGGAGTGTGCAACCGCAGTCGGGATCCGTGTAAGGGTTCAGCGTGCCGTGCACGCCGCCCCCCTCCGCCCGAACGAAGCTGATCGTAAGCCGGTTAGGGGAAGTAGCAGACGGCTCCCTCCAGAAGCCCCTCAACGCCTTATATCCCACTATGCGGGGCTTCGTAGCAGCTTCCATAAGGACAGAGCCGTTGGCGGAATCAGCTTGCGCGCTGAGCTCGAAGTAGATCTTACCGGAGCGGCCGCTCTCTTTTCCTTCGTAAGAACCCGTCCATTCTCCGGCCAGAAGCAGCAGGTCATCTGGCGACCCCCTGACGGGCAGGGGCGCCGGCTGGACGGAGCAGGCAGTGAGCGACACCGCCGCAACCAGGTGCACGAAACTCGCTCGGGGCAGCATTCTTCACGCCTCCGGATCCCTAGCGCTTTGACCGAGGGGCCCAAAGCGCAACTTCCCATTCTTACCGTAGCGTTCTCTCTGCGTAGCGGCTGTCAGGAACTGGCGGATATCGCTGTCGCGCGATCCTCCAGTCGCTCCGTTCGGCGACGAGAGGTACTCGGCGCGCGACCAGCCCGGGCGTCTCCCGACAGTGGGCAGCGACCGATTCCCGACAGATCTGACGAGCCCTCATGGATAGACTAGAGGTGCACGCGTGCCGACGGGGCATGCGCAATTCGTGGTGAGGAACGGCGGTGATCGATCGTTCGCTTGCGGCTATAGGACGCTCAACAGCGCGGCGTATCGCAAACGCCTTAGCGCCACTCCTGATCGCATGGGGCAGCGCGGCTTGCTCCGTCGCTCCGACTCCGATACCCATCCAGGGCGACGCGGCCGATCTCAGCCAGCTCGTCGGCGAATGGCATGGTGAGTACCAGGGCCTGGAGAGCGGCCGGACGGGTCGCTTGTCCTTCACGCTCGAAGCTGGAGCGGACACCGCATTCGGCTACGTCCTCATGAGGCCGGCGGGCATCGAGCATCCGATCGACGAGATGGCCGCATGGATCCGTGCGGTTCAGCCGCGGACGGACGAAGAGGAGGTGCCCGTACCCCAGCGGCTGGAAATCGCCTTTGTGCGGGCCGAAGCGGGCATGATCGAGGGCGTCCTCGCGGGATACCGAGATCCCGAGTGTGGCTGTGCGCTCGAGACCACGTTCCGCGGAACCGTCGAGGATGACGTCATGGAAGGAACCTTCCTAACCCGTCACCGTGAGAGCGGCCTCGAGCATCACGGTACGTGGCGAGTGGTCAGGGACAGCGACTGAGACGCCTCCAGTCTCTTTTCTTTGCAATTTAAGCCCTGTGGTCTGTGACGAATCACGGAGGGGCTGAAGGAGCTTGACGCCTCTTATGGTGACGCGAGATCCTGACCTGCGGGCCGCGTGTGAGACACGACTCAGCGAGCAGCTGCGGGCGGCCGGGCTGCGGACGGACGACATCGAGGCCCTGGCACCGTCTTTTCGATTCCGCCAGGTAGCCGGCGGCGAGATCGCGTACGCGGCCGGCAAGCCAAGCAAGGGCGTAGGCCTTCTACTCGATGGAGAGGTCGAGCTGGAGCTGTCGGGCCTCGTCTTCTCGCGCGAGGGACCGGGCGCGGTGCTGGACAGCATGGGCGCGCTGTCGCCCGGCAGCGTGCTTCCCGTCACGTGCCGTGCGCTGGGCCCGTGCACGATCGGGGAGCTGAGCTCCGAGGCTCTGGAGGATATCGAGCGGACAGCGCCGCGCGCTCTGCTGCGGCTTCACCGCTTCCTGGCCACGGAGTTCGTCGACGAGCTCGCCTCCCGCCTTCGCGAGCGGCCCCAGGCCCTCGATATGCTGCTTCTCCCCGAGCCGGTGCTGCAGCGGCATGGCAGCGTGCGTGTACGTGTCGAGGACAGCGTACGTGAGGTGCCGACCGGCGTACGCGCTGGCGCTCTGCTGCCCGAGATGCTCGACGGCGACGACGTCGTGGCCGCCACGATCGACACGTACGTTTCGTCGCTGGGTACACCGGTGACCTCGCCGTGCTCGATTCACGCGGTGACGACCGGAAGCGTGGAAGGCCGAAAGGTGGTCCGCCGCAGTCTGGGCCTACTCGCTCTCGAGGCCCTCGGCGCCGTGCTACCGGAAGCCACGGCGCTCGTGGAGGGGTCGATCGGTTTCGGCATCTTGCTGGCGGTGCCGGGCGCCGACGACCTCGAAGACGTGGGAAGACGCGCGGCGGCGCACATGCGGCGGCTCGTCGACGCGCGTGCGGAGCTGCGGGAAGAGTGGTGGACGGTTCCTGAGGCGCGAGCGCGGTTGCGGGCGCAGGGCTGGACACTGGCCGCGGACCTGTTGGGCTACTGGCCACAGCACGCTGTGCCGCTCGTGGCGTATGGACAACTGTACGCGATACCCGCTGGACCGATGCTGCCGGACGCTGGCGCGCTGGCGGGCTTCCGTCTGTTCGCTCGGGACGGACACCTCGTGCTCATCCCGCCTCCGCGCGGGCGAGAGTCGCTGAAGGCGAGTGTCGCGGATCCGGATGCCGAGCGCGCCTGGGACGCCTCGGCTGCCGAGACGGCCGATCATATCACGCGGATGACCGCAGCCTCGCATCGGTGGCTGGGGACGCTCGGGGTTCAATCCGTGGCCAGCCTGAACCGAGCGTGTGTCGACGGCTCCATCCATGACCTGATCCAGGTTGCCGAGGGCTCCCATGAGCGGCGGGTGACGCGGATCGCGGACGCGATCGCCGAGTCTGGCGCCCACATCGCCTGCCTGGCGGGTCCCAGCTCGTCCGGCAAGACGACCACACTGGCGAGACTGCGCGTTCAGCTCCAGGTAGCCGGGATCAACCCGATCGGCGTCTCGCTCGACGACTACTATGTGGACCGAGAGAAGACGCCGCGCGACGAGCGCGGCGAGTATGACTTCGAATCCTTCGAGGCGCTGCGCACGGATCTGCTGCAGGGCCACCTCGGCCGGCTGGTCGCCGGCGAGGAGGTGACGACGGCCCGATTCGACTTCGTCGAGGGGAAGAGCTACTCCGGCGGGGGGCAGCGGCTACGCATCGGCGAGCGGGACCTGGTGATCCTCGAGGGCATTCACGCGCTCAACCCGCGACTGCTCGACAGCCTGCCGAGCGCCGAGGTGTTCCGGATCTACGTCTGTCCACAGGCTATGCTTCCCTTCGACCGCCTGACGAGCTTCTCGGCCACGGACCTGCGGCTCATCCGGCGCACGGTACGCGACCGCCGCCACCGCGGCACGAGCGCGACCGACAGCATCGCTCGATGGGGGTCAGTCCGCCGGGGCGAGAGGCTGCACATCTTCCCGTACCAGCACCTTGCCGACGAGACGTTTGATACATCGCTCGTGTACGAGCCAGCCGTGCTGCGTGTGTTCGCCGGGCGAACGCTGCTTGAGGTGCCCCAAGAGCATCCGTCCTACCCGACCGCCTTCCGGCTGCTGCAGCTCTTGAACCACTTCGTGGCGATCCACCCGGACGCGGTTCCGCCTACATCCCTCCTACAGGAGTTCATCTCCGAGCGCTAGGCTCTGACGCCGTGCCCAAATATCACCCGCTCTCGGCGGCGATATGTGTTGGCGGCCTGGAGCGGATTGTGATCCTCCTATCGGATCGGGAAGCGATTCTCGCCACAAGAACCATGTTTTTCACCGATTTGAGAGTTGTAAGGATGAGCACTCATCGCGGAACCCGAGGAAGTCAGATGCCCAGCTTTCGCGCGGCTGCAGGAAGCCGGGTTCGAGGCAGCTGGACGGCTCTATACGTCCGGAGGAACGGGCAGTGGAAGATACGTCTCCGCCATGAGTCGTTTCCCCCGGATGGATGAGCTCCACGCGGATCGGCGACCTCCGATCAGAGCACTAGCGACAACAACGCCGCCAACGCCGCAATCGCGCCCAGCGCGAGCCAAACTCCGTTCCAGTTGATCGATATCTCCGAGCTCCCATCGGGAATGGGTTCCACCTGCGGATCGACGTAACGGTTCAGGATATCGATTGAAGGCGTCCGAACGTCTGCTTTTTGGATCAACTCGCGGAACTCATCGGCGAGGGTCCTCATCTCATTCCGTGCTGCGAGCGCGTGACCAATCTTGATGCTCGTCGTGTCGCTCTCGACCATTCGTCTCGCTACGACGAGGAGCAGCGGCTCGGGAAGCCATTGGAAGATCCTGTGGCTCTTCGGTGTGACGGGAATGCCGAGCGCGGACAGGACTCTGTAGCCCTCACGAACGGCTCGGAGCATGAGCACGAGCGCATCGCGAGTGCGCGCCAGGCGAGGGGCGTCAACTCCCGCCAGGTACAGGGCGTTGGCTGTGGGACTGATCTTAGCGGCGTGGGTCTTAAGCCACGCGTCCATGTTCGAGCAAATCGACACGGGAAATCCAGCGGTTCTGAGAGCGTCCGCAATCTCCTTGATCCGTGGCGACCTGGTGCCGCCGAGTTCGCCGATTGTCGTGGGCTGCTCCCGCGCCGAAAGAATCAGATAGCGGATGCTGTGATCGTGGGTCACTGCGGCGGCACCGGGAAACCCGAGCAGCACTCGGTCGCGGCCGAGCGCCTCTATCATCTCCCGAGGGCCTGCCGCGTTGTTGCCGAAGAACATGACGCTGGGGGGTCGCCGGTTTGCGGCTAGTATTGGCAGGACTTCCGAGACGTGGTTCTTGGGCAGGACGACGAGAACAAGGTCAAAATCATCACCAACGTCGAGCCGCTCGACGGCTTTGACGCGCGCTGTGGTCTGCTTTCCTGTGACGACGTCTTCGAGCTGAATCGCATGATCTCGGATATGGGCCAGACGAATCCCCCTCGCCAGGATGGAGACGTCCTGTCCCGACTCCGCCAGCAGAGCTGCGTAGAGACAGCCGATGTTGCCGCCGCCGTAAACTAGGATTCTCAACCTAAGGCCTTTGCCGGCTCACTCTTTTGACTCTCGATCCACTCGCTCAACGTGGTTGAGGGCGCTCCAACGAGGGCGTTCGCTTCGGCCGGATCTCCCAACTCTCCAACCCGATCGAAGAAAGCGATCAACCGGCTCACGAAGTCCATACGGCCTGTGAGCCTCGCGATCCATCTGGCTTGCCACAGCTTCAGCCGGACCACCTTGAGGTCGGGATGGCAGCCGCGGAAAAACCGCTCGAGCGCGTCGGGCAGCGTGATGCCCTCCGGCCCGTGGATGTACAGACGCTTTCCGAGCGCTCGGTCGTCCTCAAACGCCGACGCCACCATGCGGCCGAAGTCCGCAGCGGCGGCGGAAGACCATATGGGGAATCCCGCTCCGGCGGAGGAGTTCCTCCGCCCGCGCCTTGACGTCGACGATCTCGAACCACCGGTTCTCCTCGCATACACTAGTGGCGGAGACATACGAGACCCGATCCAGGTTCCCGGCCGCCAGATCGATGACATGTCGCACGGCAACGAGCTCGGATTCCTGCGGCAGGCTGATGTGCACTGCCTCGCACCCAGCCAGGGCCCGTCGTAGCTGGTCCCTATCCGTCGAGTCCCCTTCAACGACCTCCGCCACGGTTCCGAGGGTCCGGTGCGCTTTTTCGGCACTCCGTGCCAGAACGCGCACCGTGTGGCCCCGCTCTGCCAAACACCGTGCGACCGGATTCCCCAGCATTCCTGTAGCTCCGAGGACCAGTACCCGGCTGCTCATCACGGCTCCCTTCATACAGGCGTGTAGCTCGCTCGATTCTCGGCCGAGCTTGCCTCGGCTCAGCCTGCAGACGCCAAGCTCTTGAAGTGATCCTCGAGCCGGTGGCCGCCCACGGCTGGCGCCACCACGTCGCTCGTCATCGCCGTCGTGAAGAACGCGAGCACTTCAGCTCGGCGTCTGCTGAACATCTTCATCCCCGCAATCACCAACCTCATGAGCCAAGCGGGAACGACAGTGATCCGGGCAGGCTTGCCAAGTGATCGGAACGCTAGCTGGGCGATCTCGCGGTACGTGAAGATCTCTGGTCCACCGACGTCGCTTGCCTCTGGCTCGCCCTCCGTCGCATCGACACAGCTCACCGCCAGGTCGGCGCCATGGATCGGATTCACCCTGTTTCTGCCGCGACCTACCAGGTAGACACGACCTTTCCTGGCCATCTGCAGGAACTCACCCATGTCCGAGAAGTAGCCGGTCGGCCGCAGCACGGTGTAGTCGATGCCCGACGCCTTCAGCTCCTCGACGAAGTCCTCGTGGGCCTTGACGATGTCTAGGTGGAGCAGGTTGGGACCGTTGAAAACGGACACATAAATGAACTTCTCGACTCCTGCCCGCTGGGCGGCCTCCAGCAGGTTCACATTGCCCTGATAGTCAACGTCCCTGAAGGTGAGCCCGTCCTTCTGCTTCGTGATGCCGACCGATGAGAACACCACGTCGATCTCGTCGCAGACGTGATCGAGCGTCTCGGGCCGGGTGACCTCGCCCCATACGATCTCGTCGAGCGAATCGCACAGATGATCGAGCTTATGGAGTGAGCGGGCCAACGCCCGGACGAAGTGGCCTCGGGCCTTGAACTCTTGGGCCACGAATCCACCGAGATAGCCGGTCGCACCGGCAACGAGCACACGTTTCAAGAGGCCGGCTCCCCTCTCGCACAGTCCGCGAGGCATTCCCAAGTCGACCAAGAGCGAGATCGGCGCAGAGGAATCTCGCCGTCTAGCACTCAATGCGCCGCGAATGGTCGAGTGACCATCTTGTGACCATCTTCTTGTGTGGCTCGATGAGCCTACGAGAATCAGCAATGCGGTCAGGTAGGCGTCCCGCATAGGCCCTACTCGGCGCACTGAGACTCGGCGAGACAGGTGTTCTCTGTCGGTTTGCAGTCTAGTTCGAGGCTCTCGCTATCGCTGTCGGGCGCTCCTCGATTCGTGCCGTCGGGTATTCCTGGCTCGATTCACTGCTTTCGCACTGAGCCATGCTGACAAACGTGGGCTTGGAGGCGCCTGCACCTCACCGGTGTTGCGTCTCCATGTTTCCTCTCCAGGTTCGGTCCGTACCAGGTGCGGAAATGCTGATTGAGGTCCGTACCTCACGCGGACTATTCCGCAGAAGTACGCATATGGTGCGGAAATCGGGCCCTAGCCCATATGTTTTGCGAGCAGGAGGTCACCGGTTGGCTCCGCTCGCTGCGCTCGGTCGCCGGTCAGGCGATCCCGGTCGGCTCCACTGCCGGAACCTCCAGCGGCGAGACCTGTCGTGCCGCAACAACGACCCACCACATCACAGGAGAGCCACGCCGTGACTGATCATCCACATTCCGCTCAGGAGCGCCCACCCCAAGAGGCCAAGGAATACCTGGCTGACCGGCTCGACGGCGCTCGGGATCTCT
>JBDHFW010000161.1:0-9275 GCA_039590175.1 Gemmatimonadota bacterium | reverse complement strand
AAACTCCCCCTCCACCTCGACCTCGACCTTCATCCAGCTCATGGTGCGGTCCATATCGGCCTGCTCTGGGGAGACGGTCGCGATGTTGTTCTCGCTCTTGCACGCCACCTCACAGGCGCCACAGGCAGTGCAGCGGTCCAGATCGATCACCATGCCCCAACGCGTCATCTTCCTCCCTCAGGCATTTTCCAGGCGCACGCGGGTTGAGAACCAGCTTTGAAGCCCGGTCAGCGGATCCACCGTACCGTCCAGCAGCTGCAGAGGGCTCGCGACGGCTCCGTCAGGGTGTCGTAGGCCGTAAGGCGCGGAGACCGATCCCGGAGCCGCTCCCGAGAACACCTTGACCCGGGCTTCATAGCGGCCGCTGGCTGACACGACGCGGATCCTGGCATCGTCTTGCAGACCCAGTTCCTCGGCCGTCACCGGATTCACCTCCACCCAGGGATGCCAATAGACCTCCGGAAACAGACTCGGTCGCTCCGCAAGCCAGCGCTGGAGCGAGAGCGTGCCCGATGCCAGGGTCGAAAGGCGATAGGGTATGAGCTGCAACGGGTAGTCATCCGCTTCGGCAGTGACTGGAGGTGCGACATCGATGTATGGCTCCCGGGCGTCCACTTGCACGGCGTCAAGCAGCCCGGGCGGCAGCAGGTGGATCCGGCCGTCCGGCATCGCTGAGAGGTTGCCCGGGTCCGTGTCGTCGTAGTAGAGATCGGTCCAGCCGCCACGCTCGACGAGCTCACGCCAGAAGGCTTCAAAGTCGGTGTGCACCGGCAGCCACCACCCTCGTTCCTCCATCTGCCTGTGGTGCTCGCGCTCGAACTCGCTCCCGAACACCGTCCCGCGCCGAGCCGCATAAAGGCCCTGGGCCCGCGCTTTCAGCAGAGCGTCGAAAGCCTTGTAGGGGAGGCTCTGCGCAACGCTGCCACCGAGGTTCGTCGCGATCGCGAGCAGCGCTTCGGCGGTGTGGGTCGCGCCGTCCGGCGGTTCCACCAGCGGCCGATTCACGCTCCAGACGGGATAGGGATAGGAACGGGGCGTCGGGGCGTCTTGCCAGCGCTCATATGGAAGAAGGTCCGGAAGAACCATGTCCGCGTGGCGCGTCGTCTCATCCAGAAACGGGGAGAAGCTGACGACGAACGGGATCTTTTCGAGCGCGTCCCGCCACACCTCGGGACGAGCGGATGAAGCGAGCGGGTTCGCGTAGTAGAGAAGGAGCGCTCCGACGGTCCCCTCGCTACCCGCGGCTACGCGTTCGGCAAACGGTAACTCGGGGCTCCCGGCGCCGAAAAGCCGCGTGCCGTCGGTCACGGGCACGCGCTCCAGGCCTGCGCGAGCCGTGGGATCCAACACCGGCTCAGCGAGCGGTTCGAGCGGCGGCTCATCACCGAACAGCACGGTGCCCGGCCGGTTGACGCTTCCCATGAGAAGGTTGAGGCTGTGCACGGCCAGGCCCGCCAGTAGTCCGTTCGGGGCGCGCATGACCTCTTCACCACAGACGGCCACTGCCGGGCGGCCCTGCGCAAAGGCCCTTGCCAGCGAAGCGATCCGTTCGACCGGTACGCCCGTGATGACCGAGACCTCCTCCGTTCTGTAGTTGCTCGACACGAGGGACCGGTACCCCGCCCGCAGACGGCCCTGCTCATCGGTGGAATCCTCGAAGCCGGCGACGTGCTCGGCCACGAACCGAGCGTCGTACAACTCGTCCCTGATCAGGACGTAGGCGATGCCCAGGGCAAGGACGGCGTGGGTGCCCGGCCGAACGGCGACCCACTCGTGCGATCGCGCGGCCGTCCGCGAGAAACGCGTGTCGACTTGAACGAAGTGTGGTCGCCGCCGGTTCGCATGCTCGGGATCTGCAAACGCCACGAAAGCCTGTAGCGGGGACCACCACGATTCAAAGAGCGGGGCGCCGAAAGAGAGCACGATCTCGCTGCGCTCGAGGTCGTAGCCCGGACGGCGCCGCATCCCGTGCATGACCTCCATGATCGCTTCCGTGCCATCGGCATACTCGTCGGCCACGTAGTTCGGTGATCCGAACGCCTGCATGAATTGGTGCCACAGGTCGCGCATCGTTCCGGCGCAGTAGCCCGCCAGCAGCGCCACACTCTCTGGCCGGCCGGACGCCCGGAGCTCCCCGAGGCGCTCACTCAACTGCGTGATCGCCTCTTCCCGCGGGACCTCCTTCCACTGATCGGAGCCCCGGGGACCCGTGCGCACCAACGGGCCCGCGACGCGTTGCGGGTGATAGAGCGTCTGCACGCCAGCGACGCCTCGCGGACAGAGCCCGCCGCGGCTCATCGGATGAAGCCGGTTGCCGCTGATTCTGACCAGGCGCCCGTCTACTACGCGCCCTCGGATGCCACAGCGCGCAGGGCAGATCATGCACGTGGACGAGAGTTGCGCTTCGATACCGGGCTCCCAGCCGACCTCGGGGGGCTCCTGGGTCCAGAAGACCGCATCGGTCGTGCCCCGCAGAGCAAGCGCTGCCGAGGCGGCGCCCACGGTCCACACGAACTCTCGTCGTGTCTGGCTCATTGGCTCACTTGCGCCTCTAGCGGTGGCACGCGTTGCAGTCGAGCGTCTCACCGCGATCGCGATGACAGTCCATGCAATACTCCATGCTCATCGAGACCAGCGGGCGCTCGGGCGGGAGTTCGGTCTCCGCGATCGCGCCGTGGCACTGCAGGCACTCGAGTTCGCCGATCGCCACATGTCGGCGGTGCGTGTAGAAGACGTGATCTGGCAGGCTGAAGAGCTTATTGAACCGGAGTGGCTCGCCCTGCTCAATCAGAGCCGTGACCCGCGCGGCCTCCTCGGAGTCGCCCTGCGGGGTATCGTGGCACTCCGAGCAGATCTCGGCGTCCGGCAGCCCGGCATGTGCGCCGACGCGGACGTATTCATGGCAAAAGTCGCAGTCGAGATCTTCGTCCTCGATGTGTAACCGGTGATTGAACGCGATGGGCTGCGGGACGGCGGGGCTGCGATTCACCGCGAGCGCGAGGGTCAGCGCTACAACGAGAATCGCGAGGGAAATCAGGGCGAGGAGTGGGGATCGCCCCGCTTCGCCCATACGGGGTAACGATGCGGGAACCAGCGATCCTCGTCCTCTACAGGCAAGCCGTCGTCTATGCACCCTCGTGAGCTTTCCGCAGGAAGCTGCCTAGGGTGAACTCGTCTTAGTGGACGAGTCCGCTAAATCTATCGGCTCGGCTGACGCCGCTTGTCTGGTTTCCGGGGGTCGAGGCTCGTGCTACGAGTGCGGGCTCAGGATCGCATTTCGAGATTCCCGAGCACTGTGCGCACTGAGTTTTCTCATTGTAGCTTCTCGGCGGCGGGCCGTCTGTCCGGAAGCGCTCCCGTGGATCTGTCATGCATGTGCCGGGTTGGTTGTGGGGTGTTTCCCGACAGGGCCGAGCCTGATGGCCCCCAGGGCGAAGAAATCCTGACGGCCGCTGCAAGTCAGCGGCGGAGCGCGATGCCCGGCGTCGGGCATTCAGCGAGAGCGATCCTCCAACCCCTCGCCGGTCGGCTCCTCAACGGTGCCGATGCCGCAGCGCACGATTCGGTCGCCGCGCTCGTCGAGCCGCCAATTGAAGAACGCCGGGCTCTCGGTCTGTACGATGTGGTACATGTCGGCGAAGAAGCTCTCGGGAAGCGTGACCAAAAAAAGGTCCTCCGCCCAGTAGCCGATCTCGTCGGGATTGGGCTCGAAGTGGATCCTCACGCCTCTGGTCTCTGTTCCCGTTTGTCCCTCAGCAGGCTCCAGGAACAAGTAGCGAGAGATCTCGTCGGAGGCTCGGCGCGTGATCCCAACCCTATAGGTGGCGATCTCCAGAGTGGGCATGGCGCTTCTCCTGGCAGCTGGGTGGATCGGACGAGATTGTAAGCTACCAGGGCGCGGGAACGAGCCGCTGTCGTCAACATCCCGAGGATGGTGTAAGGAAAACTACTTCGGTGCGGTGCGCTCGCCACTCGTTCGCGGATGCAAGCCAGACGGTCAGGTGTCGGTGTGGCCGGGCGCCGGTCGTGGAATCTCTGGTCGGAGCGGCCGCCCCATCGCCTAGCCGGCGGGCGCTTCCTCCTCGCCGCCGTATTCGATGGAGGCTCCACCCAGGGCCGCACCCAGCCCGATCGTGATCACGCCGAAGACCAGGTCGTTCCAGAAGGCGAACTGGCTGGTGAGGTAGTCGTGAAGGAAGGGCGAGAACATGCTGTACGCGCCGGCAGCGATCAGAACCCAGGAGCCGGCGCGGTTCCAGCTCATCATGTACGAGGCGGAAACGGCCACGATCACCGAGCCGATCAGGATGCTGT
This sequence comes from Gemmatimonadota bacterium, assembly GCA_039590175.1. GTDB lineage: Bacteria > Gemmatimonadota > Gemmatimonadetes > Palauibacterales > Palauibacteraceae. The sequence continues at coordinate 4,961 of JBDHFW010000161.1, read as the reverse complement.
GCCACCAGAGGAAGCCCATCGGGTAGCCCCAGACGAACGGGGCGAGCAGGTACCACACCCCGACCAACAATCCCAGGTAGCGCGTCTTCATATCAGCTCCGGTTTCGGAGTTGGAATCACCGCCGGCCTCCCGCTCACGGTGAGGCGGCCGCAAATTACAACGCAAGGTCCAGTGAGGCGACGGGGACCAAGGCGTTTGAACGAGATCAGACGAAGGGAGCTGCGATGCGTTGTTCCTCCTGCGGGGCCGAGGCTTCGGGGAAGTTCTGTTCGGAGTGCGGGGCGCCGGTATCCGGCGAGAAAAGCGGGTGCCCCAAGTGTGGCCATGAGCTGAAGCCGGGTGCGGCCTTCTGCAGCAACTGCGGACAGCCGGCCGCGCCGCGGGCCGCGAAGCCGCTCTCGGCGCACCTCCCGTGGGTGCTCTCCTTCGTGGTCCTCGCCGCCTTCGCCTTCCTGATCGCCTGGTTCGTGCAGCAGCAGTCGCGTGCCCGAATCGGCGACGATCCGATCACCGGAGGGTTGCCGGAGCCGAGCGCCGCGGGCGGCGCAGGCGCCGGTGGTGCAGCCGGCGGGATGCCCGACCTGGCCTCCATGTCGCCCCGCGAAGCCGCGGATCGTCTCTTCGATCGGTCGATGCGGGAGCAGGAAGCCGGCAACGAGGGCCAGGCGAGCCAATTCGCCAACATGGCGCTCCAGGCCTACGGTCAGGTGCCTCCGGACCAGATCGACCTCGATGCGCTCTTCCACGTCGGGTTGCTTCACCTGCTCATGGGCGACAGCAACACCGCGACATCGATCGCGGAGAGCATCCTGGCCGACGACGAGAGCCATCTGCTCGCGCTCCTCCTCGGGCGCCGTGCCGCCGTCGCGGCGGGGGATATGGCTGCTGGGGACGGGTACTACGAGCGGCTTCGAACGGCCGTGGAGGCAGGCCTGATCGACGAAGCCGGACGGCCAGAGTACCAGGCGCACAGAGGGCTGATCGAGCGCGAGGCGGGAGTGGCGCCCGCCGAGAGCTCGAGCGGCGTGGGAGGTGGGGAAGCGGCCGACTCTGCCGCGGGCGGCGGCTAGCTCTCCAGGCTCACCTTCCGCAGCCGATTGGCGTTCGTGACTACCGTGATCGAGCTGAACGCCATCGCCGCCTCGGCGATCACCGGGTGGAGCAGCCCGAGGAAGGCGACCGGGATGGCCACGGTGTTGTAGAAGTAGGCCCAGAAGAGATTCTGCCGGATCTTCCGGAACGTGGCGCGGGACAGGCGCACCGCGCGGACCGCGGCGGCCAGATGATCCTGCAGCAGAGCCATATCGGCCGCCTCGATGGCGATGTCGGTCCCGCTTCCGATCGCCAACCCGACGTCGGCCTGCTTGAGAGCCGGCGCATCGTTGATGCCGTCGCCCACCATCACGACGGTCCGGCCCTCGCTCTGTAGCCCTCGAATGACGTCCAGCTTCTGGTCCGGCAGCAGACTGGACCGCCACGAGGCGATCCCGAGCCGTCGCTCGTTGTCTCCCGTCAGCATGATCGTCTCGAGGCCGAGCTCCCGAAGGGCCGCCAAGGCCTCCGCGGCGCCCTCCTTGACCGGGTCGGCGAGGGCCACCAGTCCGGCAGCCACGCCGCTCACCTCGACGAATACGATCGTGTGGGCCTGCGCCTCGAGCGCCTCGGCCTCTTCGCCCAGGGACGCGAGGTCGATCCCCTCCTCATGCATCAGTCGCTCGTTGCCGGCTATGACTGGTCGGCCGTCGACGGTGCCGTAGACCCCTCGTCCGGGTTCGACCCGGAAGTCCTTGACGTCCGGCCTCGATGCGGAGGCTACAGGCGCCGCCGCGGCGATGGCCCGGGCCAAGGGATGTTCCGAGAGCTCCTCGAGCGGAGCCAGGATTCCCCAGAGCTCCTCTTCGGTCCAGCCCGCCGCGGGCACCACGTCCGTGACGGCCGGTGCGCCTTCGGTGAGCGTGCCCGTCTTGTCGAACACCATGACGTCGGCTTCCTGAAGCCGCTGGATCGCCGCGCCGTCCCGCACCAGCACGCCCTCTTCAGCGCCCAGCCCCGTCCCGACCATGAGCGCGGTCGGCGTGGCGAGACCCAGCGCGCAGGGGCAGGCGATGACGAGCACGGCCAGCGCCGCGAAGAGGGCGAGCGACACCCGCCCCATGCCGGGTTCCACCCACGGGAGGAACTCGGACGCCGCTGCCGCCACGGCGTGGAAGAACTCGGGAAAGGCGAGCCAGGAGACGAGCGCGGCCGCGGCGATGGCCATGACGATCGGCACGAATACCGCGGTGACGCGATCCGCGAACTCCTGGATCGGCACCTTGCTGCCCTGGGCCTCCTCGACCGAGCGAATGACGGAAGCGAGGAAGGTGTTCTCGCCGACGCCGGTCGCCCGCACGCGAAGCGCGCCTTCCCGGTTCACCGTCGCCCCCACGACGGCGTCGCCCGGGCCCTTTTCGACCGGCATCGATTCACCCGTGACCAGTGATTCGTCCACCGCGCTGCGTCCGTCGACCACCACGCCGTCCGTCGGGACCTTCTCTCCCGGCCGCACGATCATCACGTCGCCGACCTGGACCTCCGCGATCGGGACCTCGACCTCCACCTCGTCGCGAAGCACCTGGGCCGTACGGGCTTCCAGCGAAAGCAGCCGCTGGATGGCGGCCGAGCTGCGGCCTCGCGCCTTGGCCTCGATGAACCGGCCCGTGAGGTGGATCGCCATGATCATCGCGCCGACGCCCGCGTAGTTCATCAGCATCGGCGCCGCTCCGAGATCGTGGAGGATCGCCACGACCCCGGTCACTAGCGCCCCCCCGCTCCCGAGGGCGATCAGCACATCCATGTTCGGCGCCCAATGCCGAAGCGACATGGAGGCGCTGCGCATCGTCGCGGCGCCCGGAATCGCAAGAACGGCGGTGGCGATCAGGGTCATCCCGAGATCGAAGACGAGCGGGCTCGGCCACTTCACCCCGAGGAACATCTCGGGGATCATCCAGATCATGGCCGGGACGGTGAGGCCCCACGCGAGCCACATCCGCCACCGAGCTCGCTCGAGATAGCGCTCGGATCTTGCGAGCCGCTCTCGCTCCATCGCCCCCGGCTCCGCGCCCGCCTCCGGCGGTCGAAGCAGCGTGTATCCGGCGTTCTCGACCGCCATTTGGAGGTCGTCCACGCTTACCCGCGCCGGCTCGTACATCACCGTGGCGGTTTCCGCCGGAAGGCTCACCGAGGCCTCGACGCCATCGAGCTTGTTCAGGGCACGCTCGACGGCGGCGCTGCAGCCCGCGCAGTGCATCCCCTCCACGGGGAACACGTCCCTTCGGCTGTGGCCCTCTTCGGCCATCTCTGCGGTCACTGTCGCGGCGCTCTCGCTCATCTCGTCGGTGCCCCGTGCGTCATGTCGGTCCGATCGGCTTCTTCAGTATACACCGCCGGGATCCTCGGGCATCTGGAAATCCTTGTCCGCGATCGACTCCCGTCCGTGGTGGACTTCGACGCGTTCGATTAGACTTCAACCCATGTTCAAGAAGCTGAAGCAGGCCCTGGACGACGCGCTCTCCAGCCTCGAGGAGCGCATGGGCGGCACCTCGGAGGAGGATGTCGAGCGGCTGATCCACGCGATGCGCGAGGAGCTCGTCGAGGCGAAGGCGCGGCTGCCGGAGCTGGAGCGGCAGGTCAGTGGGATGGAGGCCCGCCGGGTCGCCGAGCTGAAGCGGGCGGAGGACGCGGTGCGCCGGGCCGACCAAGCCAACACGATCGGCGACGTGGAGACGGTCGAGGTCGCGGTCCGGTTCGCGGAGCAACACAAGTCCCGGGCCGAGATGCTCCTGCAGAAGCGGGAGGCGGCCGAGGCCGAGCTACAGCTCAAACGCGTCGAGATCGATGAGATGACCCGGCAGCTCAAGAGCGCCCGCACGCAGAAGGACGTGCTCCTGATGCGTGAGCGGCGGGCGAAGACGGGCCAGCGACTGAACGAAGCCTCAGGAGGCGCCGCGGGCGCCTTCGACCGCGTGGAAGAGAGTCTGACGCGCGATGAGGATCTGGCGGCGGCGCGCGACGAGGTGGAGCGCGACCTCGGAGGGGATGATCCGGAGCTCGAGGCGGAGTTCGACGATCTCGGCACTCGTCGCTACGAGTTCGAGGGCGACGAGCTGCTGCAGAAGCTGAAGCGCAAGATGGAGGACGACCGGGAGTAGATCAGACCTCGCCGGGCTCGATCCCCGAGGCGGGGTCCACAGGCTCCGCCGGTACCTCCAGGCCGTGTCGTCGCTCCTCCTCGATGGCCTCTTCCAGTCCCTCACCTGGCGGCACGAAGAACGGCTCCCACTTGTACCTTGGTGAAGGCGGCGTGAGAAGGCTCACCGCGACCATCAGTCCGGTGGAGACCAGCACCCCCGGAATCACGATGTAGTCGCTGCTCGCGAAGTCGAACTCGGTGCCACCGAGGGTGAGGGCAAAGTCCACTCCCAAACGGCTCAGGACTGCGATCCCGAGCAGCGTGGCCAGGCCTCCTGCCAGGCACGCCACGCCTCCGGCGACGGTGACACGTCTCCACAGAAACGCCGCCAGGAGCGCGGGGGTCAGGCTGGCTCCCACCAGCGAGTAGGCGTACAGGGCCATCGCCAGGATCGTGTCGAACTGGGTGATGAGCAGCAGGGCGAGGACTCCGAAAGCGGCGATGGAGAGTCGCTGCACGAGCAGCATCCGCGGCTCGGAGGCTTCGGGGTTGACGAAGCGCTGGTACAGATCGCGGCTGACGTTCGTCGACGGGACGAGAAGGAAGGTGTTGCCCGTCGAGAGGACGATCGCGACCGCGGCGGCGAGCAGGATCGCGGCGCCGGCCAGCGGCAAGCCATGCCGGGCGATGTAGAGGATGACCGTCTCCGAGCCCGCTCGCCCGACGATCGACGTGGACTCCATCAGGTCCGGGAACGCCGCGCGGCCGACGATCGCGAGCAGGGCGAGG
>JBDHFW010000160.1:0-13120 GCA_039590175.1 Gemmatimonadota bacterium | reverse complement strand
GATCTCCTCGCTCGCTCAGGTCGATGGGCTGCGGATCGCTGCACGCACCTCGTCATTCAAGTTCAAGGATGCCGCCGAGGACGTGCGCGAGATCGGTGACCTTCTGAATGTGAGTACGGTGCTGGAGGGCAGCGTGCGCATGGGCGATGATCGCGTGCGGATCACGGTCCAGCTGGTCGATGTCCGTGACGGATTCCGGATCTGGGGAGAGCGCTACGACCGTCAAATGGCTGACATCTTCGCGGTCCAGGAGGAGATCGCCCGCGAGATCGTCGAGCATCTGCGCGCCGAGCTCGGAGGGGAGCCCGGCGAGACGGCTCCACCGCTCGTTCGCAGCCACACGGACGTGCTGGAGGCCTACCAGCTTTATCTGAAGGGCCGGTTTCTGTGCAACGGTCGGAGGGCCGACGGCCTCCGAGCGAGCATCGAGTGCTTCGAGGAAGCGATCTCACTCGATCCCGACTACGCCCTCGCCTACGCAGGCCTCGCGGACGCGTACAGCCTGCTTGGCTGGTACCGATACCTGACGGCCGATGAAGCCTACGCTCGGATCCAGGAGGCCACCGAGAAGGCCCTCGAGCTGGAGGCGTGCGTGCCCGAGGCCTGCACGTCGCGGGCGTATGCCAAGTTCATCTACGAGTGGGACTTTCCGGGAGCCGACGCGGAGTTCCAGCACGCCATCGAGCTGAACCCCCGCTACCCGACCGTGCATCACTGGTACGGCGAGTACCTGATGGCGATGGGGCGTCTGCAGCAGGCCAATGAAGAGCTGCAGCGAGCGCACGATCTGGATCCGCTCTCCCTCACCGTGGCGGTCGGCCTGGGTTGGTCCAACTACTTCCTAGGAGAGTACGAACAGGCTGTGGAGCGCTACGAGGGGGTCGTGGCGATGGATCCGGACTTCGTCATCGTTCCCTGGTTCCTGGGGCCGGCCTACGTCCAGGCGGGACGGCACGACGACGCGGTCGAGCTCTACGAGGAGTGGATCGAGCGGATCGGCGAGCACCCCGGACTGGTGGCCCTGCTTGCCCAGGCGCACGCGCTGGCCGGCCGCAATGACGAGGCTCGTGAGGTGTACGTCCGGCTCGAGCAACGCGCCAAGCGGGCGCCGATCTTTCCCGACTATCGGGCGCTGGTCCACGCCGCCCTCGGCGAGGCCGACGAGGCCTTCGAGTGGTTGGAGAAGGCCCTGGAAGAGCGGTGCTGGGTGCTGGTCTTTCTCCGGGTAGACCCGGCCTACGAGAACCTGCGTTCCGATCCCCGCTTCGACGCTCTGGCGGAGCGAATCGGCCTCAGCCCTTCAGGACCCCCAGCGGCTTGAGCCGCACGACCTTTCGTCCGATCCCGGCCCGATCCACGACGTCCACGACATCCGCCACGTCCTTGTACGCCTCCGGGATCTCCTCCGCCACCGTGGCGAATGAGGAGGCACGGACCTCGATGCCGAGCTCCTCGAACTCCTTCTTGAGGTTGCGCCCGCGAACCGACTTCTTGGCCTGACGCCGGCTCATGCGGCGGCCGGCGCCGTGGCAGGTCGATCCGAACGTCTCCGAGTAAGCGCCGTCGGTACCCACAAGCACGTAGGAATAGCGGGCCATGTCGCCCGGAATAAACACCGGCTGGCCGATATCCCGGTACGCGACCGGCACGTCCGGGTGTCCCGGCGGGAAGGCGCGCGTCGCTCCCTTCCGGTGCACGCAGAGGCGGCGCGCGCGGCCCTCCACCTCATGGGACTCCCACTTGGCCTCCCACGGGCGCCCGAAGATGCGCGCGAACGCCTCACGAACGCGGTGGGACATCATCTGCCGGTTGGCGAAGGCGTAGTTGGCGGCCGCGTACATCGCGGCGAAGTAGTCTTCGGCCTCGGGGGAGGTGAGCGGTGCGCACGCCAGCTGCCGGTCGGGAAGATCGATCCCGTACTTGCGGGTGGCCTTCAACATCACGTCCAGGTAATCCGTGCAGACCTGATGTCCGAGGCCACGGGAACCCGAGTGGATGAAGACGGTGACCGTGCCGGGCTGAAGGCCGAGGCTTCCGGCCGCCGCTTCGTCGTATACCTCGGTCACCACGCCGACCTCGATAAAGTGGTTGCCTGAGCCGACCGTTCCGACCTGAGGCTTGCCGCGCTTGATGGCCCGGTCGCTGACCCGGCCGGGGTCGGCGCCCGCGAGCGTGCCCCCGCTTTCGATGTGCTCCAGGTCGTCCTGGGTGCCGAAGCCCTGCTCAACCGCCCAGGCCGCGCCCTCGGTCAGCACGTCCTTCACGGCCCCTCCAGTGAGGCCGGAGCCGCGATAGCCGGCGCCTACCCCCGCCGGGACGTCGCGCATGATCTGGCTCATCAGCCGGTCGATGCGAGGCTTCAGCTCTTCGGCGGTGATATCGGAGCGGAGCAGGCGAACGCCGCAGTTGATGTCGTAGCCTACGCCGCCCGGGCTGACCACGCCGTCCGCGTCCGGATCGAAAGCAGCGACGCCGCCGATCGCGAAGCCGTAACCCCAGTGGATGTCGGGCATCCCGATCGACCGACCCACGATGCCGGGAAGGCAGGCGACGTTCGCCACCTGACGGATCGCTTCGTCGCCGCGGATGTTCTCCATCAGGCGGCGGTCGGCGTAGACGAGACCGTCCACTCTCATCTTTCCCTGGCGGGGGATGAGCCACCGGTACTCGTCCAGCTGACGCATCTTCACGGGGCGTTCAGGTGTCTTCGTACGGCCTTGAGATGTCATGGGGCGTTCAGATGTCGAAGATCACGCGAGCCTGCCAGCCATCGCCGGCCGGCTCCACGCGCAGGCCATGGTAGGTTACACCCTTGAGCTGTCGATGGGGCACCTCCGGCTCGATCCGTCCGATCACGTTCGCCCTCAGGCCTGCTTCCCCCAGTTCCACGAAGGCGGCATCTTCGAACACGAAGCCGTCGACCTCGTCGAGGTAGAGCAGCTCTGCCAGCCAGCTCACCAGCAGAAGGTCCAGCGAATCGGACTGCAGCTCCACGACCCGCTCTACCGACCGTTCCGATTCGGTCCCCTCCCGCATCAGTCGGGCCATTCCGAGGGCGGCGCGCCGAAACAGCTCCGCCGGCTCGGCCGCCGTCACGGCGATTCCGACATCGGCCGTATGGTCCAGCTCGCGGACTCCCGGTGCGATCTCCGGCGGAAATTCCGGCACGATCTGCTCAGGTGCCTTCGGCGATGGGCTCCATCTTCCAGAAGGCGATACCCCCGGACTGGAGAGCGAGCGGCGTGCTCGCCACCCGCTCCGCCCGCTCGAGGTCGATGACGTCGAGGGTTCCGAGGGTCGAGCCGATCGCCTCGTTGGAGACGAAGGCGTAGCGCGAGTCGGGCGAGACGACGACCCCGTGGGTCACCGCCTGCGAGGCATCGACTCGGCGCTCGTCACCGCTCCGGCGATCGATGATGGCGACGGAACCCTGACCTTTGAGCGTCGCCACCACGTACCTCCCGTCCGGGCTGACGGCCAGATTGTACGGACCCTTCCCGGTCGGGAAGCGACGGGTGATCTGAAGGTCGGCGGCGTCGATTTCGAGCACCTCCTTGTTCCCGTTGCAGGCCACGTACAGCTGCCGATCGCCCGGCGCGACGGCCACCCACGTCGGTTTGCAGCGGGCCGCTCCCTCGGAGTGTTCCTCGCTGGACGCCAGCAGACGCTCTTCGCCGGGCGTCATGAGTAGCCGGCGCGTCACGGCCAGGTCGTCCACCGAGATCTCGACGATCTGATCGCTCCCCACGCAGGCGGAGTAGTGCAGCGTGCCCGCACGGTTGATCGCGCTGCCGTGGGGCTTCACGCACGTCTCGATCTTGGCCAGCTCCAGCATCCCCGTGGCGAAGATCGCAGAGACCGAGCTGGGAACCGGGTTCCCGTGCAGGTTGAAGTTGACGACGAAGAGCGAGAGCCCGTCCGGCGTGACCGCCATCGTGGCCGGGAACATGCCAACCGCCGCCTTGCCTACCAGCTGGTCGCTGCCGGCCGTGTACTTCCACACCTCGCCGAAAGGTGTGCCATGCGCCACCGACACGTACCAGTAGAGCCCATCCGGCGAGACCGTCACGCCGTGCGCGCCGTCGATGTCCGCGGGGCGGATGCCGACCTCGATCGAGCGCTCCACGACCAGGCCGTCCGGGCCAAAGCGGACACGCGAGACGGCGTCGGACGCCTCGTTCGCCACGTAGACCCAGTAATTCGCCTCCGGCGTCTGCGCGGGGGAGCTCGCTACCGTGCGCCCTGAACTCTCGGTCGAGTGCTCGGTCTGCGCCATCGCCGCGCGACCGGGCACGACCAGCACCGCCACCGCGAGCACCGCCGCTGTCACCATAGCCCCCGGCCGGCGGCCGTCATTACCAAACTGCTCCAAGTCTCTCTCCCAAGTCTGTGTGCGATTCTCGCAAGTCGTGTCGCGTCGCAGATATCCAAAGCGGCGGTGCCCTTGTCTTCGCGAAGCGAGCATCGGATGCCCTGAGGAGACTCTAGTGAGGCTCCGAAGATCAGGCATCCGCCAGCTCGCGGAGTGAGACAAGGGTGCCGTCTCCTACGGAACCAGCGCCCGCGGGGGCTCGTGATGGAGCACCCACAGCCCGCTGTTGTTGTCGCTCACGAAGATGTTGCCCTTGAACGGGTGCGGCCCCCAGGCGAACGCCTGGTTGGGCGCGTAGGCGTCCTCCTCCTTACCGGCCGTGTGGTAGGATCCGATCTCCCGGCCCTGTCGGTAGAGGTCGCCTCGAAGCTCACCGGAGACGTCCACGATCCGCAGGCCGCTCTGGTAGTAGGCGACGTAGAGGATGTCGTCCTTCACCCAGACGTTGTGCGCGCCGGCCTCGGGCACTTCGTACTTGGCGACCTCCACGGGGTTCTCGATGTCGGAGACGTCGATCACATGAATGTAGCCGCGGGGCCCGTTGATGCAGGCGCTGCAGCCGAAGATCTCGTCGCCGACGAAGACGTAGTCTCCGTACCGGAAGGCGGTGTGGGTGTTGCCGTACTCTTCTCCGTGGTCGACGCGGTACTTGATCTGCGAGACGAACTGCGGCTCGGTGGGCGTTCCGCCCTTGATCCCGGCGCCGATGTCGAGGATGACCAGCCCGTCATCCCAGTAGGAGAGATACGCCAGTCCGTCCTGGGCCCAGACGTCGTGGAGTGTCTTGTCCTCCTCGCCCGGCCGGACATCCCAGATGCCGAGGTGAGCGGGGTTCGCGGGATCGGACAGATCGAGGATGTGTAGGGCGTTCGTGCCGTCGTTCACGGCGTACACGACGTTGCCGTTGATCCAGACATTGTGGACGCCAGCCGTGAGGTTCTCCGTGAGCTCGGAGAGCACCGTGGGGTGGCCCGGATCACTCAGGTCCAGGACCACGATGCCGTTGCCGCGGGCGCTGTTCTGCTCGCGGGTGACGACCGCCCAGGTCGCGTCGTCGCTCACCTTGACGTCGTTGACGCGGCGGGCGTCGATCGCTACCGAGTCGGAGAGCACCACGTCGGTCGGGTCCGTCACGTCCCAGACGTAGAGGCGCTCGCCGCCCCCCGATGGCATCGTTCCCAGGTAGGCGTAGTCGCGGCCGTCCACGCCGGTGAACACCCAGAGGTCGCTGCTGGCGGACGTGAGGTTGCCCCCTCGTCCCATCAGCTCGACCGGGGTCGGCTTCGGCCTCGGCGCCACCTCGACGACGGCCGAGGCGCTCGCCGTGCCCGCCGAGGCGAACACCCGGTACGAGCCCGGGAGCTCCGCCACGAAGGCGCCGTCCTCGTAGATCGTGGCCCCGGGGGTCGGCGCGGCTGGGATCGCCTGAACCGCGTGGCTGAGCGCCGCGTCCGAGACCGGGCGCCCCGCCGCATCCCGCGCAGTGATTTCGAAACGAATCACGTCGCCGGTGCGAGCCGACCCGGCCGCGGGGGTCACGCGGACCTCGGCCACCGGGTTCTCGACGACCTCGAACGCGATCTCATCGGAAGCGCCACCAACGCCCGCCGTGAGCCGTGCGGTGCCGGTCCCGAGGAGGGTCACAACCCCCGTGGAGGTCACGGTGGCCACGGCCGGGGTCTCGGAACGCCATAGCGGCCGGGCCGTCGCATGGATCGTCTCCTGGGTCGTGATAGCACGAGCGGCCAGCTCGAAGCTCGTCCCCGCATACGCCTCGAAGCCGAGCGGCTCGATCTCGACCCGCCCGACCGGCCAATCCTCGATCATCACATCGATCTGCTCGATGAGCTGGGGAGACGGGTTCCCCTCGTCATCGGTGACGAGCACCCCGATCTGAAGTGAGCTGCGTCCCGGCTTCGTTCCCCAGATCTCGAAGGCGCCCTGACCACGGGCGCGGTCCGGCCTCGCACCGACGATGGGTGGTGAGAACTGGAAACCCCATCGAAACCCCCGGATCTCCTCTCCCTGATCGTCCAGGAAGTCCAAGCTCACGGCGAGGGTGTCCCCCATGCCCACGCGTAGCGGGGCACCGGGGGTGACCTCGACGGTCTCGACGCGGCTTCCGGCCTCCAGCTCGGCGGAGCTGCCCTGCGCTCGGAGAGAAGCCGGCTGGACGGCCGTGGCCATCAGGGCGGCCGCGGCCGCGGATAGCGATAGTAGCCGTTTGGTGACCTCGATCTTCATCTTCATGCGCACCCCATGTGTATTCACCCTTCGATGCGTACGGAGGTCACGGAGTCTCGGGCCGTCCGTGGACCCACCGCACCTCGCTGGTTCTCTGTCTCGATGCGACGGAAGCTAACTACCGCGGTCGACCCGTCGCGTTCCGGTCCACCTTTTTCTTTTCGGGCCTCCGCAGTAATCTCCTTAGCCCGGACCTGACGGCATATTCAGTGGACGGTACCGCGGCCCGCGACCGGCCCTGCCCGGAGCGACAGGCACGCCGGTTGGATATTGCATCGTAAGGATGGAGCGCGACATGGATGTAGTCAGACTCATCGAGACGGCCATGGAGATGGTGGGGCCGGGAAGGGGAATCCTCGCCGCCGACGAGAGCACGGGCACGATCGCCAAGCGCCTGGCCAGCATCGGAGCCGAGAACACCGAGGACAATCGGCGCGGTTGGCGCCAGCTGCTCTTCACCACCGAGGGCTTCGGCGAGTTCATCAGCGGCGTGATCCTCTTCGACGAGACGATCCGGCAGTCGGCCGACGACGGCCACTCCTTCGTCGAGATCATCGAGAGCGAGGGGGTGATTCCCGGGATCAAGGTCGACAAGAGCACGAACCCCCTCGCGAACTCGCCGGACGAAAAGATCACCGACGGGCTGGATGGCCTGCGCGGTCGGCTCAACGAGTACCGGGAGCTGGGTGCGCGCTTCACGAAGTGGCGGGCGGTGATCACGATCGGCGACGAGATACCGACCCAATACTGCATCGATGCGAACGCGCACGCCCTGGCCCGGTACGCCGCGCTCTCCCAGGAGGCCGACCTGGTACCGATCGTCGAGCCAGAGGTCCTGATGGACGGTGACCACGACATCGAGGCCTGCTTCGACGTCACCGAGGCCACCCTGAACCGGGTGTTCGCGGAGCTGGATTCCCAGGGCGTCATCCTCGAGGGGATGGTTCTGAAGCCGAACATGGTACTCTCCGGCAAGGACGCCTCGGACCGCGCGTCACCGGAGGAAGTCGCCGAGGCGACGGTGTCGCCGAGGCGACGGTCACGGCGTTCATGCGCACCGTGCCGGCGGCCGTTCCGGGGATCGCCTTCCTCTCAGGCGGCCAGAGCGATGTGGAAGCCACGGTGAACCTCAACGCGATGAACGAGTTGGTCGATCGCGGCCCGTGGGAGCTCACGTTTTCGTACGGGCGCGGTCTCCAGGCCTCGCCGCTGGCCGTGTGGGGCGGCAAAGAGGCGAACGTGGAGGCGGCGAAGGAGGCGTTCTACAAGCGGGCCAAGCTCACGGCGGCGGCTCGAAAGGGCGAGTATTCGCCCGAGATGGAGGACTAACGAGATGGATTGGGGAATGAAGAACCGGCTGAGCCGGATCTTCCGGCCGGAGACGGGCCGGACGCTGATGCTGGCGATCGATCACGGCTACTTCCTCGGGCCCACATCGGGCCTGGAGGAGCCGTACGAGACCGTCAAGGATCTGCTGCCGTACGCCAACTCGCTGATGCTGACGCGCGGCGTGTTGCGCTCCTGCATCCCGCCGGAGACGGACATCCCGATCGTGCTTCGGATGTCGGGCGGGACCAGCATCCTGAGGGAGCTCTCGGAGGAGGGCCTCACGGTGGCGGTCGAGGACGCCATCCGGCTGAACGCCTCGGCCATCACCCTCTCGATCTTCGTCGGAGAGGAAGGGGAGCGCGAGACGCTGCTCAACCTCGCCAGGCTGATCGATGCCGGGCAGGAGCACGGGATCCCCGTCCTGGCGGTGACGGCGGTGGGCAAGAACATGAACCGCGACGCGCGCTACCTGGGCCTGGCTTGCCGGATCTCGGCAGAGCTCGGCGCCCACATGGTGAAGACCTACTACTGCGAGGGCTTCGAGGAGATCGTGCGAAACACGCCAGTGCCGATCGTGATCGCAGGCGGCAAGAAGCAGCCGGAGCGGGATGCCCTCCAGATGGCCTTCGACGCCATTCAGTGCGGCGCCTCGGGGGTGGACATGGGCCGCAACATCTTCCAGTCCGACAGCCCGGTCGGGATGATCAAGGCCGTGCGCTCGATCGTCCAGGAGAACCGCGGCGCGGAAGAGGCGTTCGAGATCTACCAGGAGGCCAAGGCGGGCTCGCCCGCGCTGGAGCCGCAGCCGGTTTGAACGCCCCCGGCTCGACCGCCGCCCGGTTCAGCTGAACCGGGCGCTGAGCTCGACCATGCGCGTCGCGGTCTACTACAACAACCGGGACATCCGGCTCGAGGAGCGGCCCCGACCCGAGATCGGGCCCGGGGAGCTCCTCGTTCGCATCGAGGCCAGCGGGATTTGCGGCTCCGACATCATGGAGTGGTATCGGGTCCCCAAAGCCCCGATCGTGCTCGGCCACGAGGTGGCAGGCGTCGTGGAAGAGGTGGGAGCCGGCGTCGAGGGGTTCGCGGTCGGCGACCGGGTCGTCACTACCCACCACGTCCCCTGTAACACGTGCAGGTACTGCCTTACCGACCGCCACAGTGTCTGCGACGCGCTCAAGGCGACCCACTTCGACCCCGGTGGCTTCTCGGAGCTCGTCCGTCTCCCGGCGATCAACGTGGATCGGGGCACCTTCAAGTTGCCGGACCACGTCAGCTTTGAGGAGGCCTCCTTCGTGGAGCCGCTCGCTTGCGCGGTCAGGGCGTTCAGGATCGCGAGGCTCGAGTCCGGGCAGAGCGTGGCGGTGCTGGGCAGCGGGATCTCCGGCGTCCTCTTCATCCAGCTGGCCCGGGCACTGGGAGCGGGGCCCATCGTCGCCACGGACATCGACAAGCGCCGGCTGGCCGAAGCCCGTCGCTTCGGGGCCGACGCCGCGCTACCGGCGGACTCCGATGTCGCGGCCGGCATCCGGGAGGCCAACGAGGGCCGGTTGGCGGAGAGGGTGTTCGTGTGCACGGGGGCCCTGCCGGCGATCTGGCAGGCGCTCGGCTGCGTAGACCGGGGCGGGACGTTGATGTGGTACGCGCCCGCCGATCCCGGCGTCACCCTTGAGTTTCCGCTCCTCGAGGTGTGGGCGAACGGCACCAACATCGTCCACTCCTACGCGGGCCCGCCGGACGACATGAGGAGGGCGCTCGACCTGATCGTCGCACGCCGCGTGGATATGGCCGGCATGGTCACGCACCGCCTCGGACTGGCCGAGACGCAGCAGGGGTTCGATATGGTGATCGAGGGCGGGGACTCGCTCAAGGTCGTCGTCGAGCCGCAGCGCTAGGCAGCCGGTTGGACCGGGGAAGCCGATCGGTCCCACCGTGATCGCGGCCGTACCTTTGGCGGCACCAGCCGGCGAGCTGCCCTTCCTGCGAGAGATGATCGCGATCTTCGCGGTCGGAACGGTCCTCGTCTACCTGTGCCAACGGCTGAGACTACCCCCGATCGTCGGCTTCCTCCTCACCGGCATCCTCATCGGGCCATACGCGCTCGGCGTCGTACGAGACATCGACCTGATCTCGAGCACCGCCGAGGTGGGCATCATCCTCCTGCTGTTCACGATCGGAGTCGAGTTCAGCGTCGAGAGGATGGCTCGGATCCGTCGCTACATCGTGCTCGGAGGGGGACTCCAGGTAGTGGCCACCGTAGGGTTGGTGACCTTCCTTCTCGCATTGCTCGGGATCGAGTGGCGTCTCGGCGTATACACCGGCTACCTGGTCGCCCTGAGCAGCACGGCGATCGTGCTCAAGCTGCTCTCCGACCGGGCGCGCATCGACACGCCTGCCGGCCAGATCTCCGTCGGAATCCTCGTCTTCCAGGACCTGTCGATCGTGGTCATGGTGCTGACGATCCCGATCCTGGGAAGCGGCGGCGGCTCTCTCGGAGCGGTTGTGCTAGCGCTTCTCGAAGGCTTGCTGATTATCGGGATCGTCATCGAGGCCGGCCGCAGGATCGTCCCCCCGGTCCTCGACCGAGTCGCTCATCTCAGGAGTCCCGAGCTATTCCTCCTCGTGGTCGTCGTGATCTGCTTCGGGATCGCCTGGATGGCGAGCCTCGCCGGCGTCAGCCTCGCGCTCGGCGCGTTCCTGGCCGGGCTCGCGGTCAGCGGAAGCCGCTTCCGCGAACATGCCGTCGGGGAGATCATCCCCCTTCGCACGGTGTTCAACGCCGTTTTCTTCGTCTCCGTTGGCATGTTACTGGACGTCCGCGTGGCGGCGAGGGAACCGTGGCTTCTGCTCGGCACCGCGCTCGGCGTCCTCGTGATCAAGAGCATCGTGACCGCAGCCAGCGTCCGTGCGCTTCGCTATCCGTCCTGGGTCGCGGTGTTCGTCGGGCTCGGCCTCGCGCAGATCGGCGAGTTCTCCCTGGTACTCCACGACACCGGCCGCGAGTACGGTCTCTCGCCGGCCGGAATCGGTCCAACGGGGGACCAGATGTTCCTGGCCGTCGTCGTCCTGCTCATGATCGCCACCCCGTTCCTCATGCAGCTGGAACCGGTGGTTCGCCGCGTCCTCGGACCGCCCGGGGCGGCTCCTGCCGATGATGGCGGCGAGCCATCCTCCGAGACGCTGCCGAGCCTCCGCGATCACGTCATCATCTGCGGATACGGCCTCACCGGCCGCTATGTCGAGCGCGTATGCCAGGCCTTTGACCACCCCTATCGTATCGTGGACCTCAACCCGGTAACCGCCGTCGAAGCCGAGGCGCGGGGTGTTCCTTTCCTCTACGGGGATCTCGGGAGGCCCGAGGTGCTGGAGAGGGCCGGTGTCCGCCACGCGATGCTGCTCGTGGTCGCGATCAACGACGCCGTAGCGTCGGTCCGCATCGTCCAGCAGGCGAAGCTCGCCAATCCTTCCCTCCCGGTCATCGCGAGGGCCCGCTACATGATCGACGCAGGTCCGCTCGAACAAGCCGGCGCGGATGTCGTGATCAGCGAGGAGGTGGAGACAGCACTGCTGATCGTGCAACGCGTCGCGCGGCATTGCGGGATTCCCGAGGAGGAGGCGCGGCGTCAAGCCGAACGGCTACGTGTCCTCGGGTCCGACTTGGCCGACTAGCAGTTGGGCATACGACAGCGAGCTACGATACCGGCTGGAATCTCGTGATGGCACGCTACGCGGAGGTCTGAGGCTTGGCGCCGGGCGTCCGGCCTAGAGGTATCCCTCCAGCAGACGCCGAACCTTGCGGCGGTCTGCCACGCTCTTCGATAGGATGAAGATCGTGTCGTCGCCCGCAAGCGTGGCCACGATCTCCGGGATGCGCGAGCGGTCGATCGTGATGGCCACCGCGTTGGCCACGCCCGGTGGGGTGCGGACGGCCAGCAGCGCCTCTCCCGCATCCACCTCCAGCACCGACTCGCGAAAGGCGGCTGCGAGCTGTTCTCGCGCTCTCCCGCCATTGTTGCCCGCGCCGTTGTGGGAGATGATCGCCTCGTCGCTCGGGACATACCGCGGCGCGCCGCCCGGCGAGGGCAGCTTGACGATCCCCAGGCGTTGTATGTCCCGTGAGACCGTGGCCTGCGTCACGACGAAGCCGCGGGCGTGAAGCTCGGCCACCAGCTCGCCCTGGGTGTGAACCTCGCGCTCGGCCAGGATCTGAAGGATCGCCAGCTCCCGCTCCTGGCGCGTTCTCGGGCTCACGCCAACTCCTCCTCGAGGGTTCGGCCCTCCGCGTGCGCCCTGTAGATCGGCGGTGGGAGCACCTCTTCGACCCAGCGGCCCAGGCGTTCGAGGGCCTTCGCGGCCTCTTCGAGCTGCTCGCCGACGCGCTCCGGCGACGGGCCGCCATGGGAGAGCCTGGCCGCGCCGGCCGCCTCGGGCCGGATCTCCTCAAGCAGCTCGGTGTCGAGCTCCACGCCCGTGCCAGTGAGATCCTCGGGCTCGAGCTCCCAGAGCTCGCAGCCCCGCGCCTCGGCCTCACGCACCGCCGCTCCAGCCGCAGAGTGCGCCTCGCGAAACGGGGTCCCGCGCTCGACCAGCAGATCGGCCAGGTCCGTCGCGGTCAGGTAGCCCGCGTCGAGGGCCGATCTCATACGCTCGGTGTCGTATATGAGGCCGCGGGAGATCTGCGTCGCGGCGCCTAGCGAGCCGGTTGCAGTGTCCAACGCGTCGAACAGCGGCTCCTTGTCCTCCTGCAGGTCGCTGTTGTAGGCGAACGGAAGTCCCTTGAGGGTCGCCAGCAGGCCGGTCAGGTCTCCGATCACCCGTCCGCTCTTTCCCCTGATCAGCTCGGCTGCCTCGGGGTTCCTCTTCTGCGGCATCAGGCTGCTCCCCTGCGCGACCGTGTCGGAGAGCGCTGCAAAGCCGAACTCGAGTGAGGTCCAGAGGATCACTTCCTCGGCCCAGCGGCTCATGTGCACCATGAGCAGGGCGCAGGCGAATGTCGCTTCAGCCACATAGTCGCGGTCGGCCACTGCCAGCAAACTGTTCGGGCAGACCTCCGCCAGCCCTAGGAGGGCCGCCGAGCGGTGCGGATCGATCGGGTGCCGGGAGCCGGCGAGGGCACCCGAGCCGAGGGGGGAGACGCCCGCCCTCTCGTAGGCCGCCCGTAGACGTCCGGCGTCG
>JBDHFW010000159.1:0-6008 GCA_039590175.1 Gemmatimonadota bacterium | reverse complement strand
TTGAACGCGATGTTCAGCCGCACCTCGGCGTCATCCGGATTGAAGTCCAGGTACTTCCCGTAGTAGTCGTTGGCGCACTCCGTGTCCCCGAGCTGGGCGCAGACGAAGGCGAGCGACTGGATCCCTTCCTCTTTGGACGGTTCGGCGGCGAGGACCTGCTCCAACTCGGGCCTGGCCTCCGCCCAACGCTCGAGACCCATCAACGTCCGGGCGTGGAAGTAGAGCGCCTGGCCCGCCTCCGGTCTCAGCTTGATGGCCTCGTCACAGTTGCGCAGCGCGTCCTCGAACTGGTTGGCCGCCAGGTACTCCTGGCAGAACTGCACCGCCTTCAGGTAGGCCACCTGCGCATCGAAGGCCTCGATGATCCGGCGTGACGCCTCTTTGGCCTCGGAGCCGCCATCTCCGCCCACCGTGAACTCGGGAATCTGCAGCTCCTCGCCCGACTTGGACTGGACGAAGGTCGCCTTGACGTGGACGCCGCCCCCGGCGGGATCGGCGTTGCCGACCATCACCAGATCAGCCTTGAGCTGGCCGGCCAGCTGCCTCCACTGAATCGGAGTGAGGACCTGATCCTCGAGCCCGAATCGCTTGAGGGCCTCCTCGATCTCGCCCTTCTCCATCGGTTCGATGGCGTCGAAATCCTCGAGGCTCTTTCCGACTTCCTCGGCGACCCGCTCGCCGAACTTCACGTCGACACCACCGCTGGTGGTCAGAGGAGCGACCAGGACTTTGGCGGCGGATTGCGCTCGCACGTCGGCCGGCAGAGCTAGCGAGAGCAGGACCAGGATCGGCAGCGTCGATGAAACGACAGCGCGGAACGGTGTCATCGGCGTTCTTCCCTCTGCTTGGTGATGCGCAACATCCTGAGAAACCAACGTCGACAGCCCCGAAGCCAGCCCCCGGTGCGTCGACTCACAACGACATCTAGGCGCCTGCCCGGAGACCTCGAAAAGAATCCTCGGGAGGCAAACGACATTACCCGTCTCCTTCGATTTGGTTCGGCGCGGTTCCCGGCCCCACCCGAGGGCCGCACTGGGCGAAGGAGAAGGGAGTAACATATTCCTGCCCATCTCGGTCCGCCACGCCCCGAAGCTACGGGCGGATGCGGCCACCCCTGTAGGAAACGCGCTCCAAAGGCAAAAAGTGCCAGGCTCCAAAGGCAATAGGTGACAGGGCGACTCTCCGGTGCTCGGTTGCACTCGACACGACATATATGTAATCTTGGAATCAGCGAAGCGGTCGGCGACGGGCTCAGGTGTTTCCCGTCACGGTACTGCCGCGACGGGTTGGCACCGAGGCTCCGGTCATCGTGCGTGCGGACAACGCGCTGTCCCGCCTGAGTCTAACGCCGTTCCAATCCGGAGTCCGGCCGCTTCCGCCTACCTCTTCAGGCCCCCTTGGGCCGTTTTTTTGCGCCCATCATCTTTTTGTCATCCTCCCTGCACGTATCAGATATCCGGCAGATATCCGACACGGCCGGCGCAGTCGGTCAGACGGATAGACGACGCGCGGGGCTGAGAACTGAGACCAGAATGCGTGCGGCGGACGTTCAGGTGGCGGGTGGTTCAGGTGGCGAGTGGCTCAGTGGGAAGGTGGCGGTCGGGCCAGCCCTCAGGCGAGGAGGATGGCCACGGCCGCCATGGCCGCCATCACCAGCAATTCCGTTCGGTCGGGGCGTTACGCAGCCACTTAGCGGACGGCGCCTGAGTGGCGGTGACCCCGTGCCGGAGTGGCGGGACCCGGCCCCCGCCGAGCCCCTGCCATTTCGGCCGAGCGCTCGCGCTTTCGGCTACCTCCCTCACCGGCCGACTTGCCTGGGCGCTTTCGCGCCGGGCGCATGGAGAGGGCTGGGAACGAGCGACTCGCCCAACGCGGGCGATGCGACGTCGGGCGGATCCGCCTGCACGGCGGCAGGCCGAGCGGGCGTGACGGCCGCCTCTCTCCGGGGGATGGCAATCTGCGGAGACACCAGGGCTTTGACTGGCGTCAGCAGCCACTCGTCAAGATCGCCCACGAACACGTTCGCACTCGGGGCCTGAACCCGGATCTCCGCCGGCCTCACCCACCCGTTCAGCTCTCCGTCGTCCGCCGGCTCGGCCGCCGGAGTCTCGCCGGGGACCTGCAGGCCGCTCGGGACCGCGCGGCCCTCCTGGCCGACGAGGACCAGGACGACGACGGCGAGGGCGACGACCGCCCCGCTCATCACCCGATGCTCGAGATTGAACAGACCGCCGTAGTATCTAGGCTGCTTTAAGGTCGAGGCACTCATCGGAAGACTCCTTTTTCAACCGCAACCGTCATTCTGCACCGCCCGCGGGCTCGGGTCGCGATTGTATTCGGCCCGCGCGGCGTCTACGTTGGTGACTATCGCGATGGCCCGTCACGCTGACGTCCATGTGCCGTCATTCTGCGGTGACGGCACCATAAGTCGTTGCGAAGGCTGGCGATGATCCGATTGTCTCTTTTGGGCTCGCTCGACCTCCGAGCGAGTGACGGACGGCAGATCCTCTCCGTCTTGGCCCAGCCGAAGCGGGTCGCTCTACTCGCTTACCTCTCCGCCAATCAGGATTACGTGCGACGGGACACGCTGCTGGGCCTGTTCTGGCCCGAATCCGACGAAGAGCACGCACGTCACGCCTTGCGGCAGTCGGTCTACACGCTCCGACGGGGCCTCGGACCCCGCGCGCTGGCCTCGCGGGGGGACGAAGAACTGGCCATCGACTGCGATCACCTCGAGTGCGATGTAGCCGCGTTCGAGAGCGCAGTGCGGGATGGGCGAGCAGAAGCGGCCCTAGAGCTCTACAAGGGCGACCTTCTGGAGGGCTTCTTCCTCTCCGATGCTCCGGGATTCGAGAAGTGGCTCGACGGAAGGCGAACGACCCTGCGCAATCAGGCGGCCGAGGCGGCATGGACGATGGCGCAGACGGCGGAAGACACCGGCCAGCCGACGGAGGCCGCGGCATGGGCTCGCAGGGCGGCCGATTACGCGCCGGACGAGGAGTCCACCGTCCAGCGCCTGGTGGGCCTGCTGGACCGGGTCGGCGACCGCGCCGCGGCGCTCAGGGCGTACGAGGCCTTTGCCTGGCGGCTGGAGAACGAGCTGGGCCTGCAGCCATCTCCCGAGACGCAGACTCTCGTAGCGGAGATCCGCGCCCGACAGGCGGCCGCACCGCGCTCCGGCAAAGCCGAGGCCTCGCAAGCGCCCGTCGAGGCCTCCCAAGCACCCGCCCAACCGGTGGACAGCAAGCGGTCGCTTCCGGACGAGTCGCTGCTCGAAGGCGCGCCGCAGGCGACCGCGGAATTCGAACTAACCGCGGCCGAGGCCAGCGGCGAGACAGCTGCGGCCCGCGTCACGAGCACGACCGCCGCGGCGGACGGCTCTCCGGAGGCGGTCGGCACCTCGCAGACGGTCGGCGCTGCTGAGGCGGAGACACCCGATGGCGAGCCTAAGAAGCACCGCGTCCGATTGGGCATCGCCGTTGCGGCACTCGCCGCCGCGGCGGTGATCGTCGACTTCGCCGAGATCGTCCAATGGACCACGTCGCGGTTCTACGGCGACGACTCGGCTGCCATCGAGCCGCCGATGGAAGTCTCTTTGGCCGACCTCGACCCGAGGCGAATCGCGGTGCTCTACTTCGACGACCTCAGCGAGGGCGGAGGATTCGATTACTACGCGGCCGGCCTGACGGAATGGCTGATCCAGGAGCTGAGCCAGGTAGATGGGCTGCAAGTGATCTCACGCAACGGCGTGAAGCCCTACCGCAACGTCGATGTCACGGTTGACAGCATCGTGCGCGCGCTTCGGGCGGGCACGCTCGTCGACGGCAGCGTGGCCGCCACCGGAGATCGGGTCCGCGTGAACGTCCAGCTGACCGACGCGGCGACGAACACTCATATCGACAGCCGTACCGTCGAGCGGCCCCGGACCGATCATATCGCGCTCCTCGATGACCTGACGGAAGAGGTCTCGCGTTTCCTCCGCGAGCAGCTGGGCGAGGACATCCGGATCAGGGAGGCGCGAGCCGGTACCGAGAGCTCCGAGGCATGGGAGCGCGTGCAGCTCGCGGCGGCGTCTGTCGATTTTGCAAAGAACCTCACCTCCACGGGAGATCCGGACGACGCCGCAGCGGCATACGCAAGAGCGGACAAGTTGTTCGCGGACGCCGAATCGCTCGATCCCGAGTGGATCGAGCCAACCGTTCGGCGGGGTTGGGTCGCATGGGAAGTCTCCCGGCTCGGCAAGTCCAGGCCCGCAGGTCCGGCGCTCGAGGAATGTCTCGCGCACGCCGAACGAGCGCTCGAGCGAGCGCCGGATGACTCGGGCGCAAACGAGCTGCGAGGGACGGCTCACCTGTACTTGGGCTGGCAGGAGGCCGACCCGGAAGAGGCAACCGCCCACTACGAGCTGGCCAAGTCGGATTTGGAGGCGGCGATCGCAGGCGATCCAATGCTCGCGAGGGCGTGGGCCGAGCTGTCTCACGTCTACGTCCGCACCGGCCGCTATGAGGACGCCCGATTTGCAGCCGAGCGTGCTCTACAGACTGATGCTTTCCTAGAGCAGAAGAGGACCGTCATCTCCTGGATGGGGCGCGCCGCGCTCAACGCCGAGGAATTCGAGGAGGCGCTGGGTTGGGCCAGACAGGGTCTCGAGCTCTACCCGGAGGATCCCGCCTTCGCCGGCTTGGAGCTGCTCGTCCTAGCTACGGGTGGAGGAATGCCGCCACCCGTGGACGAGGCCTGGGAGCTGGTCGGGATCCTCGAGCGCACGCTCGGAGACAACCCGAATGATCCACCGAAGCGGCGGGTCATGATGGCAGCCGTACTGGCCCGGGCCGGACTACCGGACAGCGCCCGCCACGTAGTCCAGCGAGCCCGTGATACGATCCAAAGCGTCCGAGACACGGGCTCGGTGGATTCCTACTTCGAGTACTACGAGGCGATCGCGCGTGTCGCTCTCGGCGATCGCGACACGGCCATCATCAGGCTCGGCGAGTACCTGAAAGCCAGGCCCACTGCGAAGGCGAATGTCGCCAGCGATTGGCTGTGGAGACCCCTTAGCGACGACCCCCGTTTTCAGGCGATCGTCGCCGAGAGTGCGCCGCGCTGAAGCCCGATCGCGGTGCGCCTAGATGATGTCGAGGTCGGGGTCGAGAGCGTACGTCTTATTATCGCTGGCTCTGGCCACGATAAGGTAGCTATAACGACCCTTATCGGCCGTGTTGCTCACGGCATTAGCTGCCATTGGCGTCGGGAGGTCGGTATCGGCGAAGGGCGTACGTCCTCCCTTGAATTGGACGAGCAGGATATCGAGGGTAACATTGCCGACGTTGCCGCCAGCATCAAACCAAAGAACCGAATCGCTTTTCTTTGCCGCTACGTCAGGGCACACGAGCACGTTCTTCTTCGCGTTCCCTTTACTCTTGATCTGGACTAGCACAACCGGAATCTCGACATCTGCCTGTGGTTGTGGATTCCCCCGTGGCTCAATCGCGCTGGCGAAACCGAGCTTCGGTGACAACCCAGCCACCGCTCCCATTCCTACCGCACCGGCAGCCCCGCGCACAAAGGTGCGCCGATCAGTTCCCTTACCCACCTCACACCTCCTTTCCTGGCTATGATATAGGTATAAGGCTATACCCGGTTAACCTTGGGGGTAGGAGGCCATGCGCAAGTGTACGCCGGCGTATGGAGTTTTCACGGCTCTCTGGAATCAGCGCCGCTTCAGCCACTCCGCGATCGCCTCGCCGATCCCGTGCGGGTTGTCCTCCTGCACGTAGTGGATGCCGGGCCCGATGTCGGCCAGGGTGAGATTCGGAAGGCTGCCCCGAAGCTTCTCGACCTCGGCCGCGTCGATGATCCCTCCGGGCCGCGCATGCAGGAGCAGCTTGGGCAGAGGGGTCTCCTCGAGCCAGCGGCCGTACGCCTCCACGGCCTCGTGGACATCACCCGGCCTTCCGTTGATCGGGATCTCGCGGGGCCAGCGGAGGATCGGACGACGACTGGCGATG
>JBDHFW010000158.1:0-6028 GCA_039590175.1 Gemmatimonadota bacterium | reverse complement strand
CCCTGAGCACGCTGATGAGTGTCCCGCAAGAGACGGATACCCTGATCGCGGTGCCTGGCGACGTCCGCATCACGGTAGAGCAGGTCGCTGGAGACGTCACCGTCACCACCTGGAACCAGAATCAGGTACGTGTGCTGGCCGACCACGGCTCCGACGACCTCATCGAGCTCGAGCTCGACGGCAACGAGCTCTCCATCAGCGCGCACTCGAACACCGGAATGGCGATCGTGGACTTCGAGCTCACGGTCCCGGTGTCCGCCGCACTCGAAATCTCCGCACCGTTCGCCGACGTGCGGATCACCGGCACGCAGGGGAACATCTCCGTGCAGACGGTGGAGGGCGACATTCACGTCGAGGGCGGACGTGGCCAGGTCGACCTGCACGCCGTGGACGGAGACGTCATGGTCTTCGGCTCCGAAGCGACCGTGCAGGCCGCGTCGGTGGACGGTGACGTGATGCTCACCGACGTCTCCGGCGGCATCGAAGCACAGACTGTGGACGGAGACGTCATCCTGAAGGATGCGTCGTCCGACAACGTCCAGGCGGCGACTGTGGATGGGGACATCCTGTGGGATGGGGACATCCGGGACGGCGGACGCTACAGCTTCGTGACGCACGACGGCGACTGCGTCGTCGGCGTACAGCCTGGAGCGAACGCCAAGGTGTCGGTCGCGAGCTTCGACGCCGACTTCGAGATCGACTTCGAGGTCAGCCTGGAGCCCGGCGAGCAGGAATCCAAGCGGTTCAGCTTCGTTCTGGGAAGCGGAAGCGCCCGCATCGAGCTCGAGTCCTTCGACGGCTCGATTCACCTGACT
Organism: Gemmatimonadota bacterium; assembly: GCA_039590175.1. Lineage (GTDB taxonomy): Bacteria > Gemmatimonadota > Gemmatimonadetes > Palauibacterales > Palauibacteraceae. The sequence continues at coordinate 5,213 of JBDHFW010000158.1, read as the reverse complement.
CGGCGAGGTCACCTCTCGGAGGAGTAGGGAGGAAGACCGCGCGTCGGCCGAGAAAAGCTTGATCTGGAGGTTAGGCATGTGTTCGAAAGGACGATGAAGAACCCGATCGGCGTATCGCTGGCGGCCGGTCTCGCCGGCTTGGCGCTGTGGAGTGGCACGGCGACCGCACCGTCACCCACCGATGGACCGGATGCGGCAGCCCCGATCCTCGTCCAGGAGAACGAGGACTTTCGTTGGAGCGGCGCCATGCAACCCGGCACCACCCTCGAGATCAAAGGCGTTAACGGCGGAGTGACGGCCGAGGGCATCTCCGGTGGTCAAGCCGAGGTCGTCGCCGTCAAGAAGGGCAAGGACGACGACCCAACGGAGGTCAGGATCGAGGTGGTGGAGCATGCCGACGGTGTCACGATCTGCGCCGTGCACCCCAGGAAGCCAGGCAAGGAGCCCTACGAGTGCGCCCCGGGAAAGAGCGGCAAGATCGGGGCGGAGGACAACGACGTGTCGGTGAAGTTCACCGTGCGCGTGCCTCGCGGCGTGAACCTCTCGGCGCAGACGGTGAACGGCGGCATCGAGGCGACGTCGATCGACGGCGACGTCCGCGCCCACACGGTCAACGGCGGCGTCAAGGTGTCAGCCACCGGCACGGCCGAGGGTCAAACCGTCAACGGCTCCGTCTCGGTCTCGATGGGCCGCGCGGAGGGCCCCCTGAGCTTCCAGACGGTCAACGGTAGCATCACGGTCGAGCTCCCCGGAGACGCGGCCGCCGACATCGAGGCCCAGACCGTCAACGGCTCCATCAACACCGACTTCCCGATCACCGTGCAGGGGCGCTTCGGCATGCGAAGGGCCAAGGGTACGATCGGAGGCGGCGGACCGGACCTATCGCTGCAGACCGTGAACGGAAGCATCAACCTCAAGAGGGCGAGCGGCTGAAACTCAGTCACGGGGAACGACGGCGATCGCCCGCAGCGGGCCGCCTGTTCCTCCTTCGATCTTCATCGGCAGCGCGATCACCAGGAATCCGGTCTCGGGAAGCTCTCCCAGGTGGGTGAGGTTCTCGAGACCGGGCACGTCGGCCGCCGCAGCCACTCGATGCACGACGAAGTCCCCCGACGCCCCGTAGTCGATCGACGCCGCGTCCACTCCCAGCACGGCCACTTCCCTCTCGTAAACGAGTAGCCGGGCGGCGTCCTCACCATAGCTCGGAAAGTGCAGATTCGTCGCGTCGCCCGGAGTGTCGTCACCCAGATACGAGGCTCGGTCGGGCCAGAATCCGTCCCAGCCGGTGCGCAGCAGAACGATCGTGCCGGGGCGGATCCGACCGTGGCGAGCCTCGAAAGCCAGAACGTCCTCCCGTGTGAGACGATAGTCGGCATCGCGCCCAGCCCGGTCCGAGACATCGATGACCACGCCCGGTCCGACCAGCTGGTCGAGTGGTATCTGGTCCGCTGTTCGCCTTCCCTCCCCGAAGTGGATCGGGGCATCCAGGTGGGTGCCGCCGTGCTCCGGTGTCGCCAGGCGCGCGGCCGCGTAAAAGTAGCCGGCGTCCGTTCGGCCCCACGTCAGCGTGTCGAGCTCGAAGGCCGACGGCGAGGTCGGCCAGTACACGGTGCGCTCGTTGAAGGGATGCGTGAGATCGACCAGACGCGACGAGCCCAGGTCCAGTGACTGAGCGGGCGCCCATGCCGGGATGAGGCACACTCCGACGACCGGAAGCGAGAGAAGCCATCTCGAGAATCGATTCGTGAACATGTGATCACCTCGGTGGTATGGCGTGCGCGGCCAGGGGATGGATGTTACCGCGACTGCCGCCTAACGACGAGATCGAAGGTCGTACCCGAGAGAACAAAGATGGAGAGAGGATGCTGGAGGTCGCGGGGAGCGTGGACGGATGACGAGGGAGACTCGGGGCACGCTGGCCGTGTTTGGCTCGGCCATCGGCTACAGCAGCCTCCCGATTCTGGCCAAGCTCGCCCTGGCCGAGGGAGTTCGGGTTCTGCCGATGGTCGCCTGGCGGTTCCTGGTGGCGACGGCGGCGCTTTGGCTGCTCATCGCTCTGACCCGGAGACATGTCCCAGCTCGGACGCGATGGCCTTCCCTCCTCGCACTGGGGGTCCTTTACGCCGTGAACGCGACGGCTTACCTCGCCGCGCTGCAGTGGGTCTCCGCCTCGCTCGCCTCGCTCGTGTTCTTCACTTATCCGGCGGTCGTGATCGTGCTGGCCGCCGTCTTTCTCGGTGAACGGCTGAGTCGACCGCGAGTGTTGGCCACCATGGTCGCGATCTCGGGGTGCGCCTTGATCGTGGGCTTCGATGGGCGCCGCGCGGACCCACTCGGCCTCCTGCTGATCCTGGTCGCCGTGGCCTTCGTCGCGATCTACATCCTCTGGGGGAAGACGATCCTCGAGGACGCGCCGGCCCACGGGGCGGCCGCCGTCAGCCTTCTGGCGACCGGCGCCGTGGCGGCGCTGGCCGCGGCCCTTCTCGGAGGTCTGACGCTCGGCGGTGGGCCTCGTGGAGCCCTGCTGGTAGGTCTGATGGGCGTGATCTCCACGGCCGTGCCGGTCACGCTGCTCCTCGTCGGCATCCGGGACATCGGGCCGGGTCAGGCGGCCGTATACGCGACCGTGGAGCCCCTGCTTACGGTCTTTCTGGCTTCGCTGCTCCTGGGGGAGAGAATCTCGATCCTGCAGTATGCCGGCGGGGTCGTCCTGCTGAGCGGCGTCCTGTGGCTGCGGCTGCAGCGGCCGCGTCTGCCGCCCGCCGCCGTGGAGTAGGCGCACGGCCATGGAGGACGGCCGTCGGCTCGCACCGTGTCAGGCCTTGGAAGGCTCCTCCTCGATCTCCGCCGTCCAGGTGACGTCGACCGCACCGCGCAGCGTCGCCGCCGTCGGACACTTGGACTGGTGCAGCTCCAGGGCCCAGTCGACGACATCCCGCGTGCCCTCCGGGATCCGTAACCGGTATTCGATCTCGATGCGGGTGAGCACCGGCAGTCGGTCCACGATCTCGTTGAAGCCCGTGACGGCCGCCATCATCGCCCCGGGGTCGAGCCTGACCTCGCGCGCCTCCAGCGCGCCGTTGAGCGTTCCCAGCATTCAACCGCCGGTGAGGGCCACCATGTAATCGACGGGGAGCGGCTGATCCTGAGCCTCGATCCGGTAGTGTTCCTTGATCGGGCCGTGAACGCCCATGTCGAACTCGGTCCCGGTCTCGAGCCGGGCCCTTCGATGGACACCCTCGACCTTCCACACCTGCGCGCTAGAGACATAGAACGGTTCGGTCACGCCATCCTCCTCGTTGCAACTCCGGAACAGTGTGCGGCCTGACCTGGAATCCTGCCAGAGCGGCTGGAGCGCGAATGCCTCTCCCTTGCTGGCCCTTCGAGTCGCCGCCTAGTGTACCGTCTCAGAAGTATGGTGGGCACCGAGGGGGCCCAGTCGTCTGCTTCGGCAAGGCGCGACGACGAAGGCGTAGCAGCGCTACGTGGAGGAAGAGCAACGCCGCCGAGCGGAATGAATCGGCCCCCGAATGCCAGTGTGACTTCTGAGACGGTACACTAGCTTCGTTTCGCAACCACTCGACCCGGCCCGATACGACGTATGCAAGAGGTCCGACATGCGCTCAGCCCTGAAGATCCTCCCGATCCCCCTCATCCTCCTCTCCGCGGCCTGCACCGCCGGCGACAGCCCCGATCCGGGTAGCCAGGGCGGAACCAAGGGCGTCTCCGCCTCGGAGGCCTTGGCGGCGCTCGCCGAGCGGTACTGGGAGTGGCACCTGGAGACGAGTCCCAGGTCGGCCACAAGCATCGGCGACCGCCGATACGATGACCGCCTCGCCGACATCACGCCGGCGGGCCGGGATCGGCGGTACGGGGCGATCGAGGCGTTTCTCGCCGAACTCGGAGCGATCGAGCGCGAGAGCCTAGCCGGACAGGACCTGATCAGCTACCTGGCGCTCGAGGAAGAGCTGCAGGATGATCTCGACCGTCGCGTGTGCCGGCTCGCCGAGTGGCGGGTGGACCACCGAAGCGGACCCCAGGTGAGCCTCCTGAACATCGCGGACATTCAGCGCGTCGAGACGCCCGCCGACGGCGAGAAGATGGTCAGGCGGTGGCGCGCCATGGGGCCTTACGTGCACGCCTACATCGAGAACCTCCGTATCGGCCTCGCGGATGGCCTGGTCTCGAATCGGCTCTCCGTCGAGTACGCGATCGAGCAGCTTCGGATGCAGCTGGAGAAGCCCGACGCCGAATGGCCCCTCGCCGAGCCCGCCGTGGTGCGGCGAGAGGGATGGTCGGACGAGGAGCACGAGGAATTCGGGACCGCGCTGCTGGCGGCCATCGGGGAGAGCGTGCGGCCAGCCTTTGAGCGTTTGTTGGGTTCCTTCGAAGAAGAGCTTCTACCAGCGGGTCGGACGGGAGATCAGGTGGGGATGGTCGGGCTGGCGGGCGGTGAAGAATGTTATCGAATCCTCCGGCACTCCTACACGACGCTCGGCCTGACGGCGGAAGAGATCCACGAGATCGGCCTCCGGGAGAATGCACGGATCCGTGCCGAGATGATGACGCTGGGCGAGCCGGTGTTCGGCACCTCCGACGTGAGCGAGATCCAGCGCAGGCTCCGCACCGATCCAGCCCTGCATTTCTCGACGGCCGCGGAGGTGAAGGCGAAGGCGGAAGAGGCCACGGCACGGGCGCTGGCGGCGATCCCCCGCTGGTTCGGGCGCCTTCCCGAAACTCCCATCGTGGTGGAGGAGATTCCGGAGTACGAGGCGCCCTTCACGACGATCGCCTACTACCGGAGGCCGGCCTCAGATGGAACGCGACCCGGCACGTACTTCATTAACACCTACGCTCCGGAGACCCGGCCGAGGTACGACGCCGAGGTCCTCGCTTATCACGAGGGAATTCCCGGCCACCACCTCCAGCTGGCGATCGCACAGGAGCTGACGGAGATCCCGGAGTTCCGGAAATACCAGGGCGCCACGGCGTTCGTCGAGGGGTGGGCGCTATACACCGAGCGGCTGGCCGATGAGATGGGCCTCTACACCGACGATCGGGACCGGCTCGGCGTTCTCTCGTTCGACGCCTGGCGTGCCAGCCGGCTGGTCGTGGATACCGGCATTCACGCCTTCGGCTGGACGCGAGAGCAAGCGATCGAGTACATGCTCGAGAACACGCTGCTCGCCGAGAACAACGTGGAGAACGAGGTG
>JBDHFW010000157.1:0-6947 GCA_039590175.1 Gemmatimonadota bacterium | reverse complement strand
GGATATCGCGGCCCGACATCGAGAGACAGGCCACGTCCGCGTTATTCGGATGCCAGACGGGGTTCGTGAGCTGCCGGTCGATCTCCCGGGCCTGGGCGTTGCCGCCACCATCCGCATCGAAGAGCCAGACCTGGGTTCGCTTGCCGTCGCGTTTGACGCCGGCCATCCGCCGGCCGCTCGGCGACCAGGTGAGCTGATCGAGGTCCTCCGCCTTCACGTTGTAGCGTCGCTCGATGATGGAGAACTGGTCCTGTCCGCCGGGTCCCTGGACAATCGTGCTCGCCCTGGGCGTCCGGATCTCGAAGCCGTCCGGAAACACGGGCTCCCTTTCGCCGCTGAGCCGGTTGAAGGAGTACCACCGGAAGGTGCCGCGGTCGAAGCTCTGCTCGCGGGCGACCACCTGGCGGCTGTTCGGGTGCCAGGTGAGCCACGTGAAACGCCCCTCGGCTCTCGCGAGGTCGAGGACGGGTCCGCCCGTGACGCGCTGGATTGCGAGCCGCCGGCCGGACGTGAAGGCCAGCCACTCGCCGTCCGGCGAGAGCGCGCCGAGAGGGTCTCGGTAGGCCACGGGCCCGAGCTGCCGGACGCTCGCCACGTAATTAAGTCGGGCACGAAGCTCCGCGGGCGGGCGTCCTCGCGTCTGTGCGTCGAGCTCCGGCGCGCTCGACAGGAAAGCGAAGACGGCTGCCGTGAGAGTGACGCCGAGCCTGACCGGTTCTCTGAGATCGAATCGCATGATTTCCTGTTAGGCTTGCGAGGCCGGCAGGGTTCCCGTCAAGGTTCTCCTCGGAGGTACATCTTCGTGGAGGGGCATCTCCGTCGCGGGCCGATTTCACGCTTCCGCCGGTCGGCCGTTATAGGGGTGATGAGTTTGATCAGGGGAGTCGCGTTCCTGAGCGCCGTATGCATCGGCGTGCCGGTCGTGCTGCTCGGGTACCTGGGAGCCGTGTTGACGGGGACGGGGTTCCCGGCTGTATGACACCGGTCTCCGCTCACGCCGGTGAAGCCGGTGAGACCGGTCGGGCCGGGAGCGCCGGGATCGTTGCGCCGGACCGCCTCGAGGGGTGGATCGAGGGCTACGGCCCGGAGCTCCGCCGGCACCTGACGCGGATGCTTCCGAGCGACGCGGATGCCGACGACCTCCTCCAGGAGGTTTGGGTCCGGGCGATGCGGAAGCCCCCAGAGCTGGGGCCGGGGTCGAACGCGCGGGCCTGGCTCTACCGGGTGGCGACGAACGTGGCGCTCGACCGCCTGGCAACGGACAGCCGGAGGTGCTGCGCCCTCGCCGGGCGCCGTCTCGAGCTGGCTCCGGAGCCTGCCTCGGCGCCCGATGAGGCGCTCGGGTCCTTGAGCCCGGCGGCGCGCTTTCGGGTTCGCGAGAAGGTAGCGACTCTGCCGCCCAAGCAGCGTGAGGCCGTGTGGCTTCGCTGGGTGGAGGGACGGGATTACGAGGCGATCGCCGCGCGGCTCGACTGCTCGCGGGCGAGCGCGCGGGCGAACGTCTACAACGGGATGAAGCGGCTTCGGGTGGAGCTCTTGGACGTATGGAACGAGGAGAATGGACGATGACGGGCGACGGATGCACGTACTGCGAGGATGACGTCCTCGACTACGTGGCCGGCGAGCTCGCGGCCGAGGCGGACTTGGAGATGTCGGTGCACCTGGGCGAGTGCGTGGAGTGCAGGGAGAGCGCGGCGGATTTCAAGGCACTGGAACCGATAATCTCCGAGTGCTGCCGGGACGAGGCGATCCGCTGGCACGCGTTCGCGAGCCCGTTCGGCCGGATGTTCGTGGCCGCCACGAGCCAGGGCGTGGCCCGGCTCACCTGGCGAGAGCTCGATGAGGACGGATTCCTGGAATGGATCGGTGAGCAGCACCCAGGGCGTCCACTGATCCAGGATCCAGAGGCGTTGGCGGACGTGGAGCGAGAGGTCACGGAGTACTTCCGCGGCGAGCGGGTCGAGTTCGACATGGATGTGGACCTGGGCGTGCTCAGCGAGTTCGAGCGCGGCGTGCTCGAGGAACTGACGGAGGCGATCCGCTTCGGACAGGTGATTCCGTATTCGGAGCTCGCCAAGCGGATCGGGAAGCCGAAGGCGGCCCGCGCCGTCGGCAACGCGGTCGGGGCCAATCCGGTGCCGATCATCGTTCCCTGCCACCGGGTGGTGCGACTGGATGGGTCGCTGGGAGGCTACGGTGGTGGGGTGGAGTACAAGGAGCGGCTGCTCGAGATCGAGGGTCGGGAAGACCTTCTCAAAGTGGGTTGAGGAACCGCATGAAACCGGCGCCGAAGACTCCGATGAAACCCTCTGGCCGGTTTATACGTCAAACTACGTAGAAAGAGGTGTGGGGCGGACGCGGAAAGTGAGGGAACGGGACGATGAAGAGGAAGAGGAGCAAGAAGGTGGACCGAATCATAGATACGAGAAATCAGGCTTGTGTGGAGCCGAGCTGGACGGCTGATGCGAGGGCGTACATGGTCACGAGCGTGGTCGTGGCGTTCCTCCTGACGGTCTTCGCGGTGCTCCTGCCGGCGGCGACCTAGAAGCGTCGGGTCACCGCTGGGTCAGCGGCCCGGCATCGAAAAGTCCTTCCCCAGAGGCCGCGCCGATCGGCGATTCGAGCCCAGCTCGAGCCGGCGGACGCGGCTCTTCTTCATCCAGCGCTCACATCACGTGACCGCGACAGGCGTGCGATGTAGGTTCGACGCGTGAGAGACACCGAACCGACGCCGGGCTCCGAGACGGGCCGCTCCGGTGGAGTGCGCCCCCACCCGTTCTTCCTCGATCTCGCGCCCGAGTATCATGATTCCGAGCGGGCCGCCGCCTGCATCCTGCCCGTCCCCTATGATGCGACGAGCAGCTGGGTGAAGGGTGCCGGCCGCGGGCCCGCGGCACTCATCTCCGCCTCCAACTACGTGGAGGTGTGGGACATTGAAACGGCAACGGAGCCGTACCGCCACGGGATTGCGACGCTCCCGCCGTTGGAGGTCGACGGGCCGCCCGACGCGCTGGCCGATGCCGTGGAGCACCGGGTCGGAGAGATCCTGGATCGCGGCCAGCTGCCGGTCATGTTGGGCGGCGAGCACTCTGTGACTGTGGGGGCGGTCAGAGCCGCGGCGGCGCGAGTGCCGGAACTCTCCGTTCTCCAGATCGACGCCCACGCGGACACGCGCGAAACGTACGGCGGCTCCGCCTACAACCATGCCTGCGTGATGGCTCGCGTGCGGGAGCGCTGCCCGATCGTGCAGGTCGGCATCCGAAGCCTCGACACCTCGGAGGTGGGAGGCCTCGACGAGCAGCGCGTCTTCTTCGCCCACGAGATCGCCGCCGAGCGGGCAGGAGCGGAGGATCCTGCCGGGGCCCGGCCCTGGATGGAGCGTGCCGCTGGACTCCTGAGCGAACACGTGTACGTGACGATCGATGTGGATGCCTTCGATCCGAGCGTGATGCCGGCGACCGGCACGCCGGAGCCCGGGGGGCTCTACTGGTATGAGGTGAACGCTCTGCTTCGACTGGTGGCCGGGTCTCGCAGGGTCGTCGCCTTCGATGTCGTCGAGTTGCTGGACCTGCCGGGCCACCACGCCAGCGCCTTCACCGCCGCCAAGCTCGTGCACCGCTTCCTGGCCGAGATTTTCGTGGCGCGCGGGGGCTAGCCGGCGAAAGGAGGTAGCGCTTGCCCTACTGGAAAGGTTGCCAGCTCGGATCTCCGAGCATGCGCCGGGCGATCCACGGCACCGGCGGAGCGCCGGCCGCCATGAACTCGTCGTGGAAGCTGCGCAGGTCCAGTTCCGCCTCCTGGGCCTCGGCCAGATCCTCGCGCAGCCGCATGACCATCAGCTTGCCAAGCGTATAGTTCAGGTACTGTGGGTCGTACGTCCCGCGCAGCGCCTGTTGGCGCGCGTTCACCGAGTCCTGGTAGGCGAGCGCGCGGAACATCTGCTCGGACTCCGCGACCGTCATTCCCTTCGTGTGCAGGCCGATGGAGGAGAGATAGCGGACGGCCCGCAGCAGGGCGTCCTGCACGACAGCGAGGCCCAGGCGGGGGTTCGAGTCGGCCAGGCCCTGACGCCAGGACATCTCCTCCGTGTAGTGCGCCCAGCCTTCGGTCGTCACGTAAGAGGTGAGCAGCCGCTGCGTCTTCGTCGGCGCGCGGTTGATGTGGGTGAAGTGATGGTAGTGGCCCGGATACGCCTCGTGCGCCGAGGTGTTGAGGATCGTCCACCGGTTGTTGCGTCGGAGGAAGTCTCGCGCCGCCGCTTCCGACCAGGACTCGTCGATGGGATGAATGAAGTAGAAGCCGGTGTTTGCGGGCTCGAAGGGGCCGGGGATCATGATGTAGGCGAAGTTCGTACGCCGGAACGGCGGGATCTCCTTCACCTCGACCGTTCCCGGCAGAAGCGTCCCGATCCCCTCGCCGTCCATGAAGCTCACGAGTCCGTCGATGTCACCAGCGGCGGTCTCGACGATGGCGCCGGCGGAGGGGCTGTCCTGTCCCAACGCCTCGAAGGCGGCTTCGATCCCTTCGCCGGGCACGATCTGCTCGGCCAGCGAGTCTCCTAGCGCGCGCAGGCGATCGATCTCTGCACGCCCGATCTCCTCCAGGCGGTCGATCGGGAGGTCGACCCCGGCGAGCAGCGCGTTCATCCTGCGGTATAGCTCAGGACCGAGCGCATACTGGCCGTGCGCCTCCGGCAGAACCTCGTCGGCGAGGTACGAGGCGTAGTTCTGGATGGCCGCCGCCGCCGCGTCGCGGGCCGCCGCGAATCTCGCTTGCAGCTCGGCCTCCTCGACCGAAGCGAGGGCCTCCGACAGGTCGCCGCGCAGAAAGGCGGGCAGGCCGCGATAGTTGACCAGCGCCGTCTCCACGAACGGGCCGGGCGGTTTCTCCACGTTGGCCCAGGCTGCCTCGAGCTGCGCCGGAACGGCTTCCAGCCGAGCCACGATCGAGCCCATCCGTTCCGTGAGTGGCGCGTGCTGTGAGAGCAGGAGGTGGGAGAGATCCATCTGCCAGGCGTAGAAGCGCGGGTCCTTTCGCCACGTGCCGACCTCGTCGAGCCAGAAGAGATCGAACCGCACCTGGCGGAGGATCAGCTCGCGGTCCAGAGCGGCGTCGGTTGTCAGGGATGCGCCGCAGGACGCCTCGAGCCGGCTCTCCAGCTCTCGGAGACGTCCGATGTAGGCGCCGATCGCATCGGCATCGCGGCGGCCCGTCAGGTTGTCGTAGACGTGCAGACCGGCCTCGGCGGCCTCCGTCGGATGGAAGTCGAAATAGGCTTCGAAGAAATCCTCGATGATCGCGTCGAAATCCGGCGAATCCATAGCACTCGGTTTGGAGTCTGGGGCGCGACAGCCGGCACCTGACATACGGCAGCCGGCCCAACAGGGCATCAACGGAGAAACGCTGTAGGGGGAGCGCGGAGCGAACTTGGTCGGCCGTCGCCCGGGGAGCAACCTCGAGCGTGCCCGGCGTAGCATGTCGAGAAGGCCCGAACCCGGCGCCGCTCGCCGCCTGCGGACGGCGGCCTGCAACAAGTACCTTGTAATCGGCCGAGACTCCCGTGGGCGTCGCGGAATGACTTCCTGGAGAGACCCATGAGTAGACCGAGCGTACAGTACGCATCCCGACCCCCACCTTCGCGGTCGCCACGTCGCCTGGCCGCCCTCTCGCTCGCGGCAGCGATCCGCCTCGCCGGCCTCGCCGGCCTCGCCGCCGTCGTCGGCTCTCCGGCGGCTGTGCCGCTCATGGCGCAGCACGCGGCCCAAGCCGCTCCTGATACCCCGATTCCCGACCCGGCCACGGTGACGCCCGAGGCCTGGCAGGAGGACCTCGGGTTCCTGGCGCATCGTGTTTCGGAGCAGCACCCGAACCCTTGGCATCACGTGACACGCGAGGAGTTCGAGGCGGCCGTGAGCCGGCTGCACGGCCGGATTCCGGCGCTTGGCTATCCTCAAATCCTTGTGGGCTTCATGCAGATCGTGGCTCTGCTCGGGCCTGGGGATGGGCATAGCCGGGTGCGGCTGGAGCCTCCTTTCATCCGCGCCCTCTATCCCCTCCGTCTCTGGTGGTTCAGCGACGGCCTGTACGTTCGGTCGGCATCGCCCGAGTTCGTGAACCTGGTCGGCAAGCGGGTCCTCTGGATCGGCGGCTCCAAGGTGGACGAAGCGGCCGAGCGGCTGCGCGCCGCTGCCGCCGGCGACAACGAGTTTCAACAGCAGCTCAGCATCCCCGCGTTGATGCTGATGCCGGAGGTCATGTGGGGAGCCGGCATCGCCGAGGAATCGAACCGGCTGAACATCGTCGTCGAAGATGCATTGGGCGGCCAGAGCTCGGCGGTTCTCACGCCTCTGACGCTTCCCGAAGGCGCCCACCAGCTGCCGACCCTCGGCCACGACCCGCTCTGGATGGGCGCGCCGGCCGAGTGGCCGACGATGTGGCTGCCCGGAGAGGAGGCGCCGCTCTATCTGAGCGATCCGGACAACTGGTACTGGGACCGCTACCTGGCCGAGGCGAGCACCCAGTACGTGCAGTTCAACGTGGTCGGCGACAAGGAGGACGGAGAGTCGGTCGATGCGTTCGTCGAGCGTGTCCTGGACGCGGCGGAACGTAACGGCGCGGACAAGCTCGTCCTCGACATTCGCTTCAACGGGGGGGGAAACAACTTTCTCGCACGTCCGATCTGGCACCGGCTCGTCGGGAGCGACCGGTGGAACCAGCCTGGGCGTCTGTTCGTGATCACCGGCCGCCGCACCTTCTCGGCCGCCCAGAACCTGGCCACGATCCTGGACGAGCACACGCAGGCGGTCTTCGTGGGAGAGCCGACGGGAGGATCCCCCAACCACTACGGCGATGCCCGCGCCTTCCGTCTTCCCAACAGCCAGCTGCGGGTCTCCGTCTCGACGCTCTACTGGCAGGACGGCATGCCATGGGACGACCGTCCCTGGGTG
>JBDHFW010000156.1:0-7306 GCA_039590175.1 Gemmatimonadota bacterium | reverse complement strand
AAACTTGGTCGCCAGTTCGTTGAGAGCAGGAACCTTGCTCCGATAGGGGGGTCAAGTGAACGCGCCGAAAACGATGAGCACCGGCCTGGTCCGCAGCAACTGGGAGAGCCTGTATTCCACCCCATCGGTGTCCTTCAGCGTAAAATCGATCGCATGATCGCCTTCTATCACCGACGTCCTCGTGCGCTCCACGTAGTTGGTGGCCGAGAATTCCTGCGCCGGCCAGTTGTGGCAGTTGGACGTCAGCTCCGGCTCACGCCGCAGCTCGACGGTCGGAGTCTCCGGCGGCCCTGCGGTGTCTTCCGTGTCTGTCGGCGACGAGTCAGCGCAGCCGAGTAGCGAGACCACCGATATGAGAAGCAGGGCTCGTCTGGCGGTGTTAGCGAACGGGTGTGCCATCGTTAGAACCCCCACGACGAGCTCAGCCATCGGTCGGTCCTTGTGGTCGTTGGAAGGGGCATGCTCTGCAGTCGGCGACCGCCTGTGGTGCGAGGACTGTGCCAGAACAGCGTCAAGTGTTTCCTGTGATCTCGATTCGTAACCCTATTGCCAATTAGGCACTTAGGGGCAATCGGTTGAGAGGGAATTGAGGGCCGGGGCGTTGTGCCCCGGAATCGGTCTCATGGCGATCTGGTGTTGCGGCAAACTGGCACGCTCAAGCGGGCCGTACAGTTCCGTGCTGGCCGACGGTTTATGTGGACGCTGACCGGATGCAGGACGGTGGCCTGCAAATCTCCGGCCGGCCAATCAGCGAGATGGACATCGATGACCTGGTCCTCCCGGCCGACGTCGAAGGTATAGAGATCTACGATGGCGCGGGCGGTTTGCCACCTGGGTTCGGCGGCAGCTTCGGAGGCTGCGGCGTCATTGCGATCTGGACGCGAATCGCCTTCTAGTACGGCACGGGAAACCTCCCGAGGCCTACCAACGGACTGATCAAGAGACTATGTTCGTAGTGTCCTCGAGCTCTTCACCGGGCGCGAGGATCCTCACGGGGCGTGGCGCAGTCCGGTAGCGCGCCTGCTTTGGGAGCAGGAGGTCCCCGGTTCGAATCCGGGCGCCCCGATTGTGCGCCGCGCGGCCTGTCGGACGGCCTGTCGACTGCGTTCATGGTGATGGAGCCTCGCGAGATCGAGGAACACTGCTCGCGGTATCCGGGTCGAGCAGCGGTAGTCATCGAGAAGAACGCATAGCCCGTGGTCTATCGGAGCAGAGGGACTCGGTTTCGACTACACGCCGTTGTTTCCACCGGGCATCGTCCCTGAGATCTTCGGAGGCATCGTTTGCTCGGGCTCCCAATTTCCCTTACGATACCCTCGAACTTGGCGACGGACCACGCTCGACACGTGCCGGCTGCAGCGGCGCGAGTGTCCCCACGACCGGACCCTAAAAGCCGACGAGCGGATGAAAGCGTTGCTGCTCTACCCCGAGTTCTCTCCCCTCGGATTCTGGAACTACAAGGCCGTTTGCCAACTGATGGGGGCCAAGTACCCGGCGTCGCCGCTCGGCATGATCACGGTGGGGGCGCTGCTGCCCTGGGAGTGGGAGCTGCGCCTCATCGACCTGAACACCGCGCCGCTTGACGATGCGGACATCGACTGGGCGGACCTCGTGTTCATCGGGGGGATGCTCCCCCAGCAGTCGAGGTTTCTCCAGCTCATCGACCGGGTGCATGACCGAGGGAAGCGGGTCGTCGCCGGAGGACCTGATGTGACGTCCCAGCCCGAGGTCTACGCGAGCGCCGACTACCTGGTGCTCGGCGAGGCCGAGTGCTCGATGCCGGACTTCTTGGCCGATCTGGAGCGAGGCGCCACGTCTGGACGGTACGTTCCGGATCGGCGCCCGGAGATGACCGAGAGCCCTGTTCCCCGGTTCGATCTGCTGAACCTCAATAGCTACCTGATGATCGGCGTGCAGTTCTCCCGGGGCTGTCCGTTCAACTGCGAGTTCTGCGACATCATCGAGCTGTATGGACGGAAGCCCCGGACGAAGCCACCGGCTCAGGTCATGCGGGAGCTGGACGCCCTCTACGCGCTCGGGTACCGCGGGCACGTCGACTTCGTGGACGACAACTTCATCGGTCACAAGGCGAAGGCGAAGGACATCCTCCGCGCCGTGAAGAAGTGGTCGGCCGAGCATGGCCACCCGTTCTTCTTCTCCACAGAGGCCTCGATCAACGTCGCGGACGACGACGAGCTGCTGGGCTTGATGCGGGACCTCGACTTTCGCTACCTGTTCATCGGCATCGAGTCGCCCGAGGACGCCATCCTCTCCGCGACGCAGAAGAGCCAGAATCTTCGCCGGGACCTCGTGGCTGACCTGCACAAGATTTACGACCACGGCATTGTCGTCAACGGCGGGTTCATTCTGGGCTTCGACGACGAGACCAGCACGTGTGCCGGGAGCATGATCGACGTCATCGAGCGCGGTAACATCGTCATGTCCATGATCGGACTGCTTTACGCGCTGCCCAACACTCAGCTCACGCGCAGGCTACAGACGGAGAATCGACTGCTGAAAGGGTTCGGTCGCCTGAGTGCTGAGAACGAGGCGACGGAGGCGGACCAAGCCACGAGCGGCCTAAACTTCATCACAAAGAGACCGAGGGCTGAGGTGCTCGACGACTTCCTCCACGTCCTGGAGCAGACGTACTCGACGAAGAAGTACTTCGACCGCTGCCTTCGCCTCGCGAAGGTTATTCGGGTTGAGCCCCGCTTCAAGCCCAACTGGAAGCGCAAGCTCCGCTACGCGTCGGCGTTCCTCAAATGCGTCGTCGGTCTCGGCGTGCGGCCGGCCACCGCCTACCTCTTCTGGCGAAACATCGGGATCCTCCTCTTCACGCGGATATCCGCAGTGGAGACCGCCGTGAACGTCATGGCCATGTATCTGCATTTCGGGCCGCAGACGGAGTTCATCTCCGGCCTGACGTCCGACGGCGTGCGGAAACTCGGGGCGGAGGCGAGGGGGCCGGAGCGATGCCAGCCACCAGCTCAGGAAGCTGAGATGTGTGCCGGCCTAGGGCAAGAATCGAGCGTTTAGAACGCGGGTTAGGAACCGCGCGTCTCCCTCTATAGTCCGTTTGACATATGGCCAGCTGAAGAAGGAGGTTGCCATGTTGAGGTTGTCGCCGCTCATCGGCGGAACGCGACGGCTGGTCCTGCATGTTGGGCAGTACGGCCTTCTGCTAGGTCCCGTTCGACGGGCCCTGCTCGAACCCGCTGCGGCAGCCAGCGACGAGGCACTCCGTCTCCTCGTCTGTTACTACGGCGAGCGCGTCTGGGCGGCGGGGCTCATCGCGGGCTCCTGCGGAAATCTCTCGGCCCGCCTACGCGACCACGAGACCGTCTATATCACGCCCCGATCCACCAACAAGAGTCGCCTCCGCGCACCTGATATCGTGCGCGTCTCGCTTCGGCCAGGAACCCGGAGCGTTGGCCGGGCCAGCGTAGAGTTTCCAATGCACCGCGCGTGCTATCTGGCGAGCCCCAACGTGGGCGCTGTCATTCATACACACGCGCCGGCGCTGACTGGACTGGGGCTACGAGACATCGATCTCGAGAAGCTCCTGCCAGAAGCTGCAAACGCTCTGGGGAAAATCGCCCGCATCACGTACGCTCCTTCCGGTTCGGAGAAGCTCGGCAGCATGGTGGCGAACGCGGTGGTCGACGGAGCGACGCTTATGCTTCTTGAGCGGCACGGTGCAGTGAGCGTGGGTCATGATCTCGCCGAGGCTTACGAGCGCATGGAACTCGGCGAGTTGACGGCCAAAGCTGCTCTGCTGGGCTCCGGAGATGGGCAGCCACGGATGAGCAGGCGATGAGGCAGCTACAGCAGACACGCACGTTGTATCCGACAGAAGCGAACGAGGACGGCACCTACACTTATGTTTGGCTGATGGACCCCGTTGTCTGTGATAGGTAGTATTATCGGAGTCAGCTCTCATACGACGTCTGTCAGGAGACAGGGATGAACCATGACGAGCCCGATGGCCGGCGCCAGCAATCGGCACACGCCGTTCACGCGGTCTCAAGCACCAGAAGAGGTCTCTTCTGGTCCTTTGTCCTGACTGCGCTGTTCTTCGTCATAGAATTGTCGATCGGGCTGACGATCGGTTCGGTAGCCGTCGTCGCCGATGCTGCCCACAACTTCTCCGCTGCTGCGGGAGTCGGCATTGCCCTCCTGGCGACGGTTTTCGCAGCGAAGCCCGCGACCCCTCAGAGGACCTTTGGGTTTCTCAAGCTCGAGATGCTTGCCGCGTGGATAAACGGCTTTCTCTTGTTGCTGATGGCCTATCTGATCACCCGAATGGGCATCATGAAGTTGGCGAACCCTGAGGCTGTCGAGACGCTTCCGATGATCTTACTCGCGGTCGTCGGCCTCATCATCGGTGGCGTGCCTGCCGTCATGCTTTTCCAGAAACAAAAGACCGACATCAATGTTCGGGGAGCCTTCTGGCATGTGATGGAAACTGTGTTCGGCTCAGCGGCGGTGCTGGCTGCCGCGCTTCTAGTGCGCTACGCCGGTTGGCTGGGGGCTGATGCTGTTCTCGGGATGTTGCTCGTACCTGTCCTTATCGTTGCCGGGTGGGGCATCGTCTGGACAGCTTCGAGAGCGTTGCTGGACCTGACTCCCAAGAACATCGATCTTGTTGAACTCAAGAAGCGCATCGGGGCGATGCCAGCAGTTGAAAGCAGCCATCACATGCATGCATGGAGCTTGACCACCGGCAAGGACGTGTTCTCCATGCATGTGTTCATTTCGGGTGAAGCAGATGCACAGCAGATACTGGAAGACATAACCGCGATGCTCAGGGAAGAATACGACATCTACTTCAGCACTATCCAGATCGAGACGAGCTGTAGCAACGAGGGAGCTGCTGAGATCGCGTTCGTATAGAGAACCTCTGGGGTGCCCCACTCAAGACGATTCATCAGCCTGGCGGGATACTGCCACCGGGTAGCCGAAGCGAAGGCCTTCGCACTTACGCCGGGGATGCGTCCCAACCACTGGGTAGTGTCAAAAGTAGTGCCAACACACCCAGCGCTGGTGTCCAACAGTCAGCGCAGAATGGTCGAAATCAGCGCGTATCAGCGCTCGTGAGCGCTGGTTTTCAGCTTTGGGAGCAGGAGGTCCCCGGTTCGAATCCGGGCGCCCCGATTTCGTATTCACGAGCTCAGAACGAGAGCGTGGCCGACAGAGTGTGAGAGCGCAAGACACCACCGCGAAGCCGAGAAGCCCGGCGAGAGAAGAAGGCCCAGGCTGACTAGCCTGGGCCTGGAAGAGTTCCGCTCCTGGGGACAGGATCACCCATAGAAATCAGGCAAGGTCGAAGCGATCTAGATTCATCACCTTGTCCCACGCAGCCACGAAGTCACGCACGAACTTCTCCTGCTCGTCGTCACATGCATAGACTTCTACGATGGCTCGTAGCTGGGAGTTCGAACCGAACACGAGATCAACGCGGGTGCCGGTCCACTTGAGCTTGCCCGTCGCACGATCGCGCCCCTCGAACACGCCTTCGTCTGTCGAAGATGCCTCCCACTTCGTGTTCATGTCGAGCAGGTTCACGAAGAAATCATTGGTCAACGTCTCGGGCCGGTCGGTAAAGACACCGAGCTCGGACTGCTCGACGTTTGCATTCAAGACGCGCATGCCGCCGACGAGCACCGTCATCTCAGGAGCGGCCAGCGTCAGCAGGTGCGCCCGATCCAAGAGAAGCTCCTCTGCCGGGATGCTGTGTCCGTCTCGCAGGTAGTTGCGGAACCCGTCTGCGGTGGGTTCGAGGACGGCAAAGGAGTCCACGTCGGTTTGCTCCTGCGGCGCATCCGTGCGCCCCGGTGCGAAGGGAACCTCTACGTCGTGCCCGGCATTCTTCGCGGCCTGCTCGACGGCTGCGCACCCCCCCAGAACGATCATGTCGGCGAGCGAGACCTTCTTCCCGCCGGTCTGCGAGCTGTTGAAGACCCTTTGAAGCTCCTCCAGGACCTGCAGTGCCTTCACTTCCCAATCCTTCTGCGGCGCAAGACGAATGCGCGCCCCGTTCGCTCCACCGCGCTTGTCGGTGCCGCGGAACGTTGACGCCGACGCCCAGGCGGTCGAGACCAGCTGGGAAATGGACAGTCCGGATGCGACGATCTTGCCCTTGAGAGCGGCGATGTCCTGCGCATCAATTAGTTCATGATCGACGTCGGGGACGGGGTCCTGCCACAACAGCTGCTCCTCGGGGACCTCCGGGCCGAGATACCGCGAGACGGGCCCCATGTCGCGGTGCATCAGCTTGTACCAAGCCTTGGCGAAGGCGTCGGCGAACTCATCCGGGTTCTCGTAGAAGCGCCTCGCAATGGGCTCATAGATCGGGTCGAACCTCAGGGCAAGGTCCGCCGTGGTCATCATCGGGGCGTGCTTTTTCGACGGATCGTGTGCGTCCGGCACGGTGCCCTCACCACCCTTTGCGGTCCACTGGTGTGCTCCGGCAGGGCTCTTCACCAGCTCCCACTCATAACCGAACAGATTCTCGAAGTAGTTGTTGTCCCACTTCGTCGGGTTGGTGGTCCATGCGCCCTCGATCCCGCTGGTGATCGTGTCGCCGGCATTGCCGCTGCCATAGGTGTTCTTCCACCCGAGGCCTTGCTCCTCGATGCTGGCACCCTCGGGTTCGCGACCGACATACTGGCCCGGATCGGCAGGGCCATGGCATTTGCCGAACGTGTGTCCGCCGGCAACGAGCGCAACGGTTTCGTAGTCATTCATCGCCATGCGAGCGAACGTCTCTCGAATATCCTTGGCTGAAGCGAGCGGATCCGGGTTGCCGTTCGGCCCCTCCGGATTCACGTAGATCAGCCCCATCTGAACGGCGCCGAGCGGATCCGCGAGCTCCCTGTCGCCGCTGTAGCGTTCGTCACCGAGCCACTCAGTCTCAGGCCCCCAGTAGATGTCCCCTTCGGGCTCCCAGACGTCCTCGCGTCCGCCGCCGAAACCGAACGTCCTGAACCCCATCGACTCAAGCGCGCAGTTACCGGTGAGGATCATCAGGTCGGCCCACGAGATCTTTCGGCCATACTTCTGCTTGATCGGCCAGAGCAACCGGCGCGCCTTGTCGAGGTTCGCGTTGTCGGGCCAGCTGTTAAGCGGCGCAAAGCGAAGCGTTCCGGAGGATGCGCCGCCGCGGCCGTCATAGATGCGGTATGTACCTGCGCTGTGCCACGCCATCCGAATGAAGAGCCCCCCGTAGTGGCCGTAGTCGGCCGGCCACCACTCCTGCGACGTGGTCATCAACGCATAGAGGTCCTTCTTCACGGCCTCCAGG
>JBDHFW010000155.1:0-11321 GCA_039590175.1 Gemmatimonadota bacterium | reverse complement strand
GCCACCGGATCCGGGTTGCCGTTCGGGCCCTCCGGGTTGACGTAGATCAGTCCCATCTGGACCGCGCCGAGCGGAGTGGCCAGCTCCCTGTCGCCGCTGTAGCGCTCGTCGCCGAGCCACTCCCGCTCCGGGCCCCAGTAGACGTCTTCTTCCGGCGCCCAGATGTCCTCGCGGCCGCCACCGAATCCGAAGGTCTTGAAGCCCATCGTTTCCAGGGCGCGGTTCCCGGCGAGAATCAGCAGATCGGCCCAAGAGATCTTCCGGCCGTATTTCGTGCCCGCGGAGTGCCACGTCATCCGGATGAACAACGGTCCGTAGTGGCCGTAGTCGGCCGGCCACCAGTCCTGCGACTCGGTCATCAGCGCATCGACGTCTCTGGCCAGGGCCTCGAAATCGAGGTTATTGAACTCCTCGGCGTAATCGAAGTCCTCGCCCATGGGATCAGCCTTCGGATGGTTCTGACGGAGGATCCCGAGGTTCAGCTGATTCGGCCACCAGTGCCGGTTGGCCGTGCTCCCGACGGCCTGGTGCGCGACGCTCATCACCGGGCACTTCACTGCCGACGGGTCGTCGATGGAGACAGGCGTGCCGAGCTCTATGGTACTCATCTCTCACCTCGGGCGTTGATGTAGTGGAATTCGAACGATGCTCGTTCGAGTGTTCTCACGTGCCGTTGGCTGCCTCCCGACACGTAGGAGAGTGACCCTCTTAGTTGACCTCGGAATCGTCGATCTCGTAGCCCCAGTCATTGGCCGCGTCCAAGCACCACGTCGCACCAACCACGCAGTCGACGTGTCTATCTTCCGTTTAAGTTGCCCAAGCGTGGCGATCCTGCAGGGCGATCGAGCGACCTATACAACGATTCAGCACGATCGGGCATACTTGGACTGCCGGCGAGTCGCCAGACTCTGGACTAGACGTGTGGGGAAAACCACTACTTGTCAAAACTCGGCAGCGCCGCTGGGCCGGAGCGCCCGAGACCCATCCGTTAACCTCGCGGGCGGCGCTTCCAGAGCAGCGGGAATGAAGGGCGTGCGACTTAGGTAGCAGGTGACAGCGCCTCTGGGAATGAGGCAGGTGCGCTACCGCGCCAGTGTCACAAACAGTGACAAGCGGGGCTTCGTGGGGCGTAGAACGCACTTAATGCAAAGCCCCTATCCGACGACCGGATAGAGGCTTATCAGTCGGGGCGGCCGGATTCGAACCGGCGACCCCCTGCTCCCAAAGCAGGGTTAGACCCGATGTACGATCCTCCACGCCAGGTAAGGCGATCATAACGTAACCTACTGTTAAACAGGCCGCTTAGACTGGGCTGTCGTTCTCCACCGTCTTGCATCTTCCCTACACGGTCTTACATTTAAGTGTGCACTCTGTGTGCACTCCAGACCGCCTGCCTCGAGGGCAGGCGGTCGGCCTAAGACCGTGCACTCCGTGCACTCTGGGGACGGGAGACTAGGCAGGATGGCCCTGACGAAGAAGCGGATCGACGCGGCCCGATACGAGGGCGACGGCAAGAGCTGGGACGTACGTCCAGACGGAACGATCCGCGGCCTTTCGCTGCGCGTTTACCCGTCGGGCGCAAAGAGCTTCATCCTCCGGTATCGACACGGAGGGCGCGTCCGCACTGTCACGCTCGGCCGCTACGGAGTGCTCACGCTCGACCAGGCTCGCCGGAAGGCAAACCGGATGCTGGCCGAGCTCACCGAAGGACTCGACCCCGCGGAGGAAAAGCGCCGGAAACGCGCTCAGAGCGTCCCTCTCGACACGTTCGCGGAGCGGTGGCTCGAGGACTACGCGAGGGCGCACCGGCGCTCCTGGAGGGAGGACAAGCGCCGGATCGAGAACCGGATCAACCCGGCGCTGGGCCGGCGCTCGCTCGCGGCGGTCACGCCGGGTGACGTGGCAAAGCTGCACGCCAAGATCGGCAAGACAGCCCCCGTGGAGGCGAACCGCGTGGTCCAGCTTCTCAGGGCTATCTTCAACGCGGCGATCGCCTGGCAGGTACTCCCTAAAGGTCACGAGAACCCCGCTCAAGTCTCACGCTCGCCCTACTCGAGCGCCGGCAAAAACGTCCGAACGTTCGGTGAGCAGTCGCGCGAGCGGTTTGTTCGTCCCGATGAGATGCCAGCGCTCCTCAAGGCGATCGAGGTGGACCGGGACAGCCAGGCCCGCGCGGTCCTCAAGCTGCTCCTGTTCACAGGCTGCCGGAAGTCCGAGATCCTCCGCGCCAAGTGGGAGGACGTGGACCTCGATCGCGGGGAACTCCGTCTCGAGGTCGCCAAGTCGGGCTCCAGGCTTGTGCAGCTCTCGACCGAAGCGGTCCAGGTGCTGAGCGACATTCCACACGACGGCTCGCCCTACCTCTTCCCTTCCCCTCAAGACCCGAGCAAACCCCGGTCCGACATAAAGAAGGCTTGGAAGAGGATCAGAACGGCCGCCAAACTGGAAGACGTACACCTCCACGATATTCGGCGCACGGTTGGCGCGTGGCTGGCGAACGCCGGCGCGTCGGAGCTCTTGATCGGCAAAGTGCTCGGCCACCGTGATCCGGCGGCGACCCGGATCTACGCCCGCCTCACGGATGAGACATCGAGGCAGGCGCTCGAGGAGTTCGCCGCGGCCGTGCGGCGCTCCCGACTGTCGGTCTCATGAGCGGCGGCAATCCACCAAAGGGGGCCGAGGTGGCTAACGAGACCTCGCTCCTCGGAGCCTTGATGATCCTACGCGCCGGCGTGACCCCGGAACGCATCCAGCGGGCGCGTGATGGGCTGCAGGCGCTTCGAGAGCTGCAGTACCTGCCGGATCGGCCGCCCGACAGCGGGCTCGTGCTTTGGGACGAGTACCTCGACCGGGTGGAGGAGGGCTTGGAGGAGGCAGGTCGCGCCTTGGCAACGAGCGGCTACGTCTTGGGAGAACAGCACGCCGGGTACTCGAAGATCGTGCATCCCAAAGCAAGCCAGGGCGGTGCTCCGCTCTCACAGTTCGCAGCGCTCGTGGGTGAACTGTTCGTGCTTATCGAAGCCATGCACCGGCAGACGACCGGCAAGCCTCTCCCCGAGCACAACTCCCAGGCCAACCGCGAGGAGATCGCCAGTTTCCTGGGGTGGCTCAACGTTCCAGATGAGCAGCGCGACACGTCCCCTCGGGGCCCCATCTGGCGAGCCCTCGACGACTACCTGCGGCATCGGCGGGAGGCGGATCGAAAACGTCGGAAGGCGCGCGATCGGCGCTAAGAGCGCTTGGCCGTAAAACCCTAAGCCGACGCGCACCGGCGACGCGGAATCCCCTTCCCTCGCCCGCGTTCTCCCCGACCGTAAAACTCTCCGACAGCCCATAACCATTTGTCTTACAATCCGTTACAGGTTGACGCCAGGTGTCTTGCGTCTATTCTACGCTTGAGGCGCACCAGAACCGACCTGAGCCCCGGAGGAAGGCAGTGAGTAGCAGTCCGGCGACGAGCCAGCCGCTCATGACGCAGAAGGAAGCCGCGAAGTTCCTAGACCTGAAGCCGCGCACCATGGAGGTATGGCGTTATGAGGGCGGCGCGCCGCCGTTCGTTCGGGTTTCCTCGCGGTGTGTTCGCTATCGGCCAGCCGACCTCGACGCGTGGGTAGAGGCGCGCGTACGGACCTCGACCTCCGATCCGGGCAACTTCGACAGCGAGTGACGCGGCTTAAACGTGTGGAGCAGGTTCGCACCCGAGAAGAGTGGAAGGCTTGGCGGGATTCTGTGCTCTCTCCAGATGGACCACGCTCGCCAGGCCAGCGTGGCACTGCCGGCCTCAGACTCGTGTCGATCGTGCTTTCGAACTTCTACAGCGACAGCAAGGACTACATCTGGACCACTGCCAGCGTGCTCTCGGACAAGAGCGGTCTGTCAGAGCGCCAGGTGCGAAGCATCCTTAAGAACCTTGCGGTGACAGGCTGGATCCGACGCCGCCGCGCCAGCATCGGGAGCAAGTACATGTTCTTCCTAACGTTCCCCGATACTGCAGCAGTCCAGTTCCGGGATGAGGAACCGCGGCAGTCCAGTTCCGAGGGGTGCGGAAGTGGAGTTCCGGGGGGTGCGGAAGTCGAGTTCCGCGGACCGCGGCAGTCCAGTTCCGACAACTCTGATACTCGGAGAGTACTCAGAGTAACTCAGGGCGGTGCGCGCCCCGATGAGGCCGCGCACCCGCCCGACGCGAAAGGAAGCCGCGCCGACGATGAACGCGAACCCAACCTCCGTCCCTGCCGCACCTGCGGGGAGCTCGTCACCGCTCCCTCCACGATCTGTGCGCGCCACCCACCTCGAGCGGGCCATGCGGCAGCCTCCGCCCGAGCGCATCTCGGCTGGCCTAGAGGGATGTGTTTGAGAATCGAATTCTTTCGGGCCGGGGGTCGTCCAAGAGGGCCCGCCGTGCCGCGCGTATGGCCGCAGATTAGACCAAAAAGTTGCCAGTCCAGTGGGGAATCAAGGCACGGCGAACACCGCGAAGGGCCGGCGGGGCTAGATGTCGGTTGACCCCTACGCCGCGTTCGCGGTGCTCGAGTCCCCGGAACGGGAGGCGGTTCAAGCGTTCGCCAACTCCCTCGGACTCGATAGTTGGCAAGCCTGCCCGTCCCTCCGCCGCATCGTGGTCGCGGTTGCCCTCCAGCGGCTCGCCACTGACATGCACAGCGGTCTCACTGCGCTGGGGCGGCTCCGAGAGGCCGCCTGGGCGCTCGGTGCGGGCCACAGCGGACGAAGGGTGGCGGCGGCCGTAGCGCGCGCGGTCGGGCGGTGGCAAGCTCAGCAATCTTCTATCTGACCCCCTCCACGCTCCTGATCTCGGCCTCCGACCATACGCCCCCGGTTGGGAGATTCCACCACAGATCGTTTCAAGGGTTTCGAGGACTGCCCGACACCTCCCGACTGGCCGCTACGGGAGGCTTGATCTTCGGATCTCTGTATCCTCGCGGCGCTGCGAGTCGTCTAGAGTGCGGCGGGGATGACGGTACCGAACCAAGGGTGGGATAGATGAAACGCGCGACGTGGATAGCTGTTCTCGCTTTGCTGCTGGCCCCTCCTCTGCTGGCGCAGGAGACCGACGAGAAAGAACCTCAAGAGAAGCCTCAGGAAGACACGCTGATCAAGGGCGGCATCGATTCAGGAGGCTTCGGTGCGCTCGTCTTCAGATTCCGACCAGTTCGCGACGCTACGGGGCGTGCGCGGCGGCTGGTTCATAAACCGCCAGTTCGTGATCGGTGCGGGGTTCTACGGTGTGTCGAACGGGATCTGCCATGATGACGACCGTGACTGTCGGTTCCGAGAGCTCGACTTCGGATACGGCGGATTCGAGTTCGAGTATATCGGCCTCTGGAATCGCGTGGCCCACTACACTCTTCAGTTGTTGATCGGTGGGGGCGGCGTCAGCTACTTCAATTCCACCTCCGATGGGGTGTTCGTGGCCGAGCCGGTGGCCAACCTTGAGCTCAACATCACGAAGTGGTGGAGGATCAACGTGGGGGCGGGCTACCGTATCGTGGCCGGACTCGACGCCGGTAGCCTTGAGAGCAGCGATCTGAGCAGCGTCTTCGGCAACGTAGAATTCAAGTTTGGAAGCTTCTGATCGCTGCCCCCTTACCATTGATTCTCTACACGCTCGCCACCTTGCTACCGGCCAGCCCTCTGGAAGGGACTCCTCCGTAAGCCGCCGGTCGAGGAGCCTTCTCCGCCGTATTTCGATTTTGTAACCCCACCGGAGGAGAACTGAAGCGAGGTTGTACCAGTAAGTAGAGGCGGGCTTCGAAAGCGGATCTACGGGCGGTTCCTTCGGGGCCGCCCCTTTTCTCTTGCCCTCCGATCCCGTGGCCACTCCAGACCGCACGGATGACAGAATGTCAAGACGAGGTGCGGTTTAGGTTGAGGCCATGGACACAAAACTCATTCCGACCTGCGACGGCTTCAGGCCGATCGAGAACGTGACGATCGTCGGGGCGCAGTCAGGTCGGCAACGGATCAAGTTTGACGGCCGACCGAGCACTGACGCTCAGATTAGCAGCCGGTTCGGCGTTGACGTGGCGACGCAGCTCCATAAGTCGTTTCTGCGCGAACCTCCGCCGATCAAGTGGTTCACGCAATCGAACCCTGCGATGTGCGGCTTCGCCTCTAGCGACGGTCGGTACATCGCGCTGAGCGATCGGCTCGCGGTCGATCAGGTCATCGCGACAGCCTTACATGAAGTTCGGCACCTCGCCCACGCAGGCATAATCGCGGACGACGCGGAGGCGGAACTGGACTCTGAAGCGTTCGCCGCGCGATGGCTTCGACCGACGCTGAGGGCATATCGGGCGACGCGGGGCGAGTGCAGCCGTGTGGCTGTGCTAGACGGGAGAAGGCCGAGCGGCTGGGCTCCGCATATGTACGTGAGGCTTACCCGGTCGAACGGGAAGGTATGGCAACGCGACAACCGCACGACAGCAGAGGCATGGAAGGAGCTCTATACGTGAAGGACGAGAAGATCGTGGTCGAGGCTTTGGGCCGATCGCAGACGTTCATCGATGTCGAGGATCTAGCGAGCCATGTGGCCGAGCTGCTCGAGCATCGCGGCGGGATCTTCGACTCGCTGGAGGTCGCCTGCGTCCAAGAGCTCGCCCGACAGAACGGCGCCTCACGTCCCGAGGTGGAACGCATCGCCCGGCAGACGGCCTTTTTCGAGCCTCAGCGGGCGAAGGGTCCGACGCCGCTGGATGATCGGGTGCGCGACGCGCAGGAGAAGGCGGAGCAAGCCGAAGAGGCTCTCGCCGAGGCCAACGAGTCGTGGCGCGCCGGGATGCGGGAGGCGGATCGGGCGTATCGGCAACGTCTCCGCAAGGCGGCCGAGAACCCTGCGAGGCTGATCGACGCTCAACGCTGGGCCGAGGGCCGGCAGGCTCAGGTCCGAGCCCTGGAGGCCGACTTCCGCGCCGCTGACGACGTGCGCCGGCGCGCCCGGGCCAGGCTCAACGCGCTCGAGTTAACGCGCGACCGTTGGCGCTACGATGAAGCCGTCAGGCTTTCCGTACCGGGCAGGGCCGAGCCGGTCACGCTCGCCGAGTTCGCCGCGTATCGAGAGCAAGAGGGCAAGTAAGGAGACAAGGGGCGTCCGGGGCTCCCGTTTGCCGAGAGGCGCGGGCGGCTGCGCCTTTCCCGGCCGAAGCGCGGCCCCGGCCCCCAATCATTCGAGACGAAAGACCCGACTCCACGCTTCTGATCTCGTCCTCCGACCATACGTCGCAGAATAGAGGTTCTCCCGACAGCCCGCGTTGAGAGAAGTCCGATAGAGAACTTCGTTACCTTCTACCTATCCTAAGTTGTTCTCTCCACCACGAACGGCAGGCGTGGGCGCCGCTGGGAAGCTGCCAGTTCGTCCGCGTCGACTTCTATAGATCCTCCGAGAGGAAGCATCTCATCCATCTTGCCGGTAAGCAGCGAGGCCATGCCAATCATCAAGATCACGGAGAGGGCGGTGTACTATGCCAACGCCAGTTGCCATCACAAGCGAGCAGGCTCTTGAAGTCAGCGTTAGCGGACCGGACGACATCAGCAGGCTGTACGTGGTCACAGGAATCGCCACGCCCAGCTTGGTCGCGGCGGCCGGCGATTCTGGAATGATTGGGGTACCCCAAGCGCCCGGGCGCAGGCAGGGCACATTCGAGGCGTACGTCGGTCCGACGCTCAATGGTTCGGAGTTTCGCAGGGCCGTGGCTACGGCGTCGCTCGCATCGCTGCAAGCGAGCGGTGACACATCTTTCTTTGAGTGGAGCGTCACGGGTGTAGACGCGCATTTCGACGATGATGAGGAACGAGTTCGACTTCAGTTCGACCTGTCGGTGGGCGTCGGCGCGGGCACATCGTGGTCACAAGTTTTAGCTGCCGGAGTCGGGGTCCAAGTCCTGATCCTCGCCGCCTCCGCCAGTTGAACCCCGTTCCGGTGGCCTGCCCGGAATAAACGTGTAACAGATCGGAGTGCTAAGGCTTATACAACGCAGGTACCTTCACGCCGAAAGCAGAGAGGGGCGGTTCCTTCGGGGCCGCCCCTTACTGCATCTATTTGTTACGCGCGTAACAGGCCCGTCCACGCTCCTGATCTCGTCCTCACCCCCGCACCGTTGCGCGGGGCGTGAGCATCGTGAGTAGTATGTCATTATGCACGTGAGAAGATGGACGCCGTTTGTCACGGCGGCGCTGAGCCTCACCGCGTGTGGAGGCGGTGATCCCATCAACGGTGTCCCGCCCCGTTACTGGCTTGGTTCAAGTCTCAACGACCACAACTGGTGAGGAGATCGATCCAGACGGCTACGTCGTCACTCTCGACGGCGGCCAGGTCCAGTCCATCGCGGTTAACGGGACGGTGACGTACACAGGAGTCGCCGCCGGAGACCACATAGCTGAATTGCTTGAGGCGGCTGCAACTGCGACGTTGAAGATCCGAACCCGAGGATCGTGACCGTCACCGCCGGGGCAACCACCGCTACCACGTTTAACGTCCGGTGTTTTGGTCCAGGCCCTCCACCTGTTCCGCAGTAGGACTCCTCCAGTACGAGGGGCGGCTCCTTCGGAGCCGCCCCTGCCTACACCTGGCCCCTCCACGCTCCTGATCTCGTCCTTCGACCATACGCCGCAGAATAGAGGTTTTCCCGACTTGCGGCGGCCTTCTCTCTGGCTGAGGCTGGTCAGAAAGAGGCCCTAGAAGCCTCCAAGCTGCTCGGTGGTCTCGATTCGCGGCATACCCAGCTCGCGTTCGGACTGCAGCAGGAGAGAGAACACAACCATGCGAAGGCCCCTCGCTCTTCTCTTCCCAGTAGTGGCGACAGCACTCGTGACATTGGCGAGTCCGCTGCACGCACAGAAGGAAGTTCGCGACGATGAGCGCGAGCCATACGTTATTCGCACGTTGGAGGAGCTCTTCAGTCTGTGGCACGACCAGAAGACCGACGAGTTGGCCACCTACTTCAGCTCCGACATTGAGCCCAGAGGCTACCTCCCAGGGGGCGGAACCCTCTCGCGGGACCTGAGCGACCTCGTGCAAGACTACGAGCTGCGTGGCTACGAAGCTCTGCAAGCCTTCATCTATGATGAACAGGACCGCGTTGCCTGGGCCATTGCTAACCTCACCCTACGCCGCGGCGGCGAGGATACCAACTGGCGGTTCAGCGGCAGCCTAATCCGCCCTCCCCGACTCAGAGACCACGAGTGGCGCCTCGCTTGGGTACACTTCTCACGTATGCAGTAAAGCGTGTTCGCTAGTCGTGCCTCAAGGGTTGGCACTACGACCGTGGTGCCAACCCAGGACAACACGGAACAAGAGCTCAGCAGCAAAGGGGGCGGTTCCTTAGGGGCCGCCCCTTCGTTCATCAGTTCGATGAACGAAAGACCGTACGCCACCGCCTGGTGGATCTCACCACACCTTCAGACGAGAATCTCACGACAGGACGAGCCCACAAGGCGCGGCGGTACGATTAAGCTGATGTAGTGTGGCCACCTCTCGCCTGGAGACCCGATGACTGCTCGCCGTCTTGCGCCGCTCCTCGCCCTCAGTCTTGTTCTTGTGTTCACTATGTGCGCTGAAACTTCCAATCCCGTAGCGCTGGACAACCTTGAACCAAGCTTCAGGTCCGGCCCGTCACCGTTCGGTTCGAAGATCGCATTCGTGACCGACCGGGACGGTAACTCAGAAGTCTACGTGATGAACGCCGACGGCTCGGGGCAAACCATTCTCACGAACAACCCCGCGTTTGACGGGCGGCCCAGCTGGGGCTGGGGCAGGTGCCAAGTTTGCCGTTGACTATTCCGTGTTGAGAGCCGGGTCCGTCCTTGAGCCGCACCTCAAGCAGTGGGTTCTTGTGAGGCTCTGACCTCCCGCAGCCACGCCTCGGAGCCCTCTTGCCGCGCCAGCCGGTCCAGCAGGCCAGGGCCGAATATCTCATCGAAGCGCGACGGACGCGAGCTCGCGCCGCTTCGGGTCGGGGTGGTCAAGGTCGTAGGCATCGATCATGGCCCTATGATAGCGGGCCACGTCAACCGGGGATTAAGCAGTCAATCCCTTTAGAAGGTGGGCTGAGTTCTTGTATTGGCAGGCCGCTACGCTACGGCAACATCCCTCGGGCGAGCCCCGCTGCTCGTCTGCCTGCTTGAATTGTCACTCTCAACGGGATGCTGGACTCTTGTTGGCCTGACAACCCAAGACGCTGTTTCCACCTTCTTGAACTTCCAGAGTCCCCCTCGCTTCCTGAAGCGAGGATTCGGTTCGGGAATATCCTCGTCCCATTCGAGTTGTGCCAAGATGTAGGAATCAAACAGCTCTTGGGCGAGCTTGATGGCGCGTAGCTCCTCTTGATGGATGCCCTTGACATCGGGTAGCTGCTCAAAGAAAACGCAGTAATAGAGCTTCCCGTCTTCCTTGTCCTGAAAGCGGGTCTTTCTTCGCGTATAAGGGAGGCCGCGGTAGTAATCAAGATCCTTTGTCACTGTCCCCCCTGCTGCTTCTCTCGCCGTTTAATCTCTTCAACAAGTCGAAGGACATCACGCGCGTATTGTGGCGCTAAGTCGTTCTCTCGCGGAATCGGGTATGACCCAAGATCCGGATAAGCCGGATGTCTATACACCCTGTGTCGCGATTCGCGCCATTCGAAGCCCGCGTTTACCAGAATCGTGTGGAGATCTCGCGCGCTCCATCCGCGTTTCGTCTGTTGAAGACGTTTGAGCAACTTCTGGGCCTTGGACGCCATCGGCAATAGGCTCCAGCCGTCAGGCGTCGGCTTTCAGAACCTCTAGACTAATGGTCTTCTCCCAACGTCCATCGATGAGGACATCGAAGGAAAAATCGCCTGGCTTTGGGAGCTTCACCTGGGTTCCGAGGATGATGCTCGTGCCGATTGGCTTCCCTCCGCTCTTCGCTCTGGGAACCTTAAAGTCACCTTTAATCTTAGCGATCTCCTGCCCGTCCTCGTCGGCTAAACGAACCAAGAGCTGGTGATTCCCAACTTCGCTTGCGTGGGCCAAGAGCCCGAGAACGATCGAGAAGGTCGGCGATGTCGCCGGGAAGTTCTTGAGTTGTAGCCGGTTGAAGATGCCCGTGATATTGAGCTTTCCTTCTTGGCTTACATTCGCAGCGTCCGCCAAGACCGCAATGTTTACTTCCAATTCTTTTCCTCCGAACCGTGCACTCTGCGTGCACTCAGCGAGTATTGGTATCTTGTAACCTCAGTCGGGGCGGCCGGATTCGAACCGGCGACCCCCTGCTCCCAAAGCAGGTGCGCTACCGGACTGCGCTACGCCCCGTCGTCTTGTGGTGAGTTGTAGTTAAGTACCGCGGTCTC
>JBDHFW010000154.1:0-14467 GCA_039590175.1 Gemmatimonadota bacterium | reverse complement strand
TCCTTCGATGTATAGCCCTCTCGGATCAGGTGTTCCGCGGCGGCGATGAAGTCGTCGAACACGTTCTGCTTGTTCTCCTTCATCCCCGCCTTGTGCCAGGCGTCTCCGTACTCTCCGCCGCCCCGCAGGTTGGCGACCGCGTGTACCCCACCCATCTCGAGCCACACGAGGTTGGAGACGGAGAAGCTCGGAGTGAGCGAGATGTTGAAGCCACCGTAGCCGTACAGCAGGGTCGGGTTGGCGCCTTCGAGCTGCAAACCCCGACGGTGTGTGATGAACATGGGCACGCGCGTGCCGTCCTTGGAGCGATAGAAGACCTGCTTGGTCTCGTAGTCGGCAGGGTCGAAGTCCACCTCCGGCTGGCGGAAGATTCCGCTCTCGCCCGTATGGAAGTCGTAGCGATAGACCGTCGTCGGGTAGAGGAAAGAGGTGAAGGAGAAGAACATCTCGTTCCCGTCCGGCTTTCCGCTCACGCTCGCCACCGTTCCCAGAGTCGGGAGCTCGAGGTCACGCTCGTGGTTGCCGTTCAGTCCGAAGATCCTGACGCGGCTGTGGGCATCGACCAGATACCGTGTGACGAGCCGTCCGGCGATGATCCAGGCGCTCTGGAGCACGTCGTCCCCCGCAGCCAGGATCTCCCGCCAATACTCGCGTTCGGGCGCCTCGACGTCGATGGCGATCAGCCGCTGACGCGGCGCATCCAGGTCGGTGACGAAGTAGAAGTCGGAGCCGATGTTGCCGATGAAGTTGTAGGAGGCATCGAAGTCGTCGAGAAGCGGTACGACCTCCCCGTCCAACCGGGGGGCGTCTCCGGCGCCGAGATCCTCCGTCCCGTGTGACACCCGGATGACCAGGTATCGGCCGTCATCCGTCACGCTGGCCCCGAAGCCCCATTCGGGCTGATCCGGTCGCTCGTAGATCAGGCGATCGGTCTCCTGCGAGGTGCCGGCACGGTGGTAGTAGAGCATCTGCTTCCGGTTCTGGCCCAGCAGGCTGTCCGCGACGCTCGCCTCGGGGTAGCGCGAGTAGAAGAAGCCACTTCCGTCTTTCGTCCAGCTCAGCCCGGAGAACTTCACCCACCGGATGCGGTCCGGCAGGTCCTCGCCGTCGGAGACCCGGCGGACGTGGAACTCCCGCCAGTCGGAACCGCCCGCGGCCGTGCCGTAGCCGAGGTACTCTCCCGATTCGGTGACCGAGACGGTGGTGAGTGCGACGGTGCCGTCCTCGGAGAGCGCGTTGGGATCGAGGAGCGCACGCCCCTCCTCCCCGAGCCCCTCCTGGACGTACAGTACCGACTGGTTCTGCAGACCGTCGTTCTTGAAATAGAAGTAGCGGCCCGCCTCGCTGAAGGGCACGCCGTAGCGCTCGTAGTCCCAAAGCTCCGTGAGCCGCTGGCGGATGACTTCCCGCTCGGAAATCCCATCCAGGAACGAGAACGTCGCCAGGTTCTCCGCTTCCACCCAATCCGCCGTCTCCTCGGACTCTGTATCCTCCAGCCATCGGTATGGATCGGAGACCTCCGTTCCGTGGAAATCATCCACGACATCCCCTTTGCGGGTCTGCGGGACGTCGATCGATTGCGCGGGGGCGGCCGCCTCGCCGGCCGTGAACGCCCAGGCCCAGGCGATCCCGAGCGTCACCCGCCCTGCCCATCTCGAGTCCTTCCGCCGGCCCATCACAGGTTCCAGATCCGAATCCCTCATCGAACGGCCTCGCTTCTCTCTGTCTCCGTGTCTCTATCTATCGCTCTGTGTCTCTATTACTCGTCGTTCACCGAACGGCCACCGGTGGCGATCGCCAACATCGCCTTCAGGTCGGCCTGCGCGGTGACGGGGCGCTCGCACGCGTAATCTCGACAGACGTACGCCGACGCCTCGCCGCCGATCTCCCCCATCCCCTTCGTGAACGGAGCCAGCCGCGTGACCTCGCCCCCGTCCTCGCCAGCCGGCCGGAAGAGCACGACCGTGCTCGGCTCGAACCGGCCTCTCAGAACCCCCAGGAGAGCCTCCGTGTCGGACCCTCCGGGCTTCCCGACGATCACGACCTCGCGGGAAGGACCGAGCCGGAAATCGACGGCAGCCAGGAGCTGCGTGTGTGCGGAAGGGATCTGACGCACGCGCTCCGCGAAGGCGGCTTCGATCGCCAGCGCCCGGTTCTCCAGCTCCACATCGGCCGTGAGCCGACCCAGCCGCAGCAGGTTCAGCATCGCGACCGAGTTGGCCGAGGGAACGGCGCCATCGTAGATCTCCCGGCTTCGTATCGGCAGCTCCGCCGATCCGGCGGCCGTCTGGTAGAGTCCCCCGCGCTCGCCATCCCAGAAGCGCTCGAGCAGCTCGCCGTTGAGGCGCAGCGCCTCGCGAAGATGCTCCGGGTCGAGTGATGCCTCGTAGAGCTCTAGAAGGCCCCAGGTGAGGAACGCGTAGTCGTCCGCGAAGGCGGGTATCGCCGCTTCTCCATCCCGATACCGGTGGAGCAGCCGCCCCTCCGGGTCGATCATCTCGGATCGGACGAACTCCCAGGCTTCCACCGCCGCGCTCAGGTACTCCGGCCTCTCCAGCGCAGCGGCCGCCTGCGCGAGCGCGGCGATCATCAGGCCGTTCCAGTCTGCCAGGACCTTGTCGTCCTTCTGGGGCCTGATCCGGCCTTCCCGGGCGGCGAGGAGCCGTTCCCGAATCTGGCTCCAGCGCTCCCTGATCTCCGCCTCGGAGACGCCGAGCGATCCCGCCGCGTCGCTCCAGGAACGGCCCGCGTGCAGCACGTTCTCGCCGGTACGTTGCCCGGTCGCCTCCTCGGCGAAGTTCCCGCGTCGGTCGAAGTTGAAGACGCTCCGGACGAACCGCGCATCCTCGGCGTCGAGCACTTCGGCGAGCTCCTCGTCCGTCCAGACATAGAACTGCCCCTCGCGGCCCTCGCTGTCCGCGTCCTCGGCCGAGTGGAACGCACCTCCGGCGTCTCTGAGATCCCGGCGGACGTACTCGATCACCTCCTCCGCCACCTCGGCGTAGCCGCGCTGCCTGGTGGCGAGGAAGGTTTCGACGTACGCCATCACGAGTAGCGCCTGGTCGTACAGCATCTTCTCGAAGTGGGGCAACATCCAGCGGGCATCCGTCGAGTACCGGTGGAATCCGAACCCCACCTGATCGTAGACCCCGCCCTGGCGCATGGCGCGCAGCGTGCGCTCCACCATCTCGAGCGCCTTCGCCTTCGTCTCTCCGGTCCGCCGCCAGTAGCGGAGGAGGAATCGGAGGTTGTGGGGCGTGGGAAACTTGGGCGCCCGCCCGAATCCGCCCTGCAGCGGGTCGAACACGCGGGACAGCTGCTGAAAGGCTTCGTCGAGCGCCGCGCGACCGAGCTCATCCGTCGCCGCATCCGGTGCCTCATCCGTGGCGCTCCGAGCCTCGCCGTGAGCGCTCTGCCAGAGGGCCGTGGCGATCTGACCGGCTGAGTTCAGCGCCTCGCTCCTCCGCTCTCTCCACAGCTCGGAGAGCCGCGGCAGGAGGTCGAGCATGCCGATCCGGGAAGTAGGTTCCCGCGAAGAACGGATCCTTGTTCGGCGTCATGACGACCGTCAGCGGCCAGCCGCCGTGTCCCGTCATCATCTGGGCCACGGTCATGTAGACGGTGTCCACGTCGGGGCGCTCCTCCCGGTCCACCTTGATGGGCACGAACCCGTCGTTGAGAAGAGCGGCTACCTCGGGATCCTCGAAGGACTCGCGCTCCATGACGTGGCACCAGTGGCAGGTCGAGTAGCCGATCGAGAGGAAGATCGGCTTGTCATCGCGCGCCGCCGCGTCGAACGCCTCGTCCCCCCACGGATACCAGTCCACCGGGTTGTGGGCGTGCTGGAGGAGGTAGGGGCTCTTCTCCCCAATCAGGCGATTGGGGGGGCGAGCGCTCCCATCCACACCCGAATCGGACTCTTCGGCGCCGGATTCGCTCATCGGATTACGCGGAGTGGAGCGAGCTGGGTGTTGGTCGTGCCGTTGCCGAGGCGACCATCGACGCCGACGCCCCAACAGAACGGGTCCGCGTCGCCGCCCGAGTCCGCCGGCACGGCGACGTCACCGGTCCTCGCGCAGCTATGCTCCATGCCCGCGGTGACCTGCACGAAGGAGAGGCTCGTCACCACGGCCGCTGGGCTGAGCCGATCCTGCTCGTTCCCGGTCCCGAGCCGGCCTCCGTCCCCTTCGCCCCAACAAAACGCTCTCCCCTCGTCGGTGACCGCACAGCTGTGCGCCCCACCCGCCGCGATCTGGACGAAATCGTGGTCTCCGGTCACCGGGGTGGGCGTGAGGCGGTCCAGGCTCGTCCCGGTCCCCAGCTGTCCGTTCTCGCCCTCGCCCCAGCAGAACGCGTCGTCGTCGGTGGTGACGCCGCAGCTGTGGTCGGCGCCCACATCTACCTGGCGGAAGGTGAGAACCGCGTCGACGGGTGTCGGCGTGAGCCGGTCGAGCGTGGTGCCGTTCCCCAGCTGTCCGTTCTCTCCCTCGCCCCAGCAGTGGGCGGTCCCGCCGTCGGTCACGCCGCAGCTGTGCTCCTCCCCGGCGCTGACCTGGACGAACGAGAGATCGCCGTCGACCGGCGTGGGGGTGAGCCGGTCCAGCGTCGTCCCGGTGCCCAGCTGGCCCTTCTCTCCCTCACCCCAGCAGTAGGCGGCCTCGTCGTCGGTCACGCCGCAGCTGTGCCCGACGCCGGCGCTCACCTGGACGAAGTCCAGCCCGCCCTCCACCGGAAACGGCTGCAGGATGTCGTTGGTCGTGCCGCTGCCGAGCTGGCCCTGCGACCCGTCGCCCCAGCAGTAGGCGCCGCCGTCCGCCGCAACGCCGCAGGTATGTCTTCTTCCGGCACTCAGGTTGGCGAACTCGGTGGGGCCGAGCACCGGATCCGCCCGAAGCTTGCTCAGCTCGTTTCCGGCCCCCAAACGACCATCCTCGCCGCTGCCCCAGCAGTAGGCCACGTCGTCGGGATCGACGCCGCAGCTGTGCTCGGCGCCTGCGGTCATGGATACGAGCTCGAGCGGATCCGGGTCTCCCGGCTCGACGCCGCCGTTGCCGTCACAGCCCACCAGCAGAACGAAAAGCGCGAGGATCGATGCGGATCTATTCACGGTATCGCCGGATGTTGGATTTCATCGCCGGATGTCGGACTCGGGGTCGGGTAGTTGGCCCCCCAGGATTCGAACCTGGATTACCGGCTCCAAAGGCCGGGGTCTTGCCATTAGACGAGGGGCCAGAGTTCGGCGTGCGCGTCGGTCGAGGGCCGCTCAAGGCTCAGAGCTTGCCGGATGATGTCCCCCGCTCTCCCGAGGCGTCAACCGGCGGCGTAGCCGGGGTCGGGGCGGCAGCGGACTGGGTGCGCTCACCCTGCTGCACGGCTTCCTCCACGAGCTCCTCGCTGTGCTCCACCTCCGACCACCGGATGCCGAGCCGATAAAGGTACCAGATGCCCAGAACGGTGACCGGAATGAAGGTCAGTATGTGGTAGCCCGTGGCGAAGCTCACGATGCGGACGCTGTCGACGCCGTACGCCCCCAACGCCACTCTGGCCGCCGCTTCAAACGGACCGAAGAAGCCGGGGCTGGATGGGATGGCTACCGCGAAGCCGATGATCGCCTGGACGAACATGGCGCCGATGAAGCCCGGCTCCCGAATACCGAAGGCGAGCAGGCCGATCCAGACGGAGGCCGCTATGCAAAGCCACACGGCCACGGACCAGAGGAGGGCTCTCGAGAACACCCAGGGGTTGTGAAGCGCGCCGAGTCCCCGGATGAAGGAGGCAAGAATCCCGATCGCCCGCTCGGTCAGCGATGGCGACAGAAACCGTCCGGCCAGTTGCTCCACGAGATTCAGGGTGCGCCTCGGCCAGCGGGCCATCGCCCACAGGACCAACAAGGCGAGACCGAACAACACGCCGGCGGTCACGCCTGCACCTTTGATCAGTGCCGTGTTGCCCGCGGCGAAGTCTCCGTACGAGACCGTGAAGACGAGGAACGCCCCCAGGATCACCGCGTCGAACACGCGCTCGACGACGAGCGAGGCGAAGGATTGGGAGATCGGGATCGGCTCGATCCGCGAGAAGCTGTATGCTCGCGCGAACTCGCCGAGCCGTGCCGGAAGCACGTTGTTCGCCATAAAGCCGATGCAGACCCCGGCGAATCGGGAGGTCAGACTGGAGCCCGGGAAGCCCGGGAGGAGGAGGACGTGCCAGCGAAACGCACGCAAGAGGAACGGCACGGTCGCAACGACGACCATCGCCGCCAGGAGCCAGACGTCAGCGTCCCGAAGCTCGGCCAGCACGGCGGAAGCCGAGACGTCACGCAGCACCCAGGCCAGCAGCGCCACCGTGATAACCAGCCCGAACAGCGTTTTGAACCGGTGAGCCTTCAGCATGCGGCGTTTCGTTCCACGTGGGCCGACCCGCCGCGCCCGGCGGTGCTCGAGCGTCCAGCGGTGCTCAAGCGTTCCGCGCCGCGGTCACGATCTCTTTCATCTCTCGCACGGCGCGCTCGATGCCGACGAAGACCGAACGGCTTACGATCGAGTGACCGATGTTCAGCTCCTCGATCTCCCGGATCGCCGCGACCGGCGCCACGTTCTCGTAGGTGAGGCCATGCCCGGCGTGGACAGCCAGGCCCGCCTCCCGGGCCCCCATCGCGGCGTCACGGATCCGTCCCAGCTGAGCTGCCACCCCCTCCGCGGTACGGGCGTTCGCGTACTCGCCCGTGTGCAGCTCGACCGCATCCGCCCCGAGCGCCGCCGAGGCCCGCATGGCGTCCTCGCGAGCGTCCACGAACAGAGCTGTCCGGACTGCCTGTGCGCGCATCTGGGCGACGGCGGCGAGCAATCGTCCGCTCGCCTCTTCGAGGTTGAGCCCGCCTTCCGTCGTGACTTCCTCACGCCGCTCCGGCACGAAGGTCACCTGCATGGGCCGCCAGTCTTCGGCGAAGCGAAGCATGCCTTCCTCCGCCGCCAACTCCAGGTTGACGCCGGTCCGGACCGTCTCCAGCAGCAGGCGTACGTCCCTGTCCTGGATATGCCGTCGATCCTCGCGCAGATGGACCGTGATCCCGTCGGCTCCGCCGAGCTCCGCGAGCACCGCCGCGCGGACCGGGTCCGGCTCGTCGGTCTTTCGAGCCTCCCGCACCGTTGCCACGTGATCGACGTTGATGTAGAGCCTCAGCGGCTCATTCATCGCTCGGCCTCCTGTTCGCTTGGTCCGGGCCCGCAGGGTCGAGCTCGGCCGCCAGCCGGTCGCGAACCGCGGGCTCGAGATGATCGCCCATCAGCTCGAGGAGCTCCAGCCCGAGCCCACGATACAGGGCCGCTCGTCTCGGGTCGAGAACCTCCAGATGCGCGGCCACCGTGCGAACGTCTCCGCGAGCCACGGGCCCGGTCGTGCCGTCGCGCAGGCCGAGCTCCCCCAGGTTTCGCAGCGCAGACTCGGCCAGGGGCAGGAGGGCCTCCAGCTCCGCGTCTTCGGATGCGCGTCGCAGCGCGTCTACCGCGATTCGGAGGCACGCGACGAGGTAGTTCGACGCGAATACACCGGCGGCGTGATAGTGCGACCGTTCCTCCGGCCGGACGACGTGCGTTCGTCCTCCCAGACGTTCCGCGAGCTCGCGTCCGACCTGCGCCGCCACCTCGTCGCCATCCACCCCGAACCACACACCCCGAAACGCCCCTCGCGCGGGGGCGGCCACGGCAACCAGCGGATGCCACGCCGCGACAGCTACGCCGCGCTCCCGCCACGGCGCGAGCGCCTGGGCGGAATGCACGCCGCTCGTGTGGAGCACGGCGCGCGGCGTCAGGCCCGTCGACTCGCTCCAGTCCCTCGCCACGGCGGAAAGGTCGTCATCCGGCACGCAGAAGATGACGATCGGATCGCCTTCGGCCCCGATCTGCTTGTCGAGGGACTCACCGAAAGAAGCTTCGGGCACGCGGGTGACCAGATAGGTGACTCCGAGGAGATCTCGAAGAAATGAAGGCCGATCGGGGGATCGGCCCACGACGGTGATCGTCGAAGTCGCCGGGTCGATGAGGTCCGCAGCGAGCGACAGACCCACGCGCCCCTCGCCCACGATAAGGATCGGGGGGATCACACCGCGTCCGCGCCCGTGACGTGGACGCCCTGCTTCTGGCGCCATCTGCCGACTACAGCGGCGGGGACGCGCGCCGTCAGCTCGATGCTGCCGCCGTTCTCCCGGCGCTCCAGCACCTCCCCTTCCCGATACGCCTCGGCGAGGGTGCGGCCGTCCTTCGCCGCCAGGGTGATGTGAACCATGGGACGATCCGCCCGCATGCGCTCGCGAAGCGCCGAGCGGAGCGGCTCGAGGCCTCCCTCTTCTCTCACCGTGGTCAGGACGTGGGGCCCGTACAGCGCCGCAGCCCGGCTGCGGAGCGCCGACTCCTCGTGATGGGTGAGCTGATCGACCTTGTTGAGAGCAAGCAGGGCGGGACCGCTGATCGAGAGATCCCGGAGCACCTCGTTCACCGCCTCCATCTGGTGTTCCCAGCTCGGCGATGACACGTCCACCACGTGGATCAGGAGATCGGCCTCCTCGATCTCCTCCAGCGTGGCACGGAAGGAGGCGACGAGATGGTGCGGCAGCTTGCGGATGAAGCCCACCGTATCGGTGGCGAGCGCCTGGTAACCCTCCCCGAGATCCACGACGCGCGTGGCCGAATCCAGCGTGGCGAAGAGGCGGTCTTCGATGAACAGCTCCCGGCCGGAGAGCGCCTGAAGGATCGAGGACTTGCCGGCGTTGGTGTAGCCGACGATCGCCACTCGGAACTCACCCCGGCCCGCCTTTCGTCGCGTCTGCCGGGAACGGGAGATCCCCTGCAACTCGCGTCGAAGTCGCGCGATGCGGCGGTCGATGAGTCGCCTGTCCGTCTCGAGCTGCTGCTCACCCGGGCCCCTGGCGCCGATTCCACCGGCGATGCGCGAAAGGTGGGTCCACATGCGCTTGAGCCGCGTCCGCATGTACTGGAGCTGGGCGAGCTCCACCTGGACCTTCGCCTCGGCAGTCCGGGCTCTCAGAGCGAAGATGTCGAGAATGAGCTCGGTACGATCCATGACCCGCACGCCGAGGCTCGTCTCCAGAGCCGAGCCCTGTGCCGGCGACAGATCATCGTCGAAGATGACGAGCGAAGCCCCCTCTCGACCTAGCTGCTCCCGCAGCTGTTCGGCCTTCCCCCGCCCGATGAAGAGAGCGGGGTTCGGTGATTTGAGTCGCTGCACGAGCTGGCCGACGACGACGGCGCCCGCGGTGTCGGCGAGACGGACGAGTTCCTCGAGGTGCTCGTCCACGACTTCTTCTGATTCGTCGAGCGGCGGCGCCGCGACCAGAATGGCGCACTCGGGTTGGCTTCCGATGTCGATCATCTAAGCATCATACCTGATCTTCGACGTCCGGTTCGGCGTCTCCTGTTCAGGATCGTCTGCCGCACCTCGTTTCCGGAGGCGTTCGGACCGGCGCAACCGCGCCGCTATCTCGGCCTCGCGGCCCTGATCGCCGTCGGTAGCCGCTCCCGTAACCGAGCTCCTTCATGAGCCGGGTGGGCGCGTTCCGTACGTGCATCGGAACCGCTTCCATGGGCGTCTCGCGAGCGGCTCTCCGGGCGCTCGAGAACGCCTCGTAGGTGCGGTTCGACTTAGGCGCCGCGGCCAGGTAGATGACCGCCTCCGCGAGGGCCAACTCCCCCTCCGGCGAGCCGAGGAAACGATAGGCGTCGCGCGCCGCCATGCAGACGGTCAGCGCCTCCGGATCGGCGAGCCCGATGTCCTCCGTGGCCATTCGGACCAGCCTGCGAGCGATGTACAGCGGATCCTCGCCGGCCTCGAGCATGCGGGCGAGCCAGTAGAGGCTCCCGTCGGGATCGGAGCCCCGAACCGCTTTGTGCAGCGCGGAAATCAGGTTGAAGTGCTCTTCGCCGCCCTTGTCGTAGCGAGCGAAGCGATGCTGGAGGGCGCGCTCGATCTCGGAGACGCCTATCCGGCCCTGGGAGGCGAGATCCGCGGCGGTCTCCAGCGCGTTGAGAGCTCGCCGAGCATCTCCATCCGCGGCGACGGCGAGGCGCCCGAGGGCATCCTCGTCTATAGTCAAACCCCTCCCTCCGAGGCCCTTCTCGTCGCGGAGCGCCCTGCGGCAGACTTCGGCGGTATCCGGCTTGTCCAGCGGCTCCAGCACGAACACCCGCGTGCGACTCAGCAGCGGGCCCACCACCTCGAAGCTCGGGTTCTCCGTCGTGGCTCCGATGAGCACGATCGTCCCGGCTTCCACATGAGGCAGAAAGGCGTCCTGTTGTGCCTTGTTGAAGCGGTGGATCTCGTCTACGAACAGGATCGTCCCGCGACCGGTCGCACGCCTTCGCTCGGAGGCCTCGCCGATCAGGGCACGCACGCGTGCGATGCCCTCGGTCACCGCGCTGAACGGAACGAAGACCGAGCTCGTCTCCCGCGCGATGATGTGCGCGAGGCTCGTCTTTCCGCTCCCTGGAGGACCCCAGAAGATGAGGCTCGGAACCCGATCCCGGTCGATCAGCTCACGGAGGGCTCCTCCGGGGCCGACCAGCCGGTCCTGGCCCACGAAGTCGTCGAGCGTCCGCGGCCGCATGCGGGTGGCCAGAGGCGCGCCTGATTCGCTCTCGCGACGCTCCGATACTCCGCTGCTCACGTCCGTCTCGGGGCCGAACAGGCTCGGCTCACGCGTCATTCGGCCTCCTCCCTACGGCTCAGCGCTCCCCGTCTTCCGGGGAGTCGTCCGGGGGACGGAGCTCGCCGAGGCCACCCACGTCGATGAGCTCCCGTGCCATCTCGGTGAGCACATCCGGATCGTTGAGCTCCGGATCCTCAAGCACCCGTGCATGAAGCTCATCCAGCAGCAGCCCCACCAGCGGCCCCTGCTCGACCCCCAACGCCAGGAGATCGCCGCCCCCGATCGCCAGATCGGTCACGCTCAACGGATGGCCGGCGATGAGCTCATCCTCCACCCGCTCCAGAGTGTGCTCGAGATACCTGGTCGTCTCTTCGTCGTTCGCCGCTCTCGCGTACGCGAGATGGAGCTCGAAGAGCTGCCGCGCCGGATCGGCGTCGACGACGGAGAGCCACTCTCGAATCCGAGCCGCCGAATCGATCGGGCTCACGAGTGGCTGATAGTGACGGAGCAGATGGGAGACGACCTGCTGGTCGGATTTCGAGAATCGCAGCCGAAGAAGCACCGCGTACCCAACTTCGGCTCGGATCTCCCCCGCCGCTTCGGCATCCTCCCCCGCGTCCAGCGGATCGGCGGCCACGAAGGGCGCGAGCAGCAGGCGGGCGAGCCTGAGAAGGGGCCAATCGTCCGTCCTGGCGGCAGAGATCTCGTCCACGGCAGCCAGGTTCCGCTCCCAAGCGGCTTCCTCTCGGGCCTCCGCCAGCTCCGGATACCATATCTCGAGCACGCCCAGCCGCGCGTACAGACGGAGGGACGCCGAGGGCATCCGGCTGGCAAGCACCTTCTCGAGCTCCTCTCGAACCCGCTCGGCAGAGAGCGTCGCGGTCCCGTCCACCCCGTCCTGGAGAGCCGACAGCGTGGCGAAATCGATCGTCAGCTGGAACCTGCCGGCGAAGCGCAGGCCTCTGAGGACGCGGAGGTAGTCCTCGGCGACCCGCTGCGCCGGATCGCCCACGGCGCGAAGAATCCGCCGCTCCAGATCGGCCCGCCCCTCCCAGGGATCGACGAACTGGTCGTTGGCCGGACGCCACGCCATCGCGTTGATTGTGAAGTCACGGCGCGCGAGATCCTCATCGACGGAGTCCGCGTACTCCACGACCGCGTGTCTTCCATCCGTCTCGATGTCTCGCCGGAAAGTGGTGACCTCGAACATCGTCCCCGTCTCTCCGAGGACTCCCACGGTCCCGTGCTCGATGCCGAGGGGTACGGTGCGGGGGAACACGCGCCGGACCTCATCCGGCCGCGCATCCGTGGCCAGATCCCAGTCTTCGCGGGCGTGTCCGAGGAACTCGTCGCGGATCGCGCCGCCCACCGCCCAGGCCTGGAAGCCCCGGCTCTCGAGCGTGTCGGCA
Organism: Gemmatimonadota bacterium; assembly: GCA_039590175.1. Classification (GTDB taxonomy): domain Bacteria; phylum Gemmatimonadota; class Gemmatimonadetes; order Palauibacterales; family Palauibacteraceae. The sequence goes on along the minus strand of JBDHFW010000154.1, from coordinate 2,401 downwards.
ATCTCGAGCGCCTCCGCGGGCGGGGCGAACCTGGGCTTCTCGCTCACCGGTGCGCACCCGAAAAGAGCGAGCCCACCATGGCGGGCGACCCTGGCCCGGCGCACGGCTCGGAGTCGATCAGCCGCACAGCACGCTACCGCCGTTGACGTTCAGAACCTCGCCGGTGACGTGCCGGGCGAGGTTTGAGAGCAGAAAGCAGGTCGGCCCGGCGACATCTTCCGCCGAGGCCACCCGGCCGAGCGGGATTTCGGCCGCCACTCGCTCGGCCCCGGGCGCGCGGAGCACCGAGGCGCTCATCTCCGTGTCGACCCAACCCGGAGCGACGGCGTTGACCGTGATCCCGCGGGGACCCAACTCCGTCGCCAACGACTTGCAGAACGAGATGATCGCGCCCTTGCTGGCGGCGTAGTGGCTATGGCCAGCCTCTCCGCGCTGGCCCGCGGTCGAGGATAGGAGAACAACGCGGCCGCCCCGCTCCATGCACGAGATCGCCTGCCGGGTCGTCAGGTAGATGGACGTGAGGTTCGCCTCGATCATGGCTCGCCACTCCTTCGAGGCCAAGCGCTCGAGCGGCATCTCGATCTCGTTCCAGATGCCCGCGTTGCCAACGAAGAAGTCGAGTCCGCCGAACTCCGCTCTGACGCGATCGAAGAGATGCTCCACCTCCGCTTCGCGCGAAAGATCGCCCTGATGAGTCCAGAACGTGGCCGACCCGACCCCGGAAGCCGGCTCTCCTGGCGACGCCTCATTGGCCTCGTCCAGGGCCTCCGCGGCGGCCTCCGCGGCCGCGTGGTAGGCGATGCCGACGGAGGCGCCCATGGAGGCCAGCATCCGCACGACAGCGCGACCGATGCCGCGCGATCCGCCGGTGACGAGCGCCCGTCCACCCCCTATGCCGGGCAGCAACCACCCACCCCGGGGCCTCACCGGGACCGCCCCACCATCCGCTTCAGCCGCTCCGTCCATCCCTCCCCGAGATGGACCGGCGGCACGGGCAGCGGGTCCCGTCCGTCCAGGATCGCCGCCGGATTCTCGCTCAAGAGAAGACGCGCGGCTTCATCGTGTCCGATCTCCTGAAGCCGATCCCAAGCCATCCGCAGCGTCTCGGAGCGGCCGGGCCTCGCGTGATGGTCGGACGCGATGACGTCGACCGCCCCGTCGGCCAGCATCCGCCGCGCTGCCCACTCGGCCTCCCGACCGTATCGCCCCCAAAGGCTGGCGGCGTTGACACACATCATCACGCCCGCATCGCGCCACGTCTGGATCAAGCCGTAACGCGCCTCGATGCCGGCGTAGCGCTCGGGATGGGCCAGGACCGGCAGCCAATCCTGTCGAACGGCGGTGTTCAGGGTCTCGGTCGGGTAGGCGGGCACCATCAGCATCGAGAATTCGACGAGGAGGTGACGATCGCTGAGTCCGAGGCTGCGGTCACTCAGCTCGACATCCGCCTCGTCGAGGCGCACCTCGTAGGCAAGGCTCAGTGACAGATCCGGAATCGCTTCCTCGGCCGCCGTACGAAGCTCTTCGAAGCTCTCCTGAATCTCTACCCTGCGTGAGCCGGACGTGAGGCTGGACGATAGGTGCGGTGTCGTGGCCACACGCGTCACGCCCGACTCGAACAGCTCCTTCAGGGCAGCGATCGCCTCATCGATGGAGCGGGCGCCATCGTCGACTCCGGGCACGAAGTGATTGTGCAAGTCGGCGAGCGGAGGGATCCGGTCGCTCACGCGGCCGTCCGAGTCATCGCTCGATGTGCGCTCAATCTTTGCCGTCGAGCTTGCGGATCGTCTCGGCGCCGGCCTGCTCGAGAGCCCCTAGGACCTTGCCGGCGTCGCCCACGCCTCCCTGGGCGAAGTGCGGCCGTCCTCCACCCTTGGATCCGGTGGCCGTGGAGGCGACGCGGACGAGCTCTCCCGCGTGCACGCCCCTTCGGATCCAATCATCCGTGACCACCGAGAGGAAGGCCTGTCTCTCGTCGTCCGAGAAGGTGACGTGGGCGATCGCCGCTCCGGAACCCCGCTCGTCCAGCTCGGAACGCACGAGGTCGCCGAACTCTCCCAGGTCCGTGCCCACGGGCAGCTCGACCCGCCCGTGGGCGAGGATGCCGTCGGCCACCTCCACTCCATCCGCGATGAGACGCTCCGCTTGCGCGGCGGCGCCCTCCTGCCGCTGGCCCGCCGCGGCTGTCTCGAGACGGTCGCGCTCCTCCAGCAGAGCGGACACCCGTCGTTCCAGCTCCGCCGGGACGACGTTGAGTCGTCTGGACACCCTCTCCAGACCGTCCTCGGTCTCGAGGAGACGCTCGTAGGCGCCGCGCCCCGTCACGGCCTCGATCCGGCGAATCCCCGCCGCCACGCCGGTCTCTCCCGCGATCCGGAACAGCCCGATCTGGCCGGTGCTC
>JBDHFW010000153.1:0-6166 GCA_039590175.1 Gemmatimonadota bacterium | reverse complement strand
CCTCGGCGGCTCCATATCCCGACTCTCGGCGGGCCCGTTCAGCTACGTGCGCGGCGAGATCGAAGAGTCGGTCGTCCTCGGGTACGCGAACAAGGCACACGATGGGTTTCTCGGACACGCCTACGTGGGACGCTGGGTGAACCTCGGGGCACTCACCACCAACAGCGACCTCAAGAACACGTACGGAACCGTTCGTCTCGCGGGCCCGGTCGATGAGGTCGACACGGGGTTGATGAAGTTCGGCTGCCTGATCGGAGACCACGTCAAGACGGCCATCGGAACGCTGATCCCGACGGGAGCCGTGATCGGTTGTGGAGCGAACGTGCTCTCACGCCTGCCGGAGAAGTGGGTGCCTCCGTTCAGCTGGGGTGGGCCGGAGACCGTGCACCGGAAAGACGGGTTCCTGCGGACGGCCGAAGTGTCGGCGAGCCGGCGCGGCGTTCGGTTCGGTGACGGGGAGCTGGCGTGGCTCTCCGAAGTTTGGGAGAGGGCTACGGCCGCGAGCCGGTGAGCCGCCGGACATGCGCGTAGCCGCGCTGGGAAGCGGAAGCCGCGGGAACTCACTCCTGGTCGAGGCCGGGAACACGCGCCTTCTTGTCGATGCCGGCCTCAGCGGGCGCCAGATCAAGAGGCGACTCGCGGCCCTCGACATCAAGCCCGAGAGCGTGGCCGCCATCATCGTCACCCACGAGCACCGCGATCACACGAGCGGCGTCGGCGTGGCGGCCCGTCGCTGGGGTTGGCCCCTCTACATGAGCCGCCGAACGGCTACCGCTTGCCGAAGCCTGCTCTCGGGCGAGGAGGAGGTCCGGATCTTCGAACGGGAAGCCAACTTCCGGATCGGAGGGGTGGAGGTGCACGCGTTTCTCACCAGCCACGATGCGGCGGATCCACTCGCGGTCACGCTGACCGATTCGGAATCCGGCCTCAAGATCGGTGTAGCCACGGACCTCGGTCGGCCCACTGGTCCGGTGCGAAACGCGCTCCGAGCCTGTCATTTTCTCGTCCTCGAGGCGAATCACGACGACCTCCTGCTTCGTGACGGCCCGTACCCGTGGTCGGTCAAGGAGCGCATCGGCGGAAGCCGGGGACACCTCTCCAACCGGATGGCGGCTGAGCTGGCTGCGGAGCTACACCACCCGGAGCTGGGCGGCGTTCTGCTGGCTCACATGAGCGAGGAATGCAACGACGGGCCGCTCGCCCTGCGCACAGTCGCGGAGGCGCTGTCCAGCATGGATTACAGGGGTTTGATCGATGTGGCGACGCAGGAGCGTCCGACGCCGCTCTACGACGTCGCGGCGCTACGCTCGCGCGTCATGGATGGGGAACAGCTCCATCTGTTCGCCGGCGGGAGAGGTGCACTAGAGCAGCCTCAAGACGTCGTTGGTGATCACCCAGACCATCAGGCCCACGACGAGCACGAGTCCCACCTGCGTGAGTCGAATCCGCTGCTCGACGCTCAGGGCCTTGCCTCGAACGGCCTCGAAGGCCAGGAAGGTCAGATGCCCACCGTCCAGGACCGGAACCGGTAGCAGATTCAGAATGGCGAGGTTGACGCTGATGATCGCCATAAAGGAGAGAAGCGGCCAGATGCCGGCGCGCGCGGCCCGCCCGGACAGCTGACCGATCAGGATCGGGCCGCCTACCTCCTTCGCGCTGCTCCTGCCGCTCACGAGCTGGCCCAGAAACTCCAGCGTCGTCCTTACCCAGTACCAGGTCCTGAAGGAGCCCTCGGGTATCGCTTCCGTCCAGCTGAGCGTGCGATAGCCGCCCTCTGGATCGGAGGTGACCCCGATCTGACCGATGTAGACCGTATCACGGATCACGTCGCTCCAGACGCCAACCCTCCGTGGAACGACGTTGAGGCTCAGGCGCTCGCCGTCCCGTTCGACCCCGACGCGTATCGGGTCCTCGGGGCTCTGCTGCACCAACAGCGCGAGCTCCTCGAAGGCCCTGATTCGCTGGCCCTCCACGCTCACGATGTGGTCACCGGCCTGGAAGCCGGCTACGGCCGCCGGCGAGTCTTCCTGGACCTCGCTGATCAGCGCGAGCTGTACCCCTTGCGCCTTGGCGACGACGATAAAGGCCGCGACGGCGAAGAGGAGGTTCATGAGGACACCGGCAGAGATCACGAGCGTGCGCGCAGGCAGTGACTTCGCGTCGAAGTCGCGTGGTGAGAGCTCACGACCTCCGGACGCGCCGCCCTCCAACATGCCGATCCCCTCTTCCTCCGCCATCCCGGCCATCTTCACGTAGCCGCCCAGAGGGAACCAGGAGACCACGTACTCCGTCTCTCCCCTCTGGAAACCGAACATCTTCGGCCCGAGCCCGAGCGAAAAGCGCTGCACTTCAATGTCGACGGCCTTGGCCGCGAGGAAGTGACCAAGCTCGTGCACGAAGATCAGCACACCGAGTACGAGCACGGTGGCCAGAACAGTCACCATTGCATCCATGAGCTGCTTTCACCCCAGCTGGCGGGTTGCAGTTCCGGTGAAGAGTCCACCCGTTCGCGGGCGGCGGCCGAAGCTCGCGCCCGAGCGGGCGAGACTGCTTGCAGGATCGGTGCCCGGGGAACGCCCGCCCCACGTCGCCCCACGGGCCTCTTCAAAGACCCACCGCGGTGAAGAAAAGAAAAGCCCCGGGAATGGTCCAGAGAAGCGAATCGAGCCGATCAAGAAAGCCCCCGTGTCCCGGGAGCAGTGCGGACGAGTCCTTCTGGCCGCATTCCCGCTTCAGGGCGGATTCCACGAGATCCCCGACGATCGCGAGTATCGCGATGAGAAGGCCGAAGAGCAGGGACCGGGCGACGCCTCCGGCCGAGGGAAGCACCCAAAGACCGTACAAGAGGGCCGCGACGGCGCCCGTCAGGATGCCGGCGAGGCCTCCCTCGACCGTCTTGTTGGGGCTGATGGTCGGAGACATCTGTCGGCGTCCGAACAACTTACCGCAGGTGTACGCACCGGTGTCGGTAGACCAGGTGACGACGACCGGATAGAAAAAAAGTAGCGTACCCTCCACCCGATCGGGGAGAAACCATTCACGGAGAGGAACCCCGAAGCTCAGGAGGCCGCCGAGGTACAGAGCTCCGAACACCGTCACCGCGGCATTGGAGAGGGGACGTTCGGGGGGCGGTAGACGGAAGGTGGCGACGGCCGCGCCGATCGCGAAGGCGACCACGGCCACCACCCACGCCAACGGGAATCCCAGGCCCAGCACGGCGAGGGGGAGAGCGACGGCGGTGAGAACGCCGACGCCCATTAGAGGCCGGTGTCCGATCTCGCGCATCATCGTCGCGTACTCCCAGTAGCCGACCGCCCCGAGGAAGCCGAGGCCGAGCGCGAGGAAGATCCCGCCGGCGTAAACCACGATGATGGAAGCCGGAATGCCTACCGCGGCAACGACGAGCCGGCGACGCAGATTCTTCACGGGCGCGCCTCCCCGCCCATCGCCTGGAGGGTCCAGCGGGAGGCGTGGCCTGCGCTCCGGGAGTGGGGGCTCAAACCTCTACGCGGCCGTATCGGCGCTCGCGTCGCTGATACTCGAGGATCGCCTCGAAGAAATGAGCGCGATCGAAGTCCGGCCATAAGACGGGCGTGACGAGGAGCTCGGCGTAGGCGACCTGCCAGAGGAGGAAGTTCGAGAGGCGTTGTTCTCCGGACGTGCGGATCAGAAGGTCCGGATCGGGCGACCCGGCCGTGTAGAGCTCCCGCTCGAAGCGCTCCGCATCCACCTCTTCGGGCTTGAGCTGGCCGGCCAGTGCCGCGGCCACCAGACGACGCGCCGCCCGAGCGATCTCCGAACGCGACCCGTAGCTGAGGGCCAGGTTGAGCGAGAGCGCGGATCCCGAGCGTGTCGCCGTTCCCAGGCGCCCGACCGCCTCACGCGCCCCCGGCGACAGCCGCTCGAGATCGCCGAAGACATTTACCCGAACGCCACGCTCCCTGAGCTCGCCCTCCTCGCTGTTCGCGTACTCGACGAGCAGATCCATGAGGGCGGTGATCTCGGAGGGAGGCCGAAGCCAGTTCTCGTTCGAGAAGGCGAACAGCGTCAGGTGGCGCACGCCCAGCTCGAGACAGGCGATCACGGCCTCGCGAACGGCCTTGGCTCCCTCGCGGTGACCCTCCCAGCGGGGAAGCCCACGCGCCTCGGCCCAGCGGCCGTTGCCATCCATGATGACGGCCACGTGGGTCGGGATCTCGCCCTGAAGCGTCTCGGCGAGTAAGCGCTCTCTGATCTTGGTCTGCTCGGTATCAGGCATGGCGCCGCATTCTGACACCCTCGGCCGAGAGTGTCAAAGCGCCCGGCCACCGGCCGGTCGACGCCTCCGGATCAACGCGGCTCATCGGTCGACGCCGCAACGACCGACTCCGCGTGACGCCGCAGGCTCCGCACACCCCCTCGAAAGCTGTAGGCCTCGTACCCTTTGGACTGCATGCGCTCGGCGAGGTGGGCGGTGAGGATCCCCTCGGAGCAATAGAGCACGTAGGTGCGATCGCGGGCCAATCCCGCGAACTCCTGCGTCAATTCATCGTAGTCCCGGTGCTCGGCTCCCGGCCAGTGCCAAGCCAGGAAGGCCTCGGCGTCGCGGGAATCGATCACGATCGCGTCGGCGGGGATCTCGCTCACGAACAGGTGCGAGCCGATAAGCTCCGGGGTGTCCAGGGCGCGAAGCCGGAGCATCTGCCGATCGGCGATGGCCTTCGCCAGGACGGCCGGGTCGATGGCCTCCTCCAGGGCAGCCACCCTCTCCGGGCGCGCCGCCGTGACGGGCCGGTCCGGAACGATGGCGCAGTATTCCCTCACCCTGGCCGACAGCTCGTACGTGCCGAGCAGCCTCGCACGATCGAGTATCTCCTCTTTGTCGAAGCCGAGCAGGGGGCGAAGCACGGGAAGCGGCGCGACCGCATCGATCGCCCTCAGGTTCGCGAGCGTCTGCGAGGAGACCTGCCCGATCGACTCCCCCGTGACGATCGCGTCGGCGCCCACCTCCGCCGCCACCTCAGCGGCCGCGAGGTACATCATCCGCTTGAGGGTCACCTGCCAGTAGGATGGCTTGACGGTTCGCTGAAACTCGGTCATCACGGACTCGAAGTCGACGACGTGAAGCTTCGGATCCGTGCCGTAGCTCCATGTGTCCGCCAGGACCTTCACGACCTCGATCGTGAGCCGCTTGTACGCCGCTCCACCCAGATTGCAGAACAGGTACTCGGCCTCGACGCCGCGCCTGAGGACCATCCAGGCCGCGACCGCCGAATCGAACCCGCCGGAGATCAGCGCGGCGGCCGTCCCCTGCACCCCCAGCGGGAGTCCCGCGGCGCCGCGGATGGGCTTTCCCACGAAGTAGGCCTCTCGGTCCCGCACCTCGACGCGAACCTCGACCTCGGGGTCGGTGAGATCCACGGTCGCGCCCGGGTTGAGCGCCGAGCCCAGCTCGCGCTGGACGTCGTACGAGCTGAAGTCGTGCTCTCCGCTGCGCCGCGCGCGCACGGCGAATCGCCGTCCTTTGACGCCATCGGCATACAAACGATGGCCGAGATTCACGATCTCGCTCAACGAAGCATCGCAGCGACCCTCGACGAGCGAGAAGGAGCTGATCCCGAAGACGCGCCGCAACGGATCGAGGATCCCGGGATCGGGCGAGAAGACGTGCAGGCGGCTCCAACCGCGGGTCACTCGACAACGGAACCCGTGCGAGCGACAGGCGTCCAGGATGTTCTTGGCCAGGCGCGCCTCGAATCGAGTCCGAGTGCGCTTCGCCTTCGTGCTCAGCTCCCCGCTGAACCGAACGAGAACCTCGATCGGTTCGACCCCTTCGGTCACGGCGAGACCCCCATTCGCGATCGAGCCAGCTTCCAACGCGCTACACCTCCAGGACTCTGCTGGCGGACATCGCGCCAACCACCTTCCCGGCACCCTGGCGGGAAGGCTCCAAAACCAAAGCCCCGTCGCGGGCGACGGGGCCTCTCGTGCAGATGGCAGGGGCGGGATTTGAACCCGCGACCCAGGGCTTATGAGTCCCTTGCTCTACCAGGCTGAGCTACCCTGCCCTCAACCCCCCCAAAAAAAACGCGGCCGGAGAAGGCTCCGGCCAGGTGGACACCGCTACCGAATAGCGGGGGCGGGATTCGAACCCGCGACCTTCGGGTTATGAGCCCGACGAGCTACC
>JBDHFW010000152.1:0-9437 GCA_039590175.1 Gemmatimonadota bacterium | reverse complement strand
CTTCGAGCCTGGCGCGGGCTTTCGAGCCTGGTGTGGAGGGCTCGGAAAAGGCATGGAAGCCTAGCTGACGCTCGTCAGACTTAGGTGTCTCACGCGCGGCAAGTTAAGGGCGCCTGCCCGGCCCTGTCAAAGACAGCTATGGAACGACGATGCCGCCCTTTCGATCCCCAACCAACACAAGCTCTGCCACCACCCGGCCACTCCGCGGATCGATCGCCACGCCGGCTTCGGCGAAGAACACGCGAAGCCCGAAAATCAGGTTGGATTGGAAGGTCGGGGACTCCCCCTCGCCCCAGGCGGAGCCGCCTCTGGCGTGTGCCACGAAGTTGACGGCGGCGGACTCGGAAGCCCAGGGCAGCAGCGGCACGAAATAGGAGAGACCTCCAAACAGGAGGCGCGGTCCACGGAACTCGACCGCCTTGAAGGTGGGTAGCGTCCCGACGCCACCGAAGGCCGACCAGCGCTGCTCCGGCAGGGTGCCCGCCAGATCGCCGCGCGCCTGGAAGAAGACCTTCACCTCTTGGCCAGCGACCGTCGGCTGATCCCAGCGCGCCCGCAGCTCGGCCAGAAGAAAGCCGAAATCTCCCGCTGAGTCCAGATCTGCGGCAGCCCCCTCCAGTAGCAGTCGTGCATTCACGCCCGGGTCGCCGCGCTCGGTCCGGTGCGTGAGCGAGAGAATGCCCGAGAAGATCTCACCTGGGTCGATCGCCGGATTGGGCTGCACCGAGTCGTTGGGAAAGAGCACGAAGTAGTCCCGTGCCTGAAGGCTGTCGGAGCTCTCGTACTGGGCGGTGAAAGACGGAGCGAGGCCCGGGCCCGGCGTTCGCTCCACGGTCAGCGCCGCTCGGTCCGCCTGGTAGTAGTTTCGGACGTCCTCGCCGGCGAAGAAGTAGCTGAGCGTGTTGATGAGCGTGCCCCAGATCCACCCCTCGTTGCTTCGGGTGGCTCTTTCCAACTCCCAGCCGAACTGTACCTTCGAGCTCGGATACCAGAACTGCCGGACCGTCCCCTCGAACTCGGCGGGTCCCGTCCTGAACCTCCCGTCGAACGAGAGATCGGGGCGCCAGGCCCATCCGGTCACGCGAAGCGTCGCGCCCAAGGAGAGTGTCACCGCATCGACGCGCTGGTAGGTCGGAACCCCGAAGCCGTACAGTCCGTGAAACTCGAAGACAGGAAGAGGCTCCAAAGCCAGGAAGATCCTGAAGCCTCCGTCCTCCGGGATCACCGAGAAGGTGAGCTCGGGCCGGTAGTCCACCTCTCCGGCGACCGTTGCCTTCGTCGAGCTGTAGAAACCGCCTCCGATTACCACAATATCCGCCGCGAGGTCGGCCCCAGGACGCAGGAAGAGATCGCCGTCGACGACGTAGACGTTCCCCCGGACCCTTCCCTCGATCCGGACGGTGGCTTGCAGGATCAGAAGGTCGCCCTCGATCGTCTTGTCCGCGGCGAGGACTGTGTCCCGGGTCCACAGCGTGTAGGCTCCGTCGAGAAGCCTGGAGAGGCGCTCGTCGATCTCCTGGCCGGAGCGCGGCTCAAAGCGAACCTCCGGCGCCCGAGGCTCTTGCTGGCCAGCTTCGACGTCCCGCTCCTGGCCGACCAGAGAGATCGGGGTGAGGGAGGCCAGGGTGAGGATGACCAGGACGAGGCCCCGAAGGTCTCTCTTCGGGTTCACGATCGGCTCGTCAGCCGCGAGGATGGTAGGCCCGGTGCACATCGCGGAGATACGTGCGGTCGACATGCGTGTAGATCTGTGTGGTCGAAATGTCCGAGTGCCCGAGCATCTCCTGGACAGATGCCAGATCGGCTCCACCCTCGAGGAGGTGTGTGGCGAACGTATGCCGTAGGGTGTGCGGCGAAACCGGCCGCTCGATTCCCGCCCGCTCGACGTAACGCCGCACGATCTTCCATGCGCCCATCCGTCCGAGGGGTCGCCCGCGTCCGTTCAGGAACACCGCGCCGCCTCCGTGACCGCGGTCCAGCCTCGGTCTATGCTCGCGAAGGTATCGGTCGAGCGCATCCCGCGCACGGCCGCCCAGCGGAACCAGGCGTTCCTTGGCTCCCTTCCCGATCACCTGAACGAAGCCCTCTTCCATGTCCAGGCTGCGGAGCGTGAGGCTGGTGAGCTCGGACACCCTGAGTCCGGCTCCGTACAACAGCTCGAGCAGGGCAAGATCCCGCATTCCGTACGTGTCGGATGTAAGAACGGAAGCGAGCAGACACTCGACCTCGGCGTAGCTGAGGGCTTCCGGCAAAGGGCGGCCGGCACGCGGAGCTTCCAGCTTCTCCGTCGGGTCGCCGTCCACGATCCGCTCGGCAAGCAGGTAGGCGAAGTAGCTGCGCAGGGCGGAGAGCTTTCGGGCGATCGTCGACGGGGCCAACCCCCGCTCGGCGAGGCTCGCCACGTGCTCGCGCAGCATCCCGTAGTCCACGTCGACCGGAGCCTTCGCGCCGCGCGATGCCGCGAAACCGACGAGCTCTCCGCAGTCGGCCAGGTAGGCCTCGTGGGTGGTAGCCGAGAGCCCCCGCTCGAAGAGAAGGAAGTCGGAGAAACCCTCGAGGTGGAATTCCCTCCGCAGATCTGTCCGTGTCGAGCTCACGGGGGATCCTGTCGCTCTCGACGGCTCATCCACCACAGGACGCCGAGTCCCGCCAGGAGCACGAAGGCCGCGATCACCAAGCCCACGTTCACGGCCGAAACCGCCGAGACCACCTTGGAGAGGTTGCGCGATGCGAACATGCCTGCGAAGAGGAGAGTCGCATACCACAGGGCGGAGGCCAGCGCCAGCGGGATCGCCGTCCTCCAGAAACCGAGCCTGCTGATGCCGGCGAACGCCGGAATCAATACTCGGAAGACCGGAAAGAAACGGCTCACGAGGATGGTGACCGCTCCGTAGCGTCCATAGAACTCGGCGAGCCGATCCAATTGGTGGGGTCGAAGGAGCCAGCGGCCCCACCGGGTGCGGAAGATCGCTCGCCCATATCGCCGACCCATGAAGTAGACGAACATGGCGAGCAGGATGTTGGCCCCCCAGGCTGAGGCGAACACGAGATCGGCTCGCACGACGCCGTGATCCGCCAGGACGCCCCCCAGCAACACGATGGTATCCGATGGGATGGGCGGGAAGAGGTTCTCCACCGCCGTGCCGAGGGCGACCAGGAGGTAGATGGTCTCGACCGGAAAGACATCCAGAAAGCGGATGAAGCTCTCGAGTTGGGCCGGCATGTCGGACCTCTACCCCGTTCTGCGACCAGTTAGCCGCCGGAGCGGATGCTGGCGTGCAGGGCGTCCAGATCGGAGATCTGATCCAGCAGGGTGATCGCGATCGCGGCGATCCCGTTACCCGCTTCCAGCCGGGGAGTCGGGCTCACTTCGGACTTCTTCATCGCCACGTTCGCAGGAGCGATGTGAACGAGCTCCGCGACTCTCTCCCGGATCTCGTGCAGGGCTGATTCGGGGTACGGCACGTCCGTCAGGACGGTGATGTCCAGGTTCACGACCTGGTGGTTGTGCCGCTCGATGAGGCGCACGGCCTCCCGCAGCTCCCCCTCCGCGCTCCCCGCCCCGCCTTTCGCGCTCGTCCCGAGAGCATCTCGGGCGTCATCCTCGGACGTCCCCGGCGATGGGGTGTCCAGACCCGAGGCGCCGCGAAGCGCTCCGGCGACGGCTCGGTGGATGACGCCAGCGAGCGCATCCGTCGACGCGTCCCGACGATCGAAGCCCAGTCCGACTCTCATCCGAGAGACCCCGAGGTCAAGGTCGCCCCTAGAGCCGGTCGGCCATCCGGAGCATGCGAAGGGCGAGGTGTGCCGCGTTCTTGGCGTTGTCGATCCCGACGGTTGCCACGGGCACGCCGGGCGGCATCTGCACCGTCGAAAGCAGCGCATCCAGCCCGCCGAGGCTCCCGGCGGAGATCGGTACGCCGATGACCGGCAGGTCGGTGTGCGCGGCCACGAAACCCGGCAAGGCGGCCGACAGTCCTGCCCCGCAGATTACGACCGAGCATCCCTTTTCCCGGGCTCCCGACGCGAGCTGCCTGGTTCGGTCCGGTTCCCTGTGGGCGCTCGCCACTACGAGCTCCGCCTCCGCGCCGGCCTCCTGTAACACCTCCAAGGCGCCCAGCATCCTGGGGCGATCTGACTCCGATCCGATGAGAATCAAGACCTTGGGAATGGTCGAGCGCTCCCTACTCCGTCCACTTACGGACCACGAGGGTGACGTTGTGCCCTCCGAACCCGAAGGAGTTGGTGATCGCCACCCGCACGTCCCGCTCCACGGGTCCCTGGTGGGCGTAGTCCAGATCACACTCCGGGTCGAGCTCCTCGAAGTTGATGGTCGGCGGGATCAACCCGCGCTGGCACACGAGCGCGCTGATGGCCCCTTCGACGGCGCCTGCGGCTCCGAGCGTGTGGCCGGTCATCGACTTGGTCGAGCCGACGACGAGATCGTAGGCGTGGTCGCCGAATACGTTCTTGAGGGCGGCCGTCTCCGTCGCGTCGTTCTGGGGGGTCGAGGTGCCGTGTGCGTTGACGTAGTCCACGTCCACGGGTTCGACGTGGGCGTCGGCGAGAGCGCTTCGGATCGCCAGCTGAGCGCCTGCTCCCTCCGGGGCGGGTGCCGTCATGTGGTACGCGTCCGCGCTCTGGCCGAAACCGACGAGCTCCGCGAGGATGGGGGCGCCGCGACCGCGGGCGTGCTCGAGCGACTCCAGGACGAGAGTGGCAGCGCCCTCCCCCAGCACGAAGCCGTCGCGGTACCTGTCGAATGGCCGCGATGCCGTGGCGGGATCATCGTTGCGGGTCGACAGCGCCTTCATCGCGGCGAAACCGGCCGTACAGAGCGGCGTGATCGTGGCCTCCGTTCCTCCCGCGATCATCACGTCCGCCTCGCCGGATCGTATCGACCTGTAGGCCAATCCGAGCGCGTGTGCGCTGGAGGCGCAGGCGGACACTGTCGCGTAGTTGGGTCCACGGGCGCCATAACGCATCGAGATCAGACCCGCTGCCATGTCGGCGATGAACATGGGAATGAAGAAGGGTGACACCCGACCGGGCCCTCGATCCAACATCCGGAGGTGCTGGGTCTCCAGAGTCATCAGGCCGCCGATGCCGCTCCCGACGATGACGCCGAACCGCTCCTTCGGGAGACCGGGCAGCGCTTCGTCCAGGTCGGCGGCACCCACCGCCTGATCGGCGGTGGCCAGCGAGAACTGGACGAACCGGTCGCTCCGCTTGACTTCCTTCGGGTCCATGGAGGGCGACGGATCGAAGTCCTTTACCTCGCAGGCGAAGCGGACATCCTGATCCGTGGCGTCGAAGAGGGTGATCGGCCCCGCGCCGCTTCGGCCTTCGATCAGGCCGGACCACGTCGACTCCACGTCGTTCCCGAGCGGTGTGACGAGTCCGAGCCCCGTCACGACAACGCGTCGACGCATGGGCGGCCTAGCCGTCCCCGGCGGGGTTCGACCTCAGGGCGATGGGCATCGGATCAGTCCTGCTTTCCTTCCAGGTACTTGATCGCGTCACCGACCGTCTGCATCCGCTCGGCATCCTCATCCGGGATCTCGATCTCGAACTCTTCTTCGAACGCCATCACGAGCTCGACCGTGTCGAGCGAGTCCGCGCCCAGGTCATCGACGAAAGACGCCTCGTCGGTCACCTTCTCGATCTCGACTCCCAGCTCGTTGGCGATGATCTCTTTCACCCTCGCGTTGATCGCAGACATTAAGCTCGTCCTTTCATTGGTGTGCCAGCGCTCTTCGGACTACGTGCCCGATTTTTTGCTACTCTATCTCCTGACCACCTCATTTCTACATCGCCTACATCACCATCCCGCCGTCGACGACGATCACCTGGCCAGTCACGTAAGAGGCTAGCGGGCCCACCAGGAAGCGGACGACGCCCGCCACGTCGGCCGCTGTTCCCATGCGGCCGAGAGGTATGTTCTTCGCGATGGCCTCCTTCGTATCCTCGGCCAGGGCGTCGGTCATCTCCGTCTGAATGAAGCCGGGAGCCACCGCGTTGGCGAGCACGTTGCGGCTCGCGAGTTCCTTGGCCACGGATTTGGACGCCGCATAGTTGGCCTGACCGCGATTTCCCGTCAAGCCCACGACGCTGGCGATATTGACGATCCGCCCCTCTCTGCGCTTCATCATTCCACGTGCGACTCGCCGTGTCAGGTAGAACGCCCCGCTCAGGTTCACGTCGAGTACCCGTTGCCAGTCCTCATCCCCGAGTCTCAGGAGAAGGTTGTCTCGCGTGATTCCGGCGTTGTTTACCAGGATGTCCGGTGGCCCCAGCTTCGCCTCCACCTCGCCGAGCAAATCATCGCACGCGCCAGGGTCGCTCACGTTGCAGGCGAAGCCCAGCTCCGGGCCGCCCATCTCGGAGGAGGCCTTCGCGGCCTCGCCCTCGTCAAGGTCGACGATGGCCACCTGAGCCCCGCCTTCGGTCAGCTCCGCGGCGATCGCGAGACCGATGCCGCGTGCCGCTCCCGTCACGATGGCGATGCGTCCGTCGAGTTCCGGCATGCGTCGTTCTCCTTTTCCTGGTCCCTACGCGGCCGCCAGATCGCGGAGCGCTTCGAGGTCGCCCACGGCCCGTCCCTGCATTCTTCTGTCGATCCGGCGCAGCAGGCCCGTCAGCACCGAGCCGGGACCGATCTCCATGAAGCTCGAGATGCCCAGTCGGCCGATTAGCAGGATCCCATCCGACCAACGGACGGCTCCGGTCAGCTGGGACACCAGTAGCTCGCGCGCGCGGGGACCGGTCTCTATCGGTTCCGCCGATACGTTGGCCACCACCGGAAAGATGGGATCGGTGATCTCCGTACCGGCGAGCATCTCTTCCAGCTCCTGCCGGGCGCTCTCCATAAGAGGAGAGTGAAAAGCGCCGCTGACGTTCAGCGGAATAACGCGCCGAGCGCCCGCTTCGCGCAGTGTGTCGCCAGCGGTCCCGACGGCCTCGACTTCGCCGCTGATGACCACCTGGCCGGGGGCGTTATAGTTCGCCGGGACCACGGTGCCGGCCGTCTCTCGACACACATCGGCCACGAGGTCCGCTTCCAGCCCTATCACGGCGGACATCGTGCCCGGCCGCTCCCTCCCCGCCTCGGCCATCAGCTCTCCACGGCGGCGCACGATGCGCAGTGCATCGTCGAACGACATCGCGCCGGCGATGAGATAGGCCGAGAACTCTCCCAGCGAGTGTCCGGCCGCGGCCGCCGCCCCCCGCCGCACCTTCTCTGGCAGCGCCCGCCAGATCGCGTAGCTGTGCACGAGGATGGCGGGTTGCGCGTTCTCCGTGCGCCTGAGCCGATCCTCCGGTCCCTCCCGGCAGATCTCGCTCAGGGGCAGGTCCAACAGCTCATCGGCTCGCTCGAAGATCTGCCGCACGATGGGTAGGCTGTCCGCGAGATCCGATCCCATACCCACGTACTGCGATCCCTGTCCGGGGAGCAGGAAGGCATTCCCGGCTCGGTCGTTCATCCGGTCAGCCGGCGACGGTGGGGTCGTCGAGCGCGGCTGCCATGTCCTCCACCATTCCAGACTCGACGCTCTGAACAGCCACTCGAATCGCGTTCTTGATCGCCCTCGGCGGCGAGCCTCCATGACAGATGATCGAAACGCCCTGCACCCCCAGGAGCGGCGCCCCCCCGTACTCCGCGTAGTCGAGCACGCGCACGATCTGGCCGACCCTTCCTCCCCGGCGAAAGCGCCGGGTCGGTCGCTGCAGCAACCCCACTACGAAGGCAGCCATCGATTCGTAGAACTTGAGGAGCACGTTGCCGGCGAAACCGTCGCTCACGAGCACGTCGCACGCCCCCTCGATGATGCGGTGACCCTCCACGTTCCCCACGAACTCGATCTCGGGATCGTCCTCCAGCAGCGAGTACGCTTCAGCGACCGCATCGCCTCCCTTCTCTGCTTCCTCCCCCACGTTCAGCAGGCCGACTCGCGGGCGCTCGAGCCCTCGCAGGTCGCGCACGTACACCGATCCGAGGCGAGCGAACTGATGGAGGTGGTAACCCTTGGTGCCCACGTTGGCGCCGACGTCGAGCACCAGCGTCGGTCCGGTGGTCGTGGGAAACATCGCCCCCACCGCGGGTCGATCGACTCCCGGCAACGCTCCCAACTCGAGCACGGAAGCGGCCATCACGGCGCCCGTGGATCCAGCGGAGATGAACGCGTCGGCGATGCCCGAGCGAACCAGTTGAAGACCGACGACGATCGAGCTGTCCCGCTTGCGCCGGACGGCGAGCGCGGGCGCCTCCTCCATCTGGATCGATTCGGTCGCCGCGACGATCTCGATCCGCGGTCGGGCGGCGAGTGGGAGGACGGCCTCTATCCGACCCGGCTCGCCCACGAGCGCGATGCGGATTCGCTCGGGGAGCTCGGCGAGCGCCGCAAGGGCTCCCGCCACCGGCACCTCGGGTGCCTTGTCTCCTCCCATCGCGTCGACCGCGATGGTGAGACGGGTGCCGGGGCCGGTTCCTGCCGCCACCGGGGCGGCGTGATCGCGAGTCGCGGATTCCCCCGACCGGTGGTCAGAACTCTTCGACGGCGACGACTTCGCGATCGTCGTAGTGTCCACAACTAGGGCAGACGCGATGCGGCCGACGAGGGTCGCCGCACCGGGGGCAATCCTGGATTGCGGTGGCGTCGGCTTTGTTGTGTGTACGACGCTTGCGCTTCCTCTGCTTGGACGTACGTTTCTTGGGTACGGCCATCCTGTATCCTCCTGAAAACCGTCTTTCGAGTTGTCGGGTGCGTCAGCCGGCCTGAATCGACAATCGGCGGCTCAGACGCGCAACTTTCGGAGCGTTTCCCATCTGGGATCCGGTTCCGATGACCCGCACTCGCAGGTCGCCTCGTTGAGGTTGACGCCGCAGCTGGGGCAAAGGCCCCGACACTCCGCCCGGCACTCCGGAAACTCGGGCATGGCGAGCGAGAGCTCCTCCCTGACGATGGGCCCGATGTCCACGACGTCGCCATCCGGCCGAAGCGCGAAGACTCCCTCGTCCTCCGCGCCGGGCTCCAGACCCGGCTCCAGCCTGAACTCCAGTGGAACGACGAACCTGTCCTCGTACTCGGCCAGGCAGCGCCTGCACGTGAGCCGGACGTGCGCGTCGAGCTCGCCGCGCACCTGGATCCCCCCGCTCGCGCTGGACTGCGCCACGAAGGAGACCGTGGGCGGCTCGACGAGCACAGACTCTCCCCCGGTCACGAGGGCGGCGGCCGCCGGTAGGCGATCGGACCGCTCTATCGCGGCTTCCGCGATCCTGCGCAGCTCGATGGTGAGGCTGTCCGGCATCCGCTCGCTCGTAGCGCTCAGGCCAGGTCGACGCCCGCAAAGAAAAACGCGACCTCCACCCTGGCGTTGTCGGGTGAATCGGACGCGTGAATCGCGTTTCGCTCTTTGCTTTCCGCGTACAGGGCGCG
>JBDHFW010000151.1:0-8197 GCA_039590175.1 Gemmatimonadota bacterium | reverse complement strand
CGTGAAGTGGAGACCTCTGCTCTCCCGACGCCGCTGCGCGCAGCGCACGATGAGGCGGGCGACCTCGCGTGCGAACTCGACCTGGCGGGCATACATGGCCCCGGAAGCCGTTCCGTCGCGCGCGAGCGGGAGTTTCACGAGCCCGTCCAGCTCCCTGCGGGCGACGCTCAACCTCTCTTCGGATCGGACGATCGACACGTCCTCCCACATGACATCCCGCACCCGCTCCTCGATCGAGGCCGGATCCTCACCCTCCGCACGGAGCCCAGGGAGACTCGTCGCCGAAGGAAGGGGTACGCCTGATACCGTGTGAAGATCGGCTTCCACCCGCCGGGCCGCACGCTCCGCGTAGACGACGGCCTCCAGCAACGAGTTCGACGCGAGCCGGTTGGCGCCGTGCACTCCCGTGCAGGCCACTTCGCCCGCTGCATACAGTCCGGCGAGCGACGTACGGCCATCCCAGTCCGTCAGGAGGCCGCCGCACTGGTAGTGTGCCGCAGGCACGACCGGAATCGGCTCCTCGGGTATTCGAATCCCTCGCTCCGCGCAGCCGCGCAGTATGTTCGGGAAGCGAGCGCGCACCCGCTCGGCGTCCAGCTCACTCAGATCCAGGTGGACGTAGGGCTCCCCGCTGCGTTTCATCTCGGCGTCGATGGCACGCGCCACGATGTCCCGGGGGGCCAGCGATCCCGCCGGGTGGTAGCGGTCCATGAACGGCTCGCCGCCGCGGTTCCGGATCACGGCTCCCTCTCCGCGCACGGCCTCCGAGATCAGGAAGGCCTGATCGCCCGTCGGATAGAGAGCCGTCGGGTGAAACTGCACGAACTCGAGGTTCGCCACGGCAGCCCCGGCCTCCCAACCGATGGCCACTCCGTCGCCCATCGCTATCTCGGGGTTGGTCGTGTGCCGGTAGAGTCTGCCACACCCGCCCGTCGCCAGCAGGACGGCTCGGCACTCCACCTCTATCCACCTCTGATCCGGCACATCGAGGACGAGCGCCCCCCCGCAACGAGGCCTCAACGTCCCGGGCTCCGTTACCGCCGCGAGCTTCCAGAGGAAGTGGTCCTGCAACATCTGGATCTGAGGCTTCGCCGACACGGCCGCGAGAAGGGCGCGTTCGATCTCGCTTCCCGTCAGGTCCTCCGCGTGAACGATGCGGCGTGCGCTGTGTCCCGCCTCCCGTCCCAACGAGAAAGACACCCCCTCCCGGCTGAACCTCACGCCCCACTCGATCAGCTCCTGAACTCGTTCGGGTCCTTCGCGCACGAGCTCCTCGACCGCGCGACGGTGGCAGAGGCCGGCACCGGAGAGAAGGGTATCCCCGGCGTGAAGCGCGAACGCATCCTCTTTCGCGAACACGGCCGCCACGCCGCCCTGGGCGTAGTTGGTCGCGGATTCCACCCGGTTCTTCTTCGTCACGAGAACCACGTGGGCGAACTCGGCGGCCTTGAGCGCAAAGGTGAGACCGGCGATTCCGCTGCCGGCGACGAGCACATCCGTTTGGATCCGGGTCACTCTCGAATCCTCCGTTCGCCGCGCGACACGTGAGGCGGATGGAGGGAGTCCGTCTCGTTAGACACTCCCGAGGTAGTACATAAGAAGGAGTACCAGGACGAGAAGAACCAGTAGCGTGACCGTGCGAGGGGCGCGCTTGGCACCCGCGCCCAACTTCTTGCGCTGCTCGCGCAGCTTGTGCAGCGGCACGTCAGACTCCGGCTCGGACGCCGAGGTATTCGCTCATCGATCCATCACCGTCGCCATCATCGTGGCCTCCGCCACCGTCTTGCCATCAACCGCGGCCACGCCATGCATCTTGAGGATCGTTCGGCGCCGTTGGACGAGCTCGACCTCGAAGATCAACTGATCGCCCGGAACCACGGGCTTTCGCCACTTCACGTCGTCCAGCGACATGAAGTAGACGACCTTCTCCGCCACGTCCTCCATCTCGCTCATCATCAGCAATCCGCCGGCCTGCGCCATAGCCTCCACGATCAGCACGCCCGGCATGATCGGATGGCCGGGGAAGTGGCCGTTGAAGAACGGTTCGTTGATGGTCACGTTCTTGAGCCCCACGATCCGCTTCCCCTCCTCTACCTCGAGGATGCGGTCCACCAGGAGCATCGGATATCGGTGAGGCAGCAAGTCCCGGATCTGTTGAATGTCCATCACCGGCTGGCTCGGGCTCGTTTCGGTCATCCTCTTACCTGCGGCTGCCTGTTCCGGACTAGTGTACCGTCTCGGAAGTCACGCTGTCATTCGGGGGCCGATTCATTCCGCTCGGACGACTGGGCCCCTTCGGTGCCTACCGGACTTCTGAGACGATACACCGGGGTCCACCTCGGAATGAAAAAGCGTGCCGAGCGCGTGATCCGCAAGCCGATGAAAAAGAGCGCCCGTCCGCGATCCGGGGACGAGCGCTCCAAGGCCGCCGTCGGTCGGCCGCTTGCGCCGGGTTTCGGCGACCAGCGCTACGGCTGCGTGCTGCTCGCCGGGCCCTGTGCCTGGAGGCGGGCGATGACCTGATCGGTCACATCGAGCGTCGGATCGGCCGCGATCAATCCCGCGGCAGAGGCGTCGAACACCATGGTGAAGCCACGCTCGGCGCGGAAGTTCTCGATCTCGGCCTGAACGCGGTCGAGGATCGGTTGCAGAAGCTCCTGTCGTCGCTGGTTGGCCTGGTCCTCGAGCTCCAACGTCCGTTGCTGCAGCACCTGGTTCTTCTCGGCCATCTCCTGCTGCCGGGTCTGCCGCGCCGCTTCGGAGAGCATCGTCTCCTGCCTGCGATAATCCGCCAGGAGCGAGTCCAACTCCACCCGCTTCAGGCGAACCTCTTCCTGCATCTGAACGAGCTCCCGATTCCACGTCTCCTGCGCCTCGACGGCGCCCGGCGCCGATTCGAGCAGTCTCTGCGTGTTCACGTACACGAAGCCCGTGCCATCCGCTGGACCCGTTTGAGCTACGAGAGAGGCCGCCATCCCGAGCATCAGTCCGGCCGCCATTACCAACGATATGCGTCGCATGCGCCTCATTCTCCTGTGAAGCTCTTCTATAAACCCCAACGGCCGGTCCGCCAGAGCGTCACCGCTAGAAGATCCGGCCGAACTTGAAGTGCAGCTTCCAGCCCGGGTCCGGCCGGCCGAGCACGTCACGTCGGTCGAAACCGTACGCGTAGTCGAGACCGATCGGTCCGAAGGGCGTTACAAGGCTTACTCCTACGCCGGCACCAACCAGGAGATCCGTAGGGTTGAAGCCTCCGGCAAGGAACCAGTTGTTGCCGGCATCCACGAACGTGCTCAAGAACACGTTGTTCGTAAGCTTCAGCCCCAACTGGGCGGTCGTCGTGAAGAAGGCGTTGCCCACGCGGTCCAGATCGCTGATCGGAGCACCCCTCGGCACGTGCCCCAGGGGCGTCACCGTGGCCTCTTCATATCCGCGCAGCTGCTGCCCGACCTGCGTGCCGCCGACCTGGAACTTCTCCTGGAAGAAGACCTGGCTCCCCACGATCCACCCTCCCCCGAACTTGATGCCGGCCGCGAGCTCGATCGGAGATGGATTGAGCACATCTCCAAAGCGCGCCACGGGCACCCACCACTCGCTCTCGAAGTTCCACTTCGTGTAATCCCCGTCGCCGCCCAGCGGGCCGCCGACGAAGCGGGCAGACAGCGCGTTCAGGTTGCCCCCCGTCGGGAAGACGGGGTTGTTGCGCACGTCCCGTAGGATGCGGGCCGAAATCGTGCTTCGGGTGCCCGAGATGATCGCCGGATCGTTGGGCCCGATGCCGAAGACCTCCAGGTTGCTCGTCTGGTCGTTGAAGAGGGAGTAGCCGAAGAACGCGCGCGTGCTGCGAACCGGGATCGGGACCCCCACCTCGAACCAGCCGCCGGTCACCCGGCGGATGCCGAGACTCACGTTCGTGAACTGATCCCGCGACGATCGGAACCCCACCGTGCCGGAGTACCGCGACCAGAAGAGCGACGGGTCGGAGTAGGTCAACTCGATGTCCTGCTGGCGTCCCCCGAAGACGAAGCGGAAGGAGCCGGCTTTGGCCATCCCGAACAGATTCGGCTGCTGGTAGCCCACGAATCCCGAGAAGCCGAACGCACCGGCGGCGGAGACCCCGAAGTTCACGTTCCCCGTCTGCTTCTCCTGGACGCGCAGCACCATGTCCACGTCGCCGTCGGGACGATCGATGATCCGAATCTGCTCTTCCGGTGGCAGGGGCTCGAAGAAGTCCAGGGCGTGAACCGCCTGGACGCTGTTGATCAGGCGCGCCTGAGAGAAGACGTCACCCGGGAGCAGCGAGATGCGGGACCGTATGATCCGGTCGTGAGTGTAGTCGTTTCCGACGATCGTTATCTTGCGAACGTAGGTCGGCTCGCCTTCGCGGATGTTCCAGTAGGCCGTGACCATCCGCCGACCGGTGGAATCCGGGGGGAGCTTGTCGACAGACGGGACGACGGCCGACCGCATGTAACCGGCGTTCCGGTACAGGTCAGCGACCTGCGCTGCGGCTTCTTGAAACGCCGCTTCATCGAAGGGCGCGTAGATCGGCTCGAGCGGGTGCCCCTCCTCGTCCTCTCCGCCGACCAGGGCCGCTTGCCGGTAGTACCGTCGGAGCAGCGCGGTGGGAAACCGTCGGTTGCCGTTGATCTCGAACCCGCTCAGGTAGTACCGCGTCCCCTCATCCACCCGGACGATGATCTCGCCCTTACCCGTCGTTCGGTCCACGATCACCGAGTCACCCACGACGGACGCATCGATGAAGCCGCGTTCCGCGTAGAATCCCGGGATGCGCGTGTTCAGGTCCGCCCGAAACTCCTCCCGTTTGAGCTCCCCGGACTGGTACCAGAGGAAACCCTCCTCTCCGGTCGCCATCGCCCCCCGCAGGAGCTCGTCCGGGTACGTCTCGTTCCCCTCGAACGAGATCCGGGCCACGCCGAGGCGCGGGCCCTCATCGACGTGGAAGAGGAGCCGGAACTGATTCGGTCCGATGCCCGCCGGCTCGAGCTCCGGCTCGACGGTCGCCTGCGGGAAGCCCTCGTTGGCGAGACGCTTCTCGATCGCCGTCTCCGCCCTCAGCACTTTGGAGGGATCGTGGGCCATCCCGCGAAACAGTCCCGTCGTGTCGCGGATCGCGTTCTCCGACACGTTCTTGAGCCCGCGGAACTCGATCTCGACGATGAACGGCCGTTCCACGACATCGATGTGGAAGATGGCCGGCGTCCCCGGGGTCACGCTCACCCGCACGTCTTCGTAAGCGCCGGTGGAGAAGAGCCGCCGGATGGCGTCCTGGATGTCCGGGAATCGCACGCTCTGCCCGACCCTGAGCCCGCTCTGATCGATGATGTCGAAGGCGTCGATTCGCTGATTGCCGCGCACCACGATGCTGTCGACCGGAACCGCGGCGGAGGCGACGGGAGGTTCCTGCGCCTGAAGCGTCGCGACCCCCTTCCCCGGAAGGAAGAGGGCCGTAACCGCGAGGGCGGCGAGAGCGAGCGCCGGGCAACCCGACTTCACAAGCAGGGCCCGCCCTCTTCGATCTCCGGGGTCAGGTGGCCGAGGCCTGCGACGCCGCCCGGAAACGCAGAGACTCCTCGTCGTCGGCAAGCAGAACCTCGATCTCATCGCCCGGTGTGAACTCCGCCATAAGGATCTTCTCGGAAAGCGGATCCTCAATGTACCGTTGGATCGACCGCTTGAGTGGGCGCGCGCCGAACTTGGTATCGTATCCGACATTCACGAGGAAGGTGACCGCCTCCTCGGTCAGGCGTATTGCGAGGTTCTCCTCACCCAGACGCTTCTCGATGTCCCGCAGAAGGATGTAGACGATCATGCCGATCTGCTCGCGCGAGAGCGGGTGGAAGACGATGGTGTCGTCGAGCCGATTCAGGAACTCCGGCGCGAACGTCCTGTCGATCTCCTCCTTCACGCGCTCCTTGATGCGATCGTAGTCGAGCTCGTCATCCTCCGACGTCTCGAAGCCAACCTTCGAGGAAGAGGTGATGTCGCGCGCCCCGACGTTGGAGGTCATGATGACGACGGCGTTCTTGAAGTCGATGACTCGCCCGTAGTTGTCCGTCAATCGACCCTCGTCCAGAACCTGAAGGAGGATGTTGAACACGTCCGGATGTGCCTTCTCGATCTCGTCGAGGAGAACCACGCTGTACGGTCGGCGCCGGCGGTCGGCGCCGGACGGCCTTGGTGAGCGTGCCGCTGTCCTCGTAGCCGACGTAGCCGGGGGGTGCCCCGATCAGGCGGCTGACCGAGAACTTCTCCATGTACTCCGACATGTCAACCCGGATCAGAGCCTGGTCGTCAGCGAAGAGGAAGCGGGCCAGTGCGCGTGCGAGCTCTGTTTTTCCGACGCCGGTGGGGCCGGAGAAGATGAAGCTCCCGATCGGGCGGTCCGGGTCCTTGAGGCCCGCACGGCTTCGCCTGATCGCGCGGCTGATCGCCTCGATCGCCTCATCCTGGCCGACGACGGTCTCATGGAGCTCGTCCTCCATGCGCAGCAGGCGCTCGGTCTCGGCCTCCTGGAGCCGGGTGACCGGGATTCCCGTCCAGCGGGAGACGATGAACGAGATGTTGTCCTCGTTGACGACCGGACGGTGTTCACGGCGCTTCCGCTCCCACTCCTCCCTCTCACGCTTGATGTCCTCCTGGATCTCCTTCTCGCGATCCCTGAGATACGCGGCGCGCTCGAAGTCCTGATCCCGGATCGCCTCTTCCTTCCAGCCCGACAGCTCGTCCAGCTGCTCCTGGAGCTCCTGCACCTCCGGGGGAGGCACCTGGGCGCCCAAACGGGCTCGCGCACCGGCTTCGTCCACGACATCGATGGCCTTGTCGGGAAGGAAGCGATCCGCGATGTAGCGATCGGAGAGCTTCGTGGCCGCCTCGAGCGATTCGTCGGGGAAGATCACACGGTGGTGATCCTCGTAGTGCTTTCTTAGCCCCTTGAGGATCTCGATCGTCTCGTCCAACGACGGCGCCTCGACGATCACGGTCTGGAACCGCCTCTCCAGCGCCCCGTCTTTCTCGATGTACTTCCGGTACTCGTTGAGCGTGGACGCTCCCACGCACTGGAGCTCGCCGCGCGCGAGCGCCGGCTTCAGCATGTTGGAGGCGTCGATCGCCCCCTCCGCCGCTCCGGCGCCGACGAGCGTGTGCAGCTCGTCGATGAAGAGGATCACGCCCTTGTTCTGGGAGATCTCGTTCACGATCGCCTTGAGGCGCTCCTCGAACTGGCCTCGGTACTTCGTGCCGGCGATGACCGCAGCCATATCCAGCGCCAGCACGCGGTGCTCGCTGAGGCTGTCGGGCACTTCGCCGCGGATGATCCGCTGCGCCAGCCCCTCCACGATCGCCGTTTTGCCGACGCCCGGCTCGCCGATGAGCACGGGATTGTTTTTCTTTCGCCGGGAGAGGACCTCCATGACCCGCTCGATCTCCTCCTCGCGCCCTATCGTCGGGTCCAGCTCGCCCTCGCCGGCCAGCTGCGTGAGATCCCGGCAGAAGTGATCGAGCGCCGGAGTCTTGGACTTCTTCTCCCCCTTGGGGCTGCCGCCCGAGGATGATGGAGCGGAGCTGGGCATCTCGGTGCCCAGGAGCTTGAGCGTCTCGGCGCGCGCCTCGTCGAGCGAGATGCCGAGCTCGCCGAGCACTTTGGCCGCCAGGCCCTTCTCTTCACGAAGGAGGCCGAGCAGCAGGTGCTCGGTGCCGACATAGCTGTGGTTCAGCTCCCTCGCCTCGGCCATGGCGTACTCGAGCACCTTTTTGGCTCTGGACGTATACGGCAGCTCGGGGATGTTGGAGGCCGACGGTGGAGCTCATCCAGGTCGGCCGCGAGGTTGCTGAGCACGGCCGCCGCGACGCCCTCGCCCTCGCGGATGAGGCCGAGAAGGATGTGCTCCGTGCCCACGTAGTCGTGCTGCAGGCGGATCGCCTCTTCGCGGGCCAGCGCGAGTACCTTCCGGACTCGATCAGTGAAGTTGTAGTTCATGCAGAGTTGTCCGCTTCAGGGCTGGGTTCCGAGGGAGAAGATGTGGCCTTGCCCTCTGCCGAGAGGCGCTCTCGAACGAACGAGGCTCGGTAGACATCGGCGTCGCCCTCATCCAGCGTCCGTCCCGCCCTCCGCTCAAGGTGCGCCGACTGCGCGAAGATCATTATCTCGTTCAGCGTCCTTACCCGAGGTGTTCTG
>JBDHFW010000150.1:0-12022 GCA_039590175.1 Gemmatimonadota bacterium | reverse complement strand
CGGGGCGGGCGGCCGAGAAGCCGCGTCAGCTCCGCCACCTCCCCCTCGCTCGCCTTCAGGCCGTGCTCCTGGAAGTAGGCGAACATGATGCAGAGGTCGCGTACCAGCCACTCCGGCATCATGGAGCTCACGGCCTCTGACCAGGCATCCAGATCGTCTCCGCCGTAGGCCACCTCCCGGCCTAGATGCCGGGTCCAGGCGGCCGCGCAACCCTCGCCCGTGAGGATTTCGGGGCCGACGAGAGCGTAATCCCGCCCCTCGTGCCCATCCTCGAGCAGGGTGACGGCCGCCGCATCTCCGATGTCGCGCACGTCGACCCGACTGCAGCCGACGCCGCCGATCGGAGCCGCGTATACGCCGTAGCGGGTGATCGGCTCCTGCAGGTCCAAGTCGTTCTGAAAGAAGTTGTTGGGGGACAGGACCGTGTAAGGGATTCCGGAGGATCGGAGGCCTTCGATGATCTCGAGCTTCGTCTTGAAATGGGGGACCTGGGGGGCGTCCGCGGCGTGGTGCGCGGAGTGGAAGACGATGTGGCGGACCCCGGATTCCTGCGCCGCCCTCACGGCGTTCATTCCCAGCTCCGTTTCGTTCTCCACCAGTGGCGTGAGCAGGTAGACCTTCGAGACCCTGTCGAACGCCGAGCCCAGTGTTTCAGGCGATTCGAGCGAGCCGGCCACGTACTCCGCCCCCGAGTGCGCGCCGAGCGTCCGCGTCATGACGCGGACCTTGGCCCCCTTGTCGGTCAGCGCCCGAACGACCTGGGTCCCCACCGTCCCTGTGCCACCGATGACGAGCATCCTCACCTTCTGCCTCCCTTCCAGTGTCTATTGGGCTCGTGCCCCATGCTTGCGCTCCGTCCGCCCCGCTGCCGGGCGCGCCCGGCGCGCCGCGCCTGCGGCCGACTACTCTGCCCGGTATTTCACCTCGCCGCCCACGATCGTGTAGAGCACGCGCGCCTCGAGGATCTCGGCCTCGGGCACCTCGAGGATGTCCTTCGAGAGAACGACGATGTCCGCGTACTTCCCTGGAGACAGCGTGCCCTTCCGGTTCTCCTCGAACGCGGCGTACGCGTTGTTGATCGTGTAGGTGCGAAGGGCCTCGATCCGGCTCAGCCGCTGATCCTCCTGCCCGGCGAAGAACACGGAGCCGTCAGGCAGCCGGCGCGCCACCGTGCAATGGTAGCTGGCGATCGGATCCACGTCCTCGACGGGCGCGTCCGTGCCGTTCGTGACCACGGCTCCGGACTCGGTGAACGCCCGCCACATGTACCCGTCGGTCGCGGCCCGTTCGAGACCCAGCCGCTCGGGCACCCACGGGGCGTCCGAGCAGCCATGGATTGCCTGCATGGACGGGATCACCCCCAGCTCCGCGAAGCGAGGAAGATCGTCCGGGTGGACGTGCTGAGCGTGCTCGATCCGCCACCGCGGGTCCGCGTCGGCGTCCGCGGCGCGCGCATCCGCGTACGCCGCCTCGTAGATGTCGAGGATCTCCCGGTTCGCCCGGTCTCCGATCGCGTGCGTGTTCAACTGGTAGCCGTGCTCGAGCGCCAGCTCCGCCGTACGCCGGATGTCCTCCAGAGGCTCGAGCACGAGTCCGTCGGTCTCCGGCATGTCGGAGTAGGGCTCGAGCAGCCAGGCGCCGTGCGAACCCAGCGCCCCGTCCACCTGGCGCTTAATGGACCGGACGGTCAGGTAGCCGTCCGCCTCATCGACCATCCGGTACTCCGCCAGGTGGCGGGCCATCTCCTCGTTCGAGGTCCGGACCATCACGTAGAGGCGTACCGGCATCTCGCCCTCCGCCGCCAGCCCGCGGAAGAAGTCGATGAGCTGGAAGCTCGAGCCGGCGTCCTGGAACGAGGTGACGCCCTTCGCCAGCAGCTCGTCGAAGGCGACCTTCGCGGCCAGACGCGCCTCGGCCACCTGTTCGTCCAACGTTCGGGCGGCCCGTTGACGGGCCATCACCGCGGATACCAGCCGTTGCGCGGTCTCCCTCAGAAGGCCGGTCGGGTTTCCCTCCTCGTCCCGGACGATTGTCCCGCCCGGAGGGTCCGGCGTGTCCCGATCGATCCCGGCCAACTCCAGCGCCTTGGCGTTCGCGAACGCGGCGTGCCCGCTCGCGTGGCCCAGAAAGACCGGGTTCTCGGGCGAGACCGCGCTAAGCTCCGTGTGGATCGGCACCTCGTCCACGGTCGGTTCGCGTACCGATTCCCACTTCTCCTGGTGCCAGCCGCGGCCCCGGATCCACTCGCCCGGCGCGGCATTCCGCGCGGCGGCCTCCACCATGTCCACGATCTCGTCCCAGCCGGCGACATGCATCAGGTCGAGGATGAGCCGGGAGTTGCCGAGGCTCATGAAGTGGCCGTGCCCCTCGATGAAGCCGGGGATGGCGAGGCGTCCATCGAGGTCGATCACCTCCGTTCCCGCGCCGACGTACGCCTCGATCTCCTCATCGCTGCCCACGGCCATGACGCGCCCGGCTGACGCCGCCAGAGCGGTGGCCTCGGGGAGCGCCTCGTCCAACGTGACGATCCGGCCGTGCCGGAGAACGAGCTGCGCCGGGCCCGCCTGCCCCTCTCTCGAAGTCTGGGCCTCGCAGACGCCTGCCCCGGAGAGGATCATCAGTACGAGGACGAAGGGCGTCGCGGCGCGCCGAAGCACCGCAGCCATGCACGCATGAGCCTCCACGTTCCTGCCTTCCTTCGCTCCTGATCGGACGGGGTTTCGCTCACCATGAACGGAAGCCACCTTCGATGACCAGCTACTGCAGCGGGAGGTTCGAAGATAGGGGAAGACAGCGTTCGTATCGAGATGCAGGACGGGAGCGCCGTCGTCCGGATGGCACGGCCGCCGGTCAACGCGATCGACATAGAATTCGCGGCCGAGCTGGATGGGGCTCTGACCCGCCTCGAATCCGACCCGGCCGTTCGGGCGGTGGTGCTCGCCGGGGAGGAGGGATGTTTCTCTGCCGGCCTCGATCTCAAGGTTCTTCCAAGCTCTCCTCCGTCTCTACGGTTTCCCTCGTCCCGTCGTCGGAGCAATCGACGGCCACGCCATCGCCGGAGGGTTCATCCTCGCGATCGCCTGCGACTATCGCATCGGAGGACGGGGCAAGTACGAGTTCGGCCTCACCGAGGTCCGGGTCGGCGTTCCCTTCCCGATTGCGCCGCTGGAGCTGGTGCGGGCGGAGCTGGGCCGCGAGACGACCCGCCGCCTCGTGCTTACGGCGCGCACGGCGGGCCCCGAGGAGGCGCTCGGGTGGGGAGCGCTGGATGAGCTGCACCCGGTGGGAGAGGTCGAAGCGCGAGCCCTCGACGTGGCCGGAGAGCTCGCGACCCTGCCTCCGGGCGCATATGGGCGCACCAAGCGACTGCTGCGAGAGCACGCAATCTCACGAATGGAAGATGCAGTCGAGCGCCAGCTGGACCCCGCTCTCTCGGAATGGCTCACGCCCGAGGCCGCGCCGGCGGCGGCGCGCATACTTCGGAAGAGCTGAGGTCCGCTCTGGACAACCCCGCCCTCACCTTCGCGATCGCGCTGGCCGCCGGCATCGCCGCCCAATCGGTGGCACGGCACCTCCGCATCCCCGGCATCGTCCTGCTCCTGGCGGTCGGAATCCTCCTGGGGCCCGATATCGCGAACATCGTTCGGCCGGAGACGCTCGGGCACGGCCTGGATGAGATCGTGGGCCTCGCGGTCGCGGTCGTCCTCTTCGAGGGCGGCCTCAACCTCCGCTGGCAGCGGCTCCGGGCGGAGGCCTGGACGATCCGGCGCCTCATCACGATCGGCGGGGCGATCACGGCCGCCGGTGGGGCACTTGCCGCCATGTTCATCATGGGGTGGGACTGGCGGCCCGCCGTGCTCTTCGGGGCGATCGTGACCGTCACGGGCCCGACCGTGATCACGCCGCTTCTGCGGCGAATTCGCGTGAAGAAGAAGCTGCAGACGATCCTCGAGGCCGAGGCCGTCCTGATCGACCCGATCGGCGCCGTCCTGGCGGTGGTGCTGCTCGAGTTCGTGCTCGCCACGACGACGACGTCCGCCGCCGCCAGCCTGCTGGGCCTCCCGATCCGGCTCGCGGCCGGCACCGCCATGGGCGCGGTGAGCGGACTCCTCCTCGGCTGGCTCCTGCGCTCGGAGAGGGTGGTTCCCGAGGGCTACGAGAACATCTTCACGCTCGCCATGGTCCTGGCCCTGTTCGAGGTGAGCAACGCGATCTTCCCGGAAAGCGGCATCATGGCGGCCGCCGTCGCCGGCCTCGTCGTCGGCAACATGCGCACCCGGGTGCAGGCCGAGCTGAGGGAGTTCAAGGAGCAGCTGACCGTGCTGCTGGTCGGCCTTCTATTCGTGCTCCTCGCAGCCGACGTGCGCGTCGCGCAGGTCGTCAACCTCGGGTGGCCCGGCGCGCTTACGGTGTTGGCGCTCATGCTTCTCGTCCGGCCCGCCGACGTGGAGGTGAGCACGGCCGGATCGGATCTGACCGTGCACGACCGCCTCTTCCTCTCCTGGATCGCGCCTCGCGGGATCGTGGCGGCTGCGATCGCCTCGCTGTTCGCGCGCAGGCTCTCCGCCGAAGGCATCCCCGGCGGCGATGAGCTGCTGGCCTTGGTCTTTCTCGTCATCGCAGCGACCGTCGTCCTCCAGGGCGGCACGGCCGGCCTCGTGGCGTCGGCCCTGGGAGTTCGGATACCTCAGCAGGGCTGGGCAGTCCTCGGAGCAAACGCGCTGGGACGCGCCCTCGCCTGGTCACTGGAGCGGGGGGACGAGTCGGTCGTCATGGTCGACCGGAACGCGGCCGAGACGCAGGCGGCGCAGAAAGACGGACATCACGTCGTGTACGGAGACGCGAGCCAGGAGCGCACCCTGCTACAGGCCGCCGTCGAGTCCCGGCGCGGAATCCTCGGTGTGACGCCCAGCGACGGCATGAACCTCCTTCTCGCCCGGCGGGCGGTCGACATGACGCGGGTACCGGCCTCGTACGTGGCGATCGACATGCGTACGGAGACCATCACGGCCGCCCAGGTAGGCGACGCCGGCTCGCGGGTCCTCTTCGGCCGCGAGGTGGACATCGAGGAGTGGATCCACCGGTTTCTGCACGGCAGCGCTTGCGTGGAGCGCTGGAGGCTGGAAGTCGACCAGCTCGACGGGGTAGCCTCCAACGCTCTGAAGCCGCCGGGACTCCCGCTGGTGCTGGAGCGGGGCGGCAAGACGCAACCCGTGGACGAGCGGTCGGAGGTGAAGACGGGAGACGTGCTCTGTCTTGCTCTGCCGGTCAGCGACGAGGCGGCGCGAACCCGCCT
The DNA here is from genome assembly GCA_039590175.1 of Gemmatimonadota bacterium. Lineage (GTDB taxonomy): Bacteria > Gemmatimonadota > Gemmatimonadetes > Palauibacterales > Palauibacteraceae. The sequence goes on along the minus strand of JBDHFW010000150.1, from coordinate 6,726 downwards.
CCGTGAGGAGGGTTGGCTACCTGTGGAGGTCAACGGGCGGTACTCCTGCCGGCGGTAGAAACGGATCCCTGACAGGATCGTATTACCTTGAAACGGCGCGCAGAGGAGAAGCCGGCGTGAATAGCGAAGAGCAGGGCGTGGAACGGATCCGCATCCCGAACCGGGTGGCCAACTCACCGGTCGCGCTGCCGGACATCATGATGGCCGCCCCCTTCCTGTCTCGACTGTTGCTCGGCGCCTCCGTGCCCGGACTCGCCCTCCAAGCCGCGGCGTTCGGCGCCTACGCCGGCAGCGCGGCGAAGGACTGGATCCGGCGGCTCGGCGTCCGGAAGATCGAGTTCCTGGCCGTCTACGGCGCCGACGTCGGCCACCTTCCCGCGATGTCCCTCGAAGCCCGCAGGGCGGAGATCGCCATCTTCACCCGCAAGCTGAACGACGTCTACCGGCCCATGGAGGTGCCGCGTCCGGAGCTGGCCGAGCGGGTGAACGAGGCGCTCACCCGGTACATAGCGGGCATCACCGGACAGCGCGTCGAGACCAGCGACTCGATTCGCAGCTTCATGCTGGCGCAGTTTCTGTTTCCCTTCGCCCTCGGAGGGTGCGACTTCATCTCGGGAGACGTCGCGATCTTCCGCGACACCGGCATCTTCGAGCCCCACATCATCGCGCACGAGTTCAGTCACCGAAAGGGATACTTCAAGGAGCTCGAGGCTCAGGCTCTGGCCTACCTCGCGCTCGTGGCCTCCGAGGAACCGGTTCTCGTGCAGTCCGCCTACAGCGAGCGGCTGCACCGGCAGCTGCGGATCGTCGCCCGCAAGGAGGCGGGAGAGGGAGCGGCCGGAGAGAACCACTTCCACGACCTCGTCGACCGCGCCAGCCTCAAACCCGAGCTCAAGTGGGCCTTTCACGCTCTGGTGCCGCACCTCTCGCCGGTCGAGCGCGGCATGACGGTCGTGATGCGACGCCTCTACGACGAGCGCATGCGGCTCACCGGCCAGAACGGCCTCTCCGATTACGACGAGGGGTTCACCCGTTTCCTGTACGCGGTGGAGAACGGCGCGGCCTAAGCCATCTTTGCCGGATCGGGCAACGATCCGGCGCCTCCCGAGCATCCAACTCGTGAAGGGTCGGACGGCGGCGGGCGAGCCGACCTCAGAAGCTTGCCCCTGCCCGTTGGCGGCTGCGTCACTTCCGAGTCCAGCTTGGCGCTCCGCCCTCGGGCCAGGGCTCGACGAGGCGCCCGGGCGGTCGTGACACACGAAGCCGCCCGGGCACGTAAGGTTTATCAAAAGATCGATCCGAAACACGGAGCGTAGAAGATGAGAGGAAAGCTGCTTGTGGCGCTGGGGCTCGTTCTCGCGGTCGTGGCGATCGCCGGACTCGCGTCCCTGAGGGCGCAGGAGTCGCAGGAAGCGCCCCCAGTCATAACGATCGGCAGCGGCGGCTTCCTGGGCGTCTACCTGGAGGAGGTGGACGACGCAGCCATGGATCGCCTGGGGCTGCGTGAGGAGCGTGGAGCTCTGATCGCCGAAGTCTCCGAGGACGGGCCGGCGGCCGAGGCGGGACTCCTGAAAGACGACGTCATTGTCGAGTTCAACGGCCAGGACGTCGAGAGCGTCAGCGAGCTGTCGCGGATGGTTCGCGAGACACCCTCCGGACGCACGGTGGCCCTCGGGGTGATCCGAGACGGCCAGGCGCGTGAGATATCGGTCGAGCTTGGCGAGCGACCGGGCGTCGTGTGGCTCGGACCGGATGTCGACCGTAGTCAGGGCGTGTTCATCGCGCCAGGACACGGGGAGCATGGCAAGCACGGCGAGCACCGGGTGTTCGCGTTCTCCGGACGAGGCCGGCTCGGCGTGCAGCTGCAGTCTCTCGGAGACCAGCTGGCCGAGTACTTCGGCGTGACCGAAGGCGCGTTGATCGCCTCGGTTCGCGAAGACTCCCCCGCCGCCGACGCGGGCCTCAAGGCCGGCGACGTGATCACGCGCGTCGGCGATCGAGCGGTGGAAGATGTGGGTGACGTGGCGGAAGCGGTGCACGAGGCGGAAGCGGGTTCCCTGTCGATCACGGTCGTTCGCGATGGCGACGCACGCACGCTGACCGCCGAGCTTCCCGAGCGGCATTCGGGAACCTGGGACTGGGGTTCGGAAGACGGCTCCTACTCGTACTCTTTCATGCTGCCGGACATCGAGATCCCCGAGATCGTCGTGCCGGAGTTCAACACACCCTCGGTGTGGGTTCCAGAGATCAAGATCCCCTCGTTCGAATTCGACTGGGACAAGGAGGATGGCGAGCCGTGGCTGGTGATCCCCGAGATCACGATCCCCGGGTTCGACATCCCAGAGGTCTTCGTGCCGGAGATTCGGGTGCCCGAGATCGAGGTGCCGGGTCGCGAGGTTACGGTCCAGGTGCCGGTTCAGGTCGTTTAGCTAGGGCTAGGGACGCGGGAGGACTCCGGGGCCGCCGCTGCTTCGGAGGGCTTCACGTGGACGGAAGAAGCATCCCCTCCTACACTGAGTACGTGCATCCCTTCGCTTTTTCCGGACGTCGGAACCCGTGATCGGACAGCGCCTCGCCCGAGGGGTCCTCCGCCTCATGGGCTGGACGCTCGTCGATGATGTCGCGGAGCGACCGCCCAAATTCGTAACGATCGGCGCCCCACACACGACCAACTGGGACTTCCCCATCGCCATACTGATGTTCGTGGGCCTCGGCATGAAGCGGAACTGGGTCGGTAAGCACACCCTCTTCCGCCCGCCATTCGGCTGGCTGATGCGCGCCCTCGGTGGCGTTCCGCTCGACCGGTCGAAGCGACACAACTTCGTGGACCAGGTGGTCGCAGCCTTCGACGGGGCCGACGAGATGGTGATCGCGCTGGCCCCGGAGGGCACGCGCAGCCCTACCTCGCACTGGAAGACCGGCTTCTATTACATCGCCCTCGGTGCGAACGTCCCGATTATCCTCGCCTTCGTGGACTACCCGACGAAGCGGATCGGCCTGGGATCGATCCTCTATCCAACCGGCGACCTCGACGCGGACATGCAGCTCATCCGCGACTTCTACGCGGACAAGAGAGGCAAGAAGCCCGAGAACATGGGCGAGATCCGGGCTCTGCCGCCCCAGGAGGACCAGGCGGCGTCGGGCGCGGAGGCCGGGCCTTAGGCCGCGACGCTCGTTCGGGCTCCCTTGGCCACGAAGGTGTTGTACAGCCAGCCGAAGACGAACCCGCCGATCGCGCCGTCGACCAACCCGTAGAGGGTGACGATGATCGCAGCGCCGATGCCGCCGGGGCCCCGATACCCGGGATAGATCGACTCCGCGATCGCGAGGATCTTCACGCCGTACTCGGGCCAGATCATGTCACCCAGCGAGACGAGCAGAAGCAGGCCGCCCCAGAAAATCCCACATGTCAGGGCCAGTGCCTTCAGATCGAGCTTCATCGGTCATCTCCTTTTGCTCAGATCGATTCGAGCGAATTGAGCGATTCATCTTGGTAATCCGGTCGGCGCGTCACCTCCGGGTCGGCCCGTCATCCTCCCGGCATTCCTACCCCTTCGCGCACGAAGCGCCCTCCGATCACGAAGACGGCCGCCATCAGCAGGGCCAGCACGACGCCGAGCGCCGCGGCTCCGCCGAAGTCGAAGGCCCGAAGTTGGGCCAGGATCTCGATCGAGATCGGCCGCGAGCGCGGCGTATAGAGCAGGATCGAGGCAACGAACTCCCCCAGCGCGGTGACGAACGCCAGCAGGCCCCCGGCAGCGAGCCCCGGAGTGACCAGCGGCAACGCCACCCGCCGCATTGTCGTCATCCAACCGGCGCCGAGAGAGGCCGCCGCTTCCTCCAGCGTCGGATCGAAGCGGCGGAAGGCCGATATGGCGGCTTGCGCGACGAGCGGGATGTTCCGGATGAAGTAGGCGAGCGGAAGAATCCAGAAGGTACCGACGAGGACGAAGCGGCCCGCCCACGGTTGGTTCGCGCTGAAAGTCGTGGCGAGCCCGATGGCGATCACNGTACCCGGCAGCGCCCAGGGTAGGACCAGGAGCACGGCCAGCCAGGCGCGACCGCGGAAGCTCCGCCGCACCACGAGATAGGCCGCGACGAAGCAAAAGACGAGGTTGGCCGCGGTGGCGAGGGCGGCCATCTGCAGCGAGTTCAGGATCGGCGCGAACAACCGAGGGTCACTCAGCAGCCCCCGGTAGTTCTCCAGCGAGTACCGCTCCGGCAGTAGCTGGGTCGTCCACCCTCCATCGGGCACGAAGGACACCAAGACGAGCGTGAGGTGCGGCAGCAGGAGCAGCAGCACCCAGCCGGCGCCGGCCACCGCCAGGAGCGCCCTCACGCCGGGAGAGCGAACCATATGCCGAGCGGGAGCCACGCCCTTGCCCACGACCACGTACTCGCGCGCTTCCTCGTAGCGGCGGAGGAACCAGAGGGCGACCAGCGACGCCGAGGCCAGCATCACCGTCTCGACCATGGCCATGGACAGCGCGCCGCTCATTTTGCTCGCGTAGATCTGGGTGGTCAGGACCCGGAAGCCGCCGCCGAAGACGTACGGCGCGGAGAAGGAGGCCATCGAGGTCATGAACACGAGAAGGGCCGCGGCGGTCAGCGACGGGATGAGCAACGGCAGGGTCACGGTCCGCATGATCCGCCACCGACCGGCTCCGAGGGAAGCGGCCGCCTCCGTGATCCCGGCGTCCATCCGGGCCAGTCCGGCGAGCGTGAACAGGTAGAAGTAGACGTACATCGTGTAGGCGTGCACGAAGAGGATCGCCGGAGCCCCGGCCAACCTCCATGGAGCCGTCTCGAGACCAAGAGCCAGCTGCACGGCCCGGGTGAGGATCCCGCTCTCGCCGACCAGGAACAGGAAGGCGATCACGCCGACGAGCGGTGGAAGCAGAACCGGCAACGCGGCGAGCGCGCCGAAGACCCTCCGCCCCGGGAAGTCGAAGCCGTGGAAGAACATGGCAAGCGGCACGCCGATCAGACCCGCCAGAGCCACGCTGGCCAGGCTGATCCAGACGCTGGCCCAAAGCGCCGCCAGCTCCGCCCGGGTGGAGAGGAAATCGGCGTAATGCGAAAGGGTGAGCCGGCCGCCCTCGCTAGCCGACTCGGCCAGCACCAGCAGGTTCGGGTACAGCACCAGCCAGACGAGCAGCAGGATCACGGGCACGGCGAGGGCCGCCGTGTGCCGGCGCTCCCAGGCCGACGCCGCCGGTTTTCGGCCGCGCGTCATTCCGCCGCGGGGTAGACATGCACGCGAGCGTGCGAGCGAGGTCTCACCGCGATCCGCCCCCCGCGCGCCTCGCTTCGACGGTCGGCTTCGACTTCGACCGCGGTGCCGTCCGCCAACTCCACGTGGTAGGCGATCCGCGCACCCCGAAACACCCGCTCGCTCACGACGCCGACCAGCTCGGACGCATGGTGGCCTTCAGGGACGAGCTCCAGATCCTCGGGGCGCACCACGACCCGCACGGCCTGCCCGGGCCCCAGCCCGCCCGTCCCCGCCGGATCGACCGGCCAGAGCGCGTCGCCCACGAGGCGGACGCTCAGCTCGCCGCCGTGTGGGGACTCGAGGAGACCCGAGAGAAGGTTGGCACGGCCGACGAAGCCCGCCACGAACACATCGTGCGGATGATCGTAGAGCTCCTCCGGCGTGCCGACCTGGCGGAGCTCGCCATCGTTCATCACCGCGACGCGGTCGGAAAGATCGAAGGCCTCTTCCTGATCGTGCGTCACGTAAAGCGCCGTGATCCCGAGCCCCTTGAGCAGGCTGCGGAGCTCCGTGCGGGTCCGTTCGCGGAGGGACGCATCGAGGTTGGATAGGGGCTCATCGAGCAGCAGGAGGGGCGGTTCGATCGCCAGTGCCCGAGCCAGTGCGACGCGCTGCTGCTGGCCGCCGGAGAGCTCCTGCACCCTCCGGTCTACATGGCCGAGAAGATCCACGCGGACGAGCGCCCCCTCGACGAGCTTTCCTAGCTCGCTCGCCTCCTTGCGCTGAGCCTTGAGTCCGAACGCGACGTTCTCGAACACGGAGACCGGCCGGCGTCCGGCGTCTCGAAGCCGGCGATCAGCCGCAGAGCCGTCGTCTTGCCGCAGCCGCTGGGCCCCAGCAGCGTCATCAGCTCGCCGGGCTCGAGCTCCAGGGTGAAATCGCGCACGGCGACCACCTCCCCGAACCGCTTTCGCAGGCCGCGCAGCTCGAGGCTCATCCGTCGAGCTCCCGGCTCATTCGACCTCCTCCGCCACTCGGCCGCGTCCCCGGATCTCGCGGTCCCAGTGCCGGAGCCACTCGCCCACGTTCTTCTCGATGAAGCCGTCGTCCATCGGCATCGGTTGGATCCGGGGTTGGACTTCCCGCAACCAGGCGGGCAGCGAGTCGGAGGGGATATCCGAGCGGGCGGGAATCCGGAAGAAGCGCTCCGCGGCCTCGATCACCCTCTGCCGGCTGCCCGCGAATTCCACGAACCGCCGGGCCAGATCCGGGCTGGAGGATCCCGCGACGACCGCGATCCCGTCCACGACCACGGGCGTCCCGCTCGCCGGAATGATGTAGTCGATCGGCAGATCGGACGTGGCCCGCAGCGTCTCGATGTCAGGCATGTCCCACAGCGTCACCAGCCCCTCCCGCCGCGCCAGCTTCTGATAGAGCAGCGTCGGGTTGAGCACGTACTCCTTCGTCTGGGCGTCCAGTCGCCGCAACCAGTCGTAGCCCGCCTCGAAGCC
>JBDHFW010000149.1:0-6424 GCA_039590175.1 Gemmatimonadota bacterium | reverse complement strand
TCGGAAGGTCGACGCCCGCTATTCGTGCCATTCAGCCTATCCCTGTCGCTGCTTGTGCTTCGGATTCCGGCTGCAGATCACCCTCACGACGCCTCGACGCCGAATGATGATGCAATGCTCACAGATCCGTTTTACGCTCGACCGGACTTTCATCTGATCCCCCGAGCTCCTCTGGAACCGAACGCGGCCCGGCTCGCCCGAGCCTCTCGGCGTCCGTCCAGGTTCCTTTACTGATCAACGGCCGCGTCCGCGACCGACCAACGACGATGCGTCGTCAAGGAAGCCGTTTAACATAGCCTTGTTGAGTTATCATTTCAACCAGCCGCGACCTCGCTTCAAAGCTACTTATACCTGTAGGTGATCCTTCCCTTGGTCAGGTCGTACGGCGACAGCTCCACGGCCACTTTGTCGCCGGGGAGGATTCGGATGTAGTTCATGCGGATCTTCCCGGAGACGTGACAGGTGATCTCGTGGCCGTTCTCCAGCGCCACTCGGAACATCGCGTTCGGTAAGGCTTCCGCGACCTCACCGGTCATCTGGATCGGCTCTTCCTTCGCCAAGCTACCTCTCTCCGTCGACCATCGTCGTCACGGGCGCCGCCGTGAGCACCCTGGGGCCGACGTCGGTTATCGCGACGGTGTGCTCGAAGTGGGCGGATCGCGACCCGTCGGCTGTGACGACTGTCCATCCATCCTTGAGAGTCCGGATATGCCGCTTACCCGTGTTTACCATCGGTTCGATCGCGATCACGAGACCGGGCTCCAGGCGCAGCCCATGACCGGCCCGGCCGTAGTTCGGCACCTGGGGCTCTTCGTGGGGCGCAGCACCAACGCCGTGCCCCACCAACTCCCGGATCACGCTGAAGCCCTCCCGCTCCACGTCCGCCTGAACCGCAGCTCCGATATCGCCGACCCTGTTGCCGAGGCGAGCCTCCTGAATGCCCGTCTCCAGAGCCGACCGAGTCACGCTCAGTAGTCGATCCGTCTCGAGGTCCACGTCTCCGACGGGCACGGTCACCGCGGCGTCGGCATAGTAGCCGTCGAGCCGGACACCGACATCGACGCTGATGATGTCGCCCGCCGCCAAGACGCGATCAGCCGACGGAATGCCGTGCACCACCTCGTGGTTCAAGCTCGTGCACAGCGTTGCCGGAAACCCGTACAGTCCCTTGAACGCGGGAAAGGCGCCCGGAAACTCTCGGATGCGGCCTTCGGCCGCGCGATCGAGTTCTTCCGTCGACACGCCGGGAAGACAGCGTTCGGCTACGAGGTCGAGAGCGCTCGCCACGATGGCTCCCGCCTTGCCGATCGCCTCGATCTCGGCGGAGCTCTTGAGACTAATCACGAATCCAGCAGCTCGCGTAGGCCGCTCTGTATCTCGTCGATGGAGCCGACCCCGTCCGCCTCGATCAGGCGAACGCCATGGTCAGCGTACCAACGAACGACCGGCTCCGTCTCCGCTTGGTAGACCTGCAGGCGCCGACGCACCGTCTCCGGATCGTCGTCCGTGCGACGCTCGCTGTCGCCGCGGCCGGTAAGCCGGCGAACGAGCTCCGCTTCGGGCACCTTCAGAAAGATCACGCCATCGAGCGGCGTGCTCCGCTCCTCCAGGATTTCGCTCAACCCCTCCGCCTGCGCGATCGTCCGCGGAAAGCCGTCCAGAATGAAGCCCTCCTGCGACCGGGCTCCATCCAACGCCTCAGCGACGAGGCCGAGGACCACCTCGTCCGGCACGAGGTCGCCCAGGTCCATGTACGCCTGCGCCCGGCGCCCGAGCTCCGTTCGGTTCGCGCGCGCCTCTCGCAACATCTCCCCCGTCGACAGACGCGGGACCCCCATATGGCGGGCCAGCAGCTCGCCCTGCGTGCCCTTCCCCGCCCCCGGCGGCCCCATGAACACCAACCTCAACGTCCGTGTTCCCTGTGCACCGGCTCCAAGGGTGTCAAGAACGTCATGACCCTCGTTCAAGACGCCACCCAGCGGTTGGCCGAAGAGAAGCGGCGCAGGTCAAGGCTTGCGAGGAGCGTCGGACCCGCCTTCGGCGTGTGCCCAGGCGTACTGACGTACGCCGCAGCGACACGCGACGAGTGGCGCCCCCGAAAGGGGACTCGACCGCAGGTCGAGCACGCAGAGATGCGCCGCTTATCGATGGCCATCATATGTAGCGCTGGCGGCCGCGGTACTTGACCCTCCCCTTCTTCATGAAACCCTCGTAATGCCGAAGAAGGAGGTGCTGCTGCATCTGCTGGACCGTGTCGAGCGCCACGCCGACGACGATCAGGAGCGACGTACCCCCGAAGAAGAAGGTCTGAATGTCGAACAGCGCGAAGATCCCGAACGGCAGGATGGCGATGAGAGCCAGGTAGATCGAGCCGGGCAGCGTTACTCGGGTGAGCACTCGGTCGATGTAGTCGGCCGTCTGCGCGCCCGGCTTGACTCCGGGAATGAAGCCGCCCTGCCGCTTGAGGTTCTCCGCCAAATCCACCGGATTGAAGATGATCGAAGTGTAGAAATACGTGAAGTAGACGATGAGAAACGCGTACGTCAGGTAATACCACGGCGTCCCGACCTGGAAGATCTGGCTCAGGTCGTACAAGAACCCCTGGACGCCGGTCGCTCCAGGCCCGGGGTTGCCCGTGAACGCGGCCAGAGTGCCAGGGACGATGATGATGGACTGCGCGAAGATGATCGGCATCACGCCGGCCGAGTTCACCCTCAGAGGGATGAAGGAGCGCTGCCCCTCCCGGATCCTTCCTCTGCCCACGACCTTTCGCGGAATCTGCACTGGGATGCGCCGCGCCGCCATCGTGAGGGCGGTTACCGCCGCGATGATCGCGATCATGACGACGACGAGGGCGATGAGCCGAAAGAGGCTGATGCCGCCGGCCCGGAAGAGCTCGAGCGTGCTGAAGACGCCGCCCGGAAAGCCCTGCACGATGGAAAAGAAGATCAGGAGGGACATCCCGTTCCCGACCCCGCGCTCCGTGATCTGCTCGCCCAGCCACATGATGAAGACGGCGCCCGTCGTCAGCATCAGGACGGTCGTGAGCCGAAACCCCCACCCGGGCGCGATCACGGCACCGGGTTGAGACTCGAGGAAGATGGCGTAGCCGTACGACTGCATGATGCTGAGGACGATGGTCGTGTAGCGCGTCCACTGCGTGAGCTTGCGGCGCCCCTCTTCGCCCTCGTGCTTCTGAAGCTTCTCGATGGTCGGGAAAACGGCAGCGAGCAGCTGAAACAGGATGCTGGCGGAGATGTACGGCATGATCCCGAGGGCCAAGATCGTCGCGCGCTGCAGCCCACCCCCGACGAACATGTCGTAGATGCCGAACAGGGTGCCCTGGAATTGCCCGGCGAGCTGTTCCAGGGCGCGCAGGTTGACGCCCGGGGTCGTGATGTGGGAGCCCAGCCGGTAGATGGCCAGACAGAGAAGCGTGAAGAGGATCTTCTCTTTGAGTTCGGGAACCTGGAAGATCCTCGGAATCGCGCGCACAGCGCTCGAACCGTTCGCCATTCTCAGTCGCTCGGCTCGTAACCCGATCGAAACGCGATGACCTGGGCGCTACCGCCGGCTCCTTCGATCTTCTGCCGCGCCGTGGCGCTGAACGCGTGCGCCTGGGCCGTTACGGCCCTATCCAGCTCCCCGGCGCCGAGCACTTTGACCGGCCGCCGAAGTGAGCCGATGAGGCCGTGCGCCCGCAGGACCTCCGGGGAGATCTCGGTCTCCTCGAGCTGCGCAAGCTGACTCACGTTCACGACCTGGTTCTCCACCCGCCGAAGCGGCTTGAAGCCTCTCTTCGGAACGCGGCGATAGAGCGGCATCTGCCCGCCCTCGAACCAGGCTGGGATAGATCCTCCCGACCTCGATTTCTGGCCCTTGTGACCCCTGCCCGACGTTTTGCCGCTTCCGGAGCCCGGACCGCGTCCCACCCGTCTTCGGGCCCCGCGGGCCCCGGCTGCCGGCGACAGGTCCGCCAGGGTGACCCTCTTCTCACTCATCGCTTCCGTCCAGCTCTTCCACGACGACCAGATGACGGACCTTACCGATCATCCCACGGATCGCCGGGTGGTCCTGCTTCACGACCACATCCTGATGATGCCGCAGCCCGAGTGCGCGAAGCGTCTCACGCTGCCCACGCTGGCTCTTGATTCCGCTCTTGACCTGACGAATCCGCAGCTGCCTAGCCACGCATCGCCTCGCGAATCACCTCGATGTCGACGCCTCGTTCATGGGCAATCTGCTCGGGAGTCACGAGCCCTTCCAGACCCTCTATCGTTGCCCGGACCATGTTGATCGGGTTGTTGGAGCCGAGGCTCTTCGTGAGGATGTCCTGGACGCCCGCGCACTCCAGCACCGCCCGAACCGGGCCGCCCGCGATCACTCCCGTACCGGGTCCGGCCGGCTTCAACAGCACGCGTCCAGCGCCATACCGGCCGATCGTCTCATGCGGAATGCTCCCGTTGACGATCGGTACCTCGTTCATCGACTGACGCGCCTGCTCGATCGCCTTGCGGATCGCCTCGGCCACCTCGTTCGCTTTCCCGAGGGCCGTTCCGACTTTTCCTTGTCCATCACCCACGGCGACGAGCGCGGTGAAGGAGAAACGGCGACCACCCTTCACGACTTTGGAGACGCGATTGATGTGTATGACGCTCTCGCGAATGTTGTCTTCTTCGCGACGCCTTCCTCTTGCCATCAGTTTCCTTCCCCCATTACTCGGACAGGCTCCTAAAAGCTCAAGCCGCCAGCGCGGGCTCCCTCGGCGAACGCCTTCACGCGCCCCTGGAAGCGATATCCGGCCCGGTCGAAGACCACCGCGGTCACGCCGGCCTCCAGGGCGCGCTCCGCCAGAAGCTGCCCCGCCGCGTAGCTTTCTCTAACCTTCGATCCCCCCACATCGGGAGCTTCCTCGTCGCCCGTCGGCTCGGCAGCATTCACGGCCGAGGAACGAGTGGAGACGCCGAACAGGGTTCGGCCCTGATCGTCGTCCACGAGCTGCCCCTCCATGTGACGATGGCTGCGAAACACAACCAGGCGCGGCCGGCCCGCCGTGCCCCGGATCTTCTTCCGTATGCTGTAGTGCCGCCGCCTACGCTTGAGGCGACGCTCTACGGTCCTGTCGTGTTGCGTCATTCGATGCTCAGTTCCTCAAGCGAGACCGCCCACCGTGGCCTTGCCGGCCTTACGGCGCACGTACTCGCCACGGTAGCGAATCCCCTTGCCCTTGTAGGGCTCGGGCGGGCGGATGGCCCGAATCTCCGCCGCCACCTGACCTACCGCCTGCTTGTCGATTCCCCGAACGTGAACCAGAGTGGGCGACTCCAGGGCCAGCTCGATCCCCTCCGGTGGCTTCACCTCGACCGGGTGGCTGTAGCCGACGTGAAAGACGAGCTCCTTTCCACGCGCCTCCGCCCTGTACCCCACGCCGTGAATCTCCAACGTGCGTTCGAACCCCTTCGACACGCCTTCGACCATGTTGGCCGCGAGGCTTCGGGTGAGACCGTGCAAAGCCCGGTGCCGACTCTGATCCGTCGGTCGTCTCACCACCAGGGCGGCATCCTGCACCTCGAGGCTCATCTCGGAATCAAAGGTGCGCTGAAGCTCACCCCTCGGCCCCTTCACGCTCAGGGTCGAACCGTCCACCTTCACCTCGACGCCATCAGGGATCAGAACGGGCTTCTTGCCGACTCTCGACATGGCGCTAGTAGACGGTGGCGAGCAGTTCGCCGCCGATTCGAGCGGCGCGAGCGTCTCGATCCGTCATCAGACCTCTTGAGGTGGAGAGGATCGCGATGCCCATTCCGGACAGGACCCTCGGCACGTCGTCCGCGCCGACGTACCGACGCAGTCCAGGCGTCGACGCCCGTTCCAGGACCCGGATCACCGGTCGGCCGTCCTCCGTGTACTTCAGGTACAAGCGGAGGATTCCGTGATGGCCGTCGTCCAGCATCTTGTACTCGTGGATGAAGTGGTTCTCCGCGAGGATGCGGGCGATTTCTATCTTCAGCTTCGACACCGGCATGTCCACGCGGCGATGACCGGCCTGACCGGCGTTTCGCACGCGCGTAAGCATGTCGGCGATGGGGTCATTCAAGCTCATCGACTCACCAACTCGCCTTGCGAATACCTGGAATCTCTCCGTTCAGCGCCATCTGCCGGAAGCAGATGCGGCAGAGGCCGAACTTCCGGATATAGGCCCTTACCCGCCCACACCGGTTGCAGCGCCGGATCTCTCGACTGCTGAACTTCGGGTCTCTCTTCGCCTTCTCGACCAAGGCTTTTCTCGCCATCGCCTCCGACCAGTCCGCGGCTCGCGCCGGGTTAAACGATTACTGGAGTCTCGCCCCGGAAGGGCATACCCAACTCGCGGAGTAGAACGAGCGCCTCGTCGTCCTTGTTCGTGCTGGTGACGAAGGTGATG
>JBDHFW010000148.1:0-6436 GCA_039590175.1 Gemmatimonadota bacterium | reverse complement strand
GCTGAAGGCGGTGCTCGAGCGGGTTCCGGTCCGGTAGCCCGGAGCCGCGACGCGGCCTCGACCGCGCCGCACCGCAACCTGAACCGAAGGGCCGGGAGAAACCCCCGGCCCTTCTTTCTTGATGGCCGGGCCGCTTGGCGCTAGCATCAGTGAATCGAAGTCTCCTGGCCGGCTGCGGAACTTAGACAGGCCCACCGAGACGGCTCTCCGCTTGCCCAGCCGCCCGGAGTCACGCGGGACCGCCAAAGCGGCCAGCCGCTTGCCGAACAGGCTCATACGGAGAGTCTCAATGAGACATGATGCGTGCGACGAGAGGAACGTGAGATTCGGCTCTCTGCCGGTGCTGCTCGTCGGGGTCTTCCTGCTCTCGGGCTGCGTAGACCAGGAGACCGTCTTCCCGCCGCCCGATCCGCCGACCAGCGCCGACGGCTTCTTGGGCTACGTGAACAGCCAGATCGACGCGAGCCAGACGATCTGTGGGCAGTGCCACGCGTCGAAGCAGGCGGCCTGGTCGACGACGATACACGCAGACGCGTGGGCCGGCCTGCAGAGTAGCTCCGGCGCGCAGGAGTTCTGCGAGGGCTGCCACACCACGAACCAGATGGGCAGCACGTCCACGGAGGAGGGGGGCTGGCTGACCACCGGGGATCCACGCTATCAAGACGTACAGTGCGAGAACTGCCACGGCCCGGGCGAGATGCACGCGAGCAACCCTCAAAGATCGAACGTCCCGCTGGCGACGCTGGCGGTGGGGACGGACCTGGATTCGGGTTGCGGGGAGTGTCACCAGGGCACGCACCACCCATTTGTGGAGCAATGGGAGGACTCGCCGCACTCGCACGTGGTCAGCTTCGCGGCGGCACGCGAGGAGTGTGCGGCCTGCCACCGGGGTCAGGGGACGCTGATCGCGTGGGGTGAGAACGCGAACTACGTCGAGAAGTTCGACGAGGAGCCGCTTCCGGTGGTATGCGGGGTCTGTCACGACCCGCACGGCGAAACTTCGTTCGACGGCCAGCTGCGCTTCCCGGTTAACACGACCTCCGCAGAGACGCACCTCTGCTCGAGGTGTCACGACCGCCGTCCACAGCCGGAAGGGGAGGATTCGCGTGGCCCGCACGCACCGGAGACTGCGCTCCTGCAGGGGCTTGCCGGGTGGTTTCCGCCTGGCCTTGAGATAGATCCGGGCGAGATCCAGGCGACGCACGGCTCGGCATCCAACGACCGGTGGTGTGCTACCTGTCACGTTGTTTTCTCTGAGATTGACGACGAAACAGGCGACTTCCTGTTCGAGTCGGTTGGGCACCACTTCAACCCGATCCCGTGCACGGATGAACAGGGGATCCCGCAGGGCTTTCCGAACGAGTGCGACTTGTCGCCGGACGATCGGTCGTACGTGGGCTGCGTGGACTCGGGTTGCCACAGCTCGGAGCAGGCCGCGGCTTCGGCGCTCGAGAGGGCGAGCGAGCGGATCACTTTTTGGGCGGACGAGCTCGAGGCGCTCTTGGACGAGCTTCCCGAGGGCGAGGTCAGCCGGGATCCGCCGTTCACGGTCGGCGACGGGACGGACTTCAACCTGCAGCTGGCTTATCACGGCAACGAGGAGTTCGGGACGAATACGGTGCTGGGCTCGACGACCCACAACCCGTTCCTGATGGAGTCGCTGCTGATCGCGAGCATCGACGCCGTCGAAGAGGAGTACGCGGACGTCCTGCCTCGGGTGTCCGGGCGAGATTGGGAAGCGGAGCTTCGGCGAGTGCTCGACAGGGCCGCCGGCAGATAGCCCGAATTCGGCGGCTGCGTCGCTTGGCCGCGTACAGATGAAGAGAAGGGGCCGGGGAAGTGACCCCCCCGGCCCTTTCTCTTGCGTGCCTGATCCGCAGGCCCAGCCGCTACGCGGGGCTCTCCTCCTCTCCCGGCGTCAGCGTCTCTTCTGTCTCGCCGCCGGTCAGCTCCTCGTACCAGGCCGGGTGGTGGTGCTTCACATGCTCCTCGGTGAACCGCCCCGTGAGCCAGGCCCAGTTCATCGGGTAGACGTCCGGGTGGAAGATCACGAAGAAGAAGTGCCACACGACGATCGCCAGGGCGGCCAGCCAAGCCTCGTAGAAGTGGATCGTCTGTGAGGCCGCAATCGTCCAGGATGGGAAGAGCCTAGCCGTCGCCTCGGGGAACCAGAGGACCACCCCGGTCAGGGTCATGAGCACGATCCCCCACACCAGCGACCAGTACTCGACCTTCTCCGGATAGCCGTAACGGCCGATCCAGGCCTCGCGCTTACTCCGGAAGGTGTGATAGCGAAGGTTGTCGACCAGATCCCGGAAGTCCTTCCACCTCGGGAACATCGCCTTCATCTCCCGGCGGCCGTGCCGGCTGGTCAGGGTCCAGATCACATGCCAGATGCCGAACACGACAAGAACGACTCCCGCGACCCGGTGAACCGTGGATCTCATCGGTTCGGTGAGGCCGAGGTTGGCGGTGAGCTGCACCCAGGCGGCGTCCGGATACCGGAGGGCGAAGCCGGTGATCAACAGGACGATGAAGGAGACGGCCAGCACCATGTGGTGGATGATCTGGAAGCGGTCGAAACGGACTACGCTCCGGCGCCGGAGGCTCTCCCGGCGGGATAGGATCAGATAGTAGTTGAAGATCAGGAAGTTATGCACCAGCATCCCGCCGATGACCACGGTTATCAGAACGAAATAGATCGCGCGAATGACCCGGTTGACCGGGTTCCGCGTGATCGATGCGGCGACATGGTCGTAGCTCGCCGCGAAGCCCGCGTCCGCCTCCGGATGGCACGTCTGGCACGTTTCGAGGACGTTCGCCGGGTTGACGGTCGATGCCGGATCGGTCTTCGGAAGCACCGCGTGGGCGGAGTGGCAGCTCACGCAGGTGGCGGCACGCTCGTAGCCCCGGCGGGTCGTCCACCCGTGGTAGCTGTCCACATAGGAGCCCACGACGCCGCCCTCCAGGCTGTACTTGACGATGATCTCGGGGTCGTCGTGGCAGGTGCCGCACGTCTCCGTGGCGACGTGCGCCGAGTAGGTGGCCGCGTCCGGGTCATGAGGAGAGAGGATGTGGTGCTCGCCGTGACAGTCGTTGCAGGTCGGACTGTCGCCGAGGCCGGCGGCGAGCGCCCGGCCGTGGATCGAGTTCTCGAACTCCTCCGAGATCTCCTCGTGACAGGCCCCGCAGGTCGAGGCCACGTTCAGATGGCTGATCTTCGACTCCGGGTCCATCGGCCCGCGAAGCTCGTGCACGCCGTGACAGTCGGTGCAGCAGGCGCCGCCCTCGGCACAGGTCCGGCCGTGCACCGACTCGGCGTAGGCCGTGAACGTTTGGGGGAGCCGCACGAGCCGATCGGTGATGAGCCCCGCCTTCCCGTGACAGGAGGCGCACAGATCCGGCACCTTCGCATGGAAGGTCGGCGCCCGCGGATCCGAGCTCTCGAGGATCTCGTGGGGGTGTCCGTGGCAGTACTCGCAGGTCGGGGCCTTCTCGTCTCCCCGCGCCAGCGCGTAGCCGTGCAGGCTCTGCCCGTACTCCTCCTCCACGTCGTCGTGGCACTCGCTGCAATCGACCGGCTGCCGGCCCTCTGGGTGCGGGTATCCCTCGTATGCCGGGTGGCACTCCACGCAGTAGACCGCCTGCCCGTGCACGGACTCCTCGAGCAGCTCCTCTGGGACGAAGAGCGCCGAATCGCTAGCGGCCGACTCCGTCTTGCCGGAGAGGAAGGCGAAGTCCGAATGACATTTCTCGCAGGTCACCGGGGAGTCGGCCGCGACCTCGAGCTGCTGGCCAGGCGCCAAGGTACCCTCCTCCTGGCCGCGAGCGAGGGATGGAGACGCGAGGGCAGCCACGGCTGCCACGAGCGCGGCGAGTACGGCCGTCTTTGCGTTCACTGGAGTAGAGTCCAGACGAGAAGTGTGATTAAGGCGAGCCCGAGCGCGAGGGCTGCGAACCCGAAGACCAGAGACCAAAGGTAGAGCGCGCGGGAGACCGGCGGAGCTTCCAGTTCCTCCAGCCTCCCCTCCCGCTCCCTGCGCTCGTATTCGAGCGGATGCTCTTCCTTCATGTAAGCCGCTGTGGCCCGGCCGGTGAAGATCACGAGATCGATCGGGAACTTCTCGGGCCGCAGATGCACGTTGAAGAAGTGGATGGTGAAGATGAACCCGAGCGCCAGCAGCGCCTCATCGCCGTGTACGATTGTGGCGACGTTGAACACCCACCCGGGCAGAAAGCGCGAGAAAAACTCGGGGGCCCAGAGCAGAAGACCGGATCCACCGATGATCGCCACCCCCCAGAAGACGGCCCAGTAGTCGAACTTCTCCATGTAGCTGAAGCGGTCGAAACGGGGGCGCTCCGCGCGGCCGAGATACCACTTGAACTGCTGGATGAGGTCATCGAGATCCTTCCGACTAGGCATCATCGAGTGGGGACCGAAGAGGTAGGCCTTCGCGTCCGCCAGAGACGGCTGGGTCACGATCTTGTAGACGACGTAGCCGATATGGGTGAGGAAATAGCCGAAGATGATGATGGCGGAGAAGCGATGGAAGAACGCGGCGACCTGGAAGCCGCCGAGGAAGCGAACGAGGGATCTCGCCCAGGGAGCATAGGAGAAGTGAAGCGGGATGCCGGTGACCACCAGTCCCATGAAGGAGATGATCACCAGGATGTGAAGCGTGCGCTCGAGTGTGGAGAACCGCCAGTAAAGCGGCCCCTCGCCGCGCTCTGATGCGCTGAGCGGTTCCCTCATCGGAGTATCTCCTCCCTACATGCCCGGGGGCTCTTGCTTCGCCCCGGGTCCGCCGCTCGCCCCCTCATCCCCGGAGCCTGCCTCGCCGTTCTTCCCGCGTCGCCGGTCGATCACCAGTCGCACGCCCCAGAGCACCGTGTGCAGCCCGAAGAACCCGAAGACGCCCACGAGGAGTAGGGTCATGAACAGCCAGGTTCCGAAGAGCTTGGGATATCGGCCTCGCTCCTTCGGATCCGCGTGCGAGTAGTACTTGACGAAGTTCTCGTTCGCCCCCTCGTGGCAACGCTTGCACGTCTCCACGAGGTTCTGCGGGTTGACGGATGAGCGCGGATCCTCCGGCGGGTACATCGCGTGCGGCGTGTGGCAGTCGCTGCACTTCGCCGTGAGCCCGTAACCCAGCTTCGTGACCTTGCCGTGGTAGGTGTCCGAGTAGGTGTCGTACAGGTCCTCGTGGCAGTCGCCGCATTCCTCCACGACGCCCACGAACCAGTCCTGTGCGTCCGCCCGGACGATTCCGTGCGATGAGTGGCAATCGGAGCAGACGGGCGCAGGCCGGTCGGTCGGCGAGCGGCGACCCTCGGCGCGGGCGACTCCGTGCGCCGACTGCTCGTAGGTCTCCACGAGCCCCACGTGACAGCGCCCGCAGGTCTCGACGATGTTCTCGGGGTGAATCCTCGACGCGGCCGAGTCGGCGGCCAGCACGCGGTGCGAACCGTGGCAGTCGTTACAGGTCGCCGAGATGACGAGACCGGAGCGCGTGAGCGCCGATCCGTGCACGGTCTGGAAGTACTGGACGACGGGGGCCTTCGCCTCCACCCGCTCGGGCTGCGCGAAGTAGGTGCCGATGATCGCCGGATCCGCGTGACAGCCTCCGCACAACTCGGCGACGTTGAACGGGTGGGTCGGTGAGCGCCGGTCTTCCCCGCTGAAGACGGCGTGCTCCCCGTGACACCGGATGCAGGTGGGGGCGTCCCCCACCTCGGCCACGTTCACCGCGTGGCTCGAGGCGTGCCAGTCGGCTCCCTGCGTCTGGTGGCAGCTCTCGCAGGCGACGGCACGCGCGGCGCCCTCGGGCGCCTCGTGTGGGTAGATGCTGGCCTGGTCGGGGTGGCAGCTGGCGCACGCCAGCGTGTCGTGCCTCGAGCCGAGGATGATCGAATCGGGCACCAGTAGCGCGGCATCGCCCTCCGGCGTGTCGGTCTTGCCCGCCAGAAACTCGGGTCGGGAATGGCACTTCGCGCAGTCGAACGGGGGCTCCCCGGGAAGAACCTGTGGGTCGCCGGGGATCTCCTGGCCGTGGGCTGCCGACCAGATGAGCGGCACCAGGAAAACGGCGAACGTCAGCCCTCGCGCTGCCAAGCCGAAGACTCCTTCCCTTGAGGTTCCTACTGCATCGGCGGCATCTGATGGCAGTCGGCGCATTCGTCCGGGGCGTTGTGGTCGACCATGTCGCTGTGGCACGCCAGGCAGACCTGCCGGGTCCAGCGGTCGATCTGGTCCGCCGGCTCGTCGTGGCAGTCGAAGCACAGCGCGTGATCCTCCCGCTCGTGGTGTTGCTGGGCGCCGTCCCGGTGGCAGGAGATGCATCGCGTCTCGGGCTGGTGGTGCTCCTCGTGGCAGCTCTCGCAGCCCGTCTCCACGGTGCTCATCCGCGTCGACGAGTGACAGTCGCTGCACTCGAAG
>JBDHFW010000147.1:0-6466 GCA_039590175.1 Gemmatimonadota bacterium | reverse complement strand
CGCCGTCACTGAGGATGGGATCGTCGTCACCTACGGTATCGTCAAGAAGGGTCCGATGAAGGTGGAGCCGCTCACGGTGACCTACCCGGACGGGACCGTCGAGACGGAGTTCCCCGAGGATCGGGGCGATCTGCAGGGGGTCGCGAACTACATCATGCTGCCGCTTGAGGTCGAGTACGAGGAGTCCGGCTAGGCACGAGCAAGACGCTCGGGAGGTCACGATGAATGCGCAGGGTCGGCCCGTCGCTGTCGCGGTCGCCCCCCACAGGTCCTGGACGCTGGCGGTGCGGGCAAGCCGCTGCGCCGCCGCGGTGCTCGTCGCCATCAGTGCCCAATGGTCGGCCAGCCCCGCCCATGCCAGCTCCGTCGATGCCGTCCCCGCCCATGCCGGCTCCACCGAACCGGCGCGCGACTCGATCACGGTCGCGCCCGGCGCGGGTTACGATGCCGGGTGGTTCTACCGCCTCTTCTGGGGGAACCACTGGCGCGAGGCGTGGACAACCGAGATCCGCGTACCGGTCCTGGACCTCGACTCCTATGCCGGCGGCCTGACTCCGGTGAGCGCTGGCGGCCGGATGCAGACGAAGTCCCTGTGGCTCACAGGCGCCAACGGAAAGCCGTACGCCTTCCGCTCGGTCTACAAGTACGCCGCAAACATCGTCCCGGAGGTGTTCCGCGGTACCTTCGTCGAGCATATCGCCCAGGACCAGATGAGCACGCAGTACCCGGCGGGGGCGCTCGTGGCCGACTCCCTCCTCAGCGCCGCCGGAGTTCTGCACGCGCGTCCCGAGCTCGTCATGCTTCCCGACGACGCGTCGCTCGGAGAGTTCCGCGAACGTTTCGCCGGCGAGTTGGGGCTTCTGCAGGAGCGTCCGGTGGAAGATGCCGCCGCGCTCGCCACGTTTGCCGGCGCCGAAGAGATCGTCGACTGCCGCGATCTGATCGAACGAGCGCACGAGAGCCCGGGTCACCAGGTCGACGCGCGGGCGTTCCTCAACGCTCGCCTGATGGACATCTTCCTGGGGGACTGGGACCGGCATCCCGGACAGTGGAAGTGGGCCGACTTCGGCGCGGACTCGACGCCGGGTTGGCGGCCGATCGCCGAGGACCGCGACCAGGTCTTCGCCCGGATCACAGGCCTCCTCCCCGGCTTCGCCCGTACACGTTTTCCGGACCTCTCGAGCTTCGGGCACCGGTACGACGACGTCGTGCGGCTGCATTACACGGCTCGCTTCCTGGACCGGCTCTTCCTGACGGAGCTCGAACGCCCGGCCTGGGACTCCGCGGCCGCGGGCCTCACGACCCTGCTGACCGATGAGGTGATCGCCGGTGCGGTCGAGCGACTCCCGCCCGGACTTCGAGCGGTGAACGGCGAGTATCTCCGTACGGCCCTCGAGAGCCGCCGTGACGATCTGTCCGAGATCACCGGTGAGTTCTACGACCTGCTCGCCCGGCAGCCCTACGTGTTCGCGACGAACGCCTCCGAGATCGTGGAGCTCACAGGAGAGTACGGGGCGGTGCTCGTCACCCTCCGCGATTCGGAGCCCGGGTCCGAGCCGTACCTGCGCCGACGCTTCCTCCGGGGAGAGACGGAAGAGATCCGGCTCTACCTCTGGGGAGGCGATGACACGGTCGTGGTGCGCGGTTCCTCGAGGCTTCCCATCCTGGTGCGCGTCATCGGTGGCGCGGGGGACGACGAGTACGATTTCGCCACGGCGACGCGGAACATCAAGCTCTACGATGATTCCGGCACGAACCGCGTCGTGGGCGAGGCGCGCGGAATCCGCATCAACGAGGGGTCCTACGACCCGCCCACTCTGGTTCCCGCCTCGGGGGCGCCGCCGCCGCCAAGGCACTGGGGCTCGCAGGGATTCCCGTCGATGGGCGGTGGGTTCAGCCCGGACTACGGGCTCATCGTGGGCGGCGGCTACACGTGGAATACGTACGGCTTCAGGAAGGACCCCTACAGCTCACGAGTCGAGCTGTCAGGCGCCGTCGCCACCAAGGGACGGGGCGCCTTCGACCTGAAGGCGGATTTTCGATTCGAGAACTCGCCCGCCTTCCTCGTGGCCAATCCGTACGCGTCGAGCCTCGAGATCCTCAACTTCTACGGGGTCGGGAACGACAGCCCGGCCATCCCCAACGCGGCGAACGACTTCCACGAGGTGGCGTGGACGGTCCTGCGGACCAACGTCGAGCTCGGCTGGGACCTGGGCCAGCTCGCCAAGCTCTCGCTCGGCGGCGCGGTCAGCTACTCGAATACGGAAGATGATCCGGCCAGCTTCATCGCCCAATTCCCCGGACTTTACGGCACCGGCGGATTCGTCTCGACCAGCGGCCTCCTTCGCTTCGAGCTCGCCACCGACAAGCCGGGACTCTTCGAGCTCGCCCCTCCCGAGGTCCGCGGTTCCTTCCGCCTGTTTGGCCGAGTGGTCCCGGCGGTGGCAGACGTCACCCAGACGTACGGGACGGCCGAGGGCCTCGGCTCGGTGACGATGCCGATCGGCCTGCGACGCTCGGAGCTGGGATTCCGGCTCGGGGGCAAGAAGGTGTGGGGCGATCCTCCCTGGTTCGATCTGGCGTTCATCGGCGGCGCACGGAGCCTGCGGGGTTGGCCGGTCCAGCGCTTCGCCGGCGATGCCTCTCTGTACGGGAGCGGGGAGCTGAGGCTCGACCTGTTCGACTATCGGTTGCTCTTTCCCTCGAGCTTCGGTGTGCTGGGCCTGTTCGACCTCGGCCGGGTGTGGGTAGATGGAGAGTCTCCGGGCGGCTTTCACACGGGCTATGGCGGCGGCGTCTGGATCGCGATCCGTGGCACCCGCTCGATCCTCTCCGTGGCCTTCGCCACGAGCGACGAGGAGAGCGGTCTGTACGTCACGATGGGCTTCGCCTACTGAGCGCCGACGCCAGCTGCCGGTCGTTGACGACGTGGAAGGCGTGTTCGCCGACGGAGCCTGAGGGAGCTCACTCGTGAAACGTCGGAGACTCAGGAGGCTCTTGCTCGGCGGCGCAGTTGCCGTTCTGGCGCTCGGTGGCGCCTACCTCGTTTTTATCCGCCCCTGGCACCTGACCTGGGGCGCCACGGATGAGGAGGTCCGCCGCCCCATGCCGGGCGACGGGATCCATGCGAATCCT
Source organism: Gemmatimonadota bacterium (assembly GCA_039590175.1). Classification (GTDB taxonomy): domain Bacteria; phylum Gemmatimonadota; class Gemmatimonadetes; order Palauibacterales; family Palauibacteraceae. The sequence goes on along the minus strand of JBDHFW010000147.1, from coordinate 3,331 downwards.
TCGTTCAACGCGACGCGAGCCGTTACCGTCGAGGCAGGTCCGGAGCACATCTGGCCCTGGCTGGTTCAGATGGGTTACCGGCGAGCGGGTTTCTACAGCTACGACCGGATCGACAACGACGGGATCCCGAGCGCGAACCATATCATCTCCGAGTATCAGAGCTTGAAAGTAGGGGACCGCATTCCGATGGCCGCACACTCTTATGCTGAGGTCCGTGAGATTGACCCGCACCATTCCATGCTGTGGGTGTTCCGGGGGAGGGGTCAGTGGGAGAACGCCACCTGGGCATGGGGCCTCTTCGAGGATGGCTCGCAGCATACGCGATTGGTGAGCCGGCTGCGCGTCAGCTACAAGTGGGCACGCCCGAGCATCGTCCCGATGCTGCTCACGGACGTGGTCGAGCTCGTGATGATGCGAGAGTGCCTGCTCGGCATTAAGCGAAGAGCCGAGAGGCTCGCGAGGGAGTCGACCTAGCAGCATGTGGCTGACCACCCGGCTCGACTATGTGATCAATTGGGCGCGACGCAATTCGCTCTGGATCATGCCGTTCAACACGGCATGTTGCGGGATAGAGTTCATGGCCGCCGCAGCTTCCAGATACGACTTCGCCCGGTTCGGAATGGAGCGCCTGGCCTTTACCCCCCGCCAGGCTGACCTGATGCTCGTGGGCGGCCGAGTCAACTACAAGACGGCACCGGTTCTACGACGGATTTGGGACCAGATGCCGCAGCCCAAGTGGTGCATCGCCATGGGGGCGTGCGCCAGCTCCGGCGGAATGTTCGACAACTACACGATCGTCCAGGGCGTCGACACCATCATTCCGGTGGACGTGTATGTGCCCGGCTGCCCCCCGCGTCCCGAGGGTCTCATCTACGGCATGCTCATGATTCAAGAGAAGATCAAGGGCGAGACCGTGCGCAACCCGCTGCTGCGAGCCGAGAGCCCCGCCGCGGCCGGTCGGCCCAACTTGCCGCGCGAGGCCATCGAGCTCGTCGCCCAGCCCTTCGGGAATTCGACCCGCCAGAATCGAATCAGCGGGTTCGAACCGACGGCTACCACACGGAGACCAAGGGACCGGCGCGAGAGGCTTCTTGAACACACGGACTGAGGGCTCCGAGATCATCCGCTACGACGCGGCGGATTTCGATGCGGTCGCCTCCAACAGAACAGAAGAGGGCCGAGCCGAGAACCGGCGAGTCGAATTGGTCGAGCAATAGGTACGGTTCTGCGCCCGTACGGTACCGAATAGAGGTTTTCCCGACTTGCGTGACGGCGCGTCCCGGATTGATGATTGATGATAGACTGATCATATCGACGGCTAGCCCGCTTCCACGGCAAAAGAAGGAGGCTCTCCGGCGAATGAAGCTGCTTTGGCACTCGCATGGCCATGCGAACGCTGCCACGGGCGGAAGTGGACACGAGTTCGAAATCCTCACGGTCTACACGGAGCCGCACTGGGGAGCGCCGAGCATTCCCTACGGTTGGTGTCTGAGAGTGGACGGCGATGTGGTCCACTTCGACCGTTCGTACCAGGCGTGTAAGAAGGTCGCGAAGCAGATCGAGGACGGGAGCGCCAAAGCTCCGTTCTGATTTCCTCCTCGCGTTGCTAAAGAGAGGCCCACTTCGTCGCGGCCGCCGGCCACACGCGTGATCTCGACCTGGTGGAGCCGGCAGCGGTTGGCTTGCGGGACAGGGAGCCCGGCTGAATGTGGGGGTTCCCCCCACAATCCACGTGGTGATCCTCCCCACGCGTCTGGAAACCTTTCCTCTTACAGACGTCCCGTGGCGTCGCTTCCTACCTTCCCGACTGGTTGTGCGCGCGCAACGGGCCGAGGGATCGCAGAGCGCGACCCTTCGCCTACCCTCTCAGCAAAGTCGACTACATGCCCCAGCAGGTTCCTCGCCTGGCTGTGCTGTTCGCCGTGCTGGCGGTGGGGTTCGTGGTGGCGCGGGAGTACCTGGTCCCAGACACCTTCGGCGAGGTCGGTCATTATCGGGCGGCAGCCGTCACCGCGATCGTAGCTCGCGAGAAGAGCTATGCGGGGCACCGGGAGTGTGCGGACTGTCATGATGACATCGCCGAGCAGCGCCTGGCCTCCCATCACAGCGGCGTGGCGTGTGAGGTCTGCCACGGCCCCGGGGCGGCTCACTCGGAGTACCCTGACGAAGTAGAGCCCCCGGCTCCTAGGGAGCGCGGCTTCTGCCCCCTGTGCCACAGATACGACCCGTCCCGCCCGACCGGGTTTCCCCAGATCGATCCGATCGTGCACAATCCCCTCGAACCCTGCATGTCGTGTCACGACCCCCATGCCCCCGAACCGCCCGAGGTGCCCGAGGAGTGCGGGGCCTGCCACGGTCAGATCTCCCGGTTGAAGACCGTGTCGCACCACGTCACGCTCTCCTGCACCACCTGCCACGCGACGGAGGAGCAGCACAAGATCACGCCGCGGCAGGTCCGGCCCGGGAAGCCCGCGGACCGAAGCTTCTGCGGCACCTGTCATGACGAGGATGCGGAGAGTCCGGAGACGATCCCCAGGATCGACGTGGCCACGCACGGCGAAGACTACCAATGCTGGCAGTGCCACTACCCCCACTATCCCGAGACGGGCTGATGGCCGAGGCGGGAGATCGCGTGGAGGCCGGCGTACAGCCGCCTGACGAGGTGGAAGCTGGCGTCCGGCCGCCCGATGCGGTGCACACCGAACTCAGCCCGCCCGCCGAGCACGAGGTGGACCGGCGGGAGTTTCTCGAGCAGGCCCTCAAGGCCGGCCTCGGCGTGCCGATCCTGCTGGGGGTGATCCGCATCCAGGACCTGGTGGCGGGCGACGCGGGGCAGGAGGGATACGAACCGGGCGAGCACTACTACGGGATGGGGGTGGACGTGGGGCGGTGCATCGGCTGCGGCATGTGCGCGCAGGCCTGCAAGACGGAAAACGACGTGCCCCTCGAGCCTTACTACTTCAACACCTGGGTCGAGCGCTACGTGATCCAGACCGACGGAGAGGTGGTCGTCGACAGTCCCAACGGCGGGATGGAGGGCTTCCCGGACGCACAGAGCGAGGGGCAGATCCAGAGGACGTTCTTCGTTCCCAAGCTATGCAACCACTGCGAAGATCCGCCCTGCGTGCAGGTCTGTCCCGTGGGCGCGACGTTCACCACGGAGGACGGCGTGGTCCTGGTGGATGACGAATACTGCATCGGATGCAGCTACTGCATCCAGGCCTGCCCCTACGGCGCGCGCTGGTTCCACCCGGAGAAGCACGTGGCGGCCAAGTGCACCTTCTGCTACCACCGGCTCGTCGAGGGCCTCGTGCCGGCGTGCGTCGAGGTG
>JBDHFW010000146.1:0-17032 GCA_039590175.1 Gemmatimonadota bacterium | reverse complement strand
AGTTCCCGCCCCTCAGCACGGAGCTCACGGAAGACGAGGTGGCAACTGTCTTCAGGCGCGTGAACGCGATCTGGCAGCAAGCCCTGATCAGGTGGGAGATCGAATCGATCATCCGCGAGGACGCGTTGAACTCGGACGCGTTCGCGGCGATCCTTCGGGGCGACCTCCGGGCCTCCGACGATGTCATCGCCTCGGTGCTGCCCCGCGAGAACTTGCTATCGGGCGACTGGGACGTGTTCCTGATCCTCTCTCTGGGGGGAATCGCGGGCGGGATCTACTTCCCGGGCATCCCCGCCGCCCTTTCGGCCGAGCTCGACCCCGAGGGCCGCCGCGAGCTCTCGGGCGCCACAGCCCGGATCCTCGCCCATGAGCTGGGCCACTCCCTGAGCCTCCCGCACGTGCCTTGCACGTCGGCCGGGAACCTCATGTCACCCGGCTGCCCGGCCCAGGACCGGACGAGGCTGACGGAAGCGCAGGTGGAGGCCGCACGGCAGCAGGCCCTGACCGGCAGGCCGTTCGGCAGCGGCTTGCAGCTCAACTAGCCGACCCGCACGGCCGATAAGCCGATAAGCGGGGTACTGGCCCCGCCGGCGGTCAGCGAAAGATGACTGTGAGGGTCACGAGTAGGGCGAGGATGACGGCAAACTCCGCCACCAGGAGCCACGCGAGCTTCCGCACTGACTCGTCGGCACGCGTGATCGAGGCAGCAGCGGCACGAGGTTGATCGCCGCTGCTCGGAGCGCCCGCTCGCCTCCCGCCGAGGTGCCCGAGCAGCACGGCCACCAGGCAGCCGGCCAGGTTCCACCAGAGCCACGAGACGGCGGGAGCTCCGTAGGCCAGGAGAAGGTTGACGGCCACGCCGGCCAGCCCCCCGGCGACCGCCGAGCGCCCGTCCGCGCGCTTCGAGCGCCAGGCAAGGAGAAACAGAGCCAGCATCGGCCCGTACAGCACGCTGCCGGCCCGATTGATCGTCTCTATCACCGTCTCGCCGCTGGTGGAGAGCCACAAGCCGGCGAGTGCGGCCCAGGCGCCCCACGCCAGCGTACCGAAGCGTGCCCAGAGAATGCGAACTCGGCCGGCAACCTTGCTTCCGGCCGGGAAAAACTCCTCCATCGTCACGGCCGACATGGAATTGAGGGCCGAATCGATCGATGAGAGCGCGGCCGCCAGAAAGCCGGCCACCGCCACGCCGAGAAGCCCCACCGGCAGATAGGCGACCACGAACTCCGGGACCAGCGCATCGGGCGGCTTGCCGGCAAGCGCGGCGGCGAAGGCCGGCTCTGCCGCGAGAAACGCGGCCAGAAGCACGCCGAAGGCGCAGTAGGTGAGGACGAGGGGAAAGCGAAGCACGGCGGCCAGAAACAGGGCCTTCCTGGCCGCGCCCTCGGTGGACGCAGCGAGGATCCGCTGAGCCTGGGTCTGATCGCAACCGTAGTACGCCAGGTAGAGGAAGAACCCGCCGAAGAGCATCGGCCAAAAGGCGAACGTCGCGCCATCGCCAAGACCGTGGCCAGCCAGCTCGAGCGGAACTAGCCTGGAGCGCTCGACCAGAGCGACGACGGAGCCCTCTCCAGCCAGACGGACGGCGAGCACGACCGTCGCCAGCAGCGTTCCGCCCCACAGCAACCCGAACTGGAGGAAATCGGAGATGACGTCAGCAACGAGCCCGCCGAGCGTCGTGTAGACGGCCGCGACCACCGCGACGATCCACAGGCTCGTGGCCACCTCCCAGCCGGTGAGCGCCGCCACGACCAGCGCCGAAGCGTAAAGGATCACCCCGGTTCCGAGCCCTCGGCCTACCAGGAAGAAGGAGGCCAGCAGCCGGCGCGCGCCGGATCCGAGGCGGTCTTCGATCGCGGCATACACGTTCGCGCCTCGGGCGCGACGCAGGACCGGCACTCCCCAGAGCACGAGCGCGGCCATCGCCAGCGGGACGGCAAGCTCGTACTGCAACCAGGTCAGCCCACCGCCCCGACGCAGCGCCACAAAGGCCGGAGCCCCCACGAGCGAGATGGCGCTCACCTGGTTGGCGGCAAGGCTCACTCCGAGAGCCCACGCGGATAGGCGACGCCCACCCAGGTAGTAATCGGTAGCGTCCTTCTGCCTCCGCGCCAGCCAGCCCGCCAGGAGGATCAACCCGACCAGGGATGTGACCACGATCAGGAGATCCAGGCTTCTCATGGCCAGCGGGTTCCGTTTAAGATTGGGGTGCGGGTCAGTCCGTGCCGGGCAGGTCGCAGCGCGCCGTCAGCTCGGAGGGCAGGAGCGCCGCGTACAGGGTGCCGCAGACCGGGGTGTCGGCCCCGGCCTCTCGCCCCAATCGGACAACCGCCCCGAGTTGAGCCTCGAGCTCGGACGGCCGCCCGGCCGCCATGTCCCGGTGCAAGGAAGTTACGCCGTCGGCGGGAAGCTGGTCGAGGAACGCCATCGTCCGATCGGCCGCTTCCGCGGGAAGCGCGACGCCACGCGCCACGGCCACGTCGCGGACCTCGTCCATGCAAGCCTTCAGCAGCCGCCGCGTCTCCGGCAGCTCCAGGAGCACCCCGAACGGCTTGCGGGCCGCGGCTCCGACGGCGCTGGTGGCCGCCATCATCTGCAGCTTGCGCCAGAGCTCAATCTGAACGTCCGGAACCAGCTCGGCACGCATGCCTCTCGCTCTCCCGAACGCTACGAGGATTCGGCGGCAACGCTCGGTCTCCCGCCCGTCCAGCTCGCCGAAGGTGAGCACCGGCTCGGCCCCCACGTGGCGGATCACGCCCGGCCCCGCCAGGAAGCTCATGATCCGGCACAGCCCGCCCAGCACGCGCTCTCTCCCGAGGACGGCCGAGAGCTGGTCCGGCGCCTCCACGCCGTTCTGCAAAGGGAGAACGGTCGTGTCCGGGCCGACGAGCGGCCTCATCGCCAGAGCCGCTTCCGCGACTTGCCACGCCTTCGTGCCCACGAGGACGAGGTCGACCGGACCGACCTCTGCGGGATCGTCCGTGCATTCGGCCGGAGCGACGGCGAAGTCACCGACGACGCTTTCGACGCGCAGGCCGTGCTCACGAAGGGCCGTCAGCTGGCCGCCGCGCGCGATGAACACCACGTCCTCGGAAGACTCGGCGAGGCGACCGCCGAAGTAGCCGCCGACCGCACCGGTACCGAAGACCGCGATCCGCATCGAAGCGACCGGGCGCCGCTAGGAGCCGGGCGTCCGGGCGGCTATTCGGCGACCCCCAGCTGATCCAGCACGAAGGCGTACTCCAGCGCGAGCTCCTCGTAGCGCTTGTAGCGACCCGACGCGCCGCCGTGTCCGGCGTCCATGTTCGTCTTCAGGAGAAGCACGTTCTCCCAGAACTGGACCTGCGAGTCGTGCAGCCCCGTGGTGACCAGCATGCTGGGGTAATCCTTCGCCTCGACGTTGTCGTACGGCGAGTACGAGAGGATGTAGTCGTAGTACTCCCTCTCATGGGGATCGCCCCACTCGTCGTACTCGAAGGTGGTCAACGGGATCGACTCATCCAGCATCGTCGTCACCACGTCCACGAACGGGACGTGGGCCACGACGCCCTTCCACAGGTCCGGGCGCATGTTCGCGATGGCCCCCATGAGGAGCCCCCCGGCGCTCCCTCCTCGCGCGAAGAGGAGGTCGGGGCTCGTGTAGTCCTCCTCGATCAGGTACTCGGCCGCGTCGATGAAGTCGGTGAACGTGTTCTTCTTGAGCAGGAGCTTTCCGTCGTCATACCAGGAACGACCGAGCTCCTGGCCGCCCCGGATGTGGGCGATCGCGTAGCCGAACCCTCGGTCCAGCAGGCTGAGCCTCGACGAAGCGAAAGAAGCGTCGATGCTGGCCCCGTAGGAGCCGTAGCCGTAGAGCACGAGCGGGTTGTTACCGTCTCGCTTCGCTCCCTTCCGGTAGACGAGCGAGATCGGTATGCGGGCTCCGTCCCGGGCCGGCGCGTAGAGCCGCTCGGTGACGTAGTCCTCCGTGTCGAAGCCACCGAGGACCTCTTCCCGCTTCAGCAGGACCTTCTCGCGAGTTCTCATGTCGTAGTCGTAGACGGACTCCGGAGTCTTCATCGACTCGTAGCCGAACCGAAGGAGGTGCGTGTCCATCTCCCGATTGTCGTGCACCCACGTGAGGTAGTCCGGCTCGCCGAAATCGACGTAGTGCTCCTCGTCGCCGGACCATGACCGGATACGCATCTGGCGCAAACCGTCGCTCCGCTCGGTGACGACGAGATGATCGCGGAAGACCTCGAAGTCCTCCACCAGCACCTCATCGCGCGCACCGATGACGTCCTCCCAGTACGCCCTGCCGGTCTGCGCCACCGGAGTCCGCATCAAACGGAAGTTCTGGGCGCCATCGTTCGTCCGGACGTAGAAGTGCTCGCCATGGTGGTCGATGTTGTGCTCGTGCCCGCGCTCGCGCGGAAGGAAGACGCGGAACTCCTGATCGGGCTGCGATGCGTCCACGAGCCGGTGCTCATCGGCCAGCGTGTGGCTGCACGAGATCACGACGTAGCGCGTCGATTTCGTCTTCCACACGTAACACGAGAACTCCTCGTCCTCCTCCTCGTAGACGAGCTCGTCCTTCGACGAATCCGTTCCGAGGAGATGCCGGTAAACCCGGTAGGCTCGCAGCGTACCCGGGTCGCGCTTCACGTAGAAGATCGTGCGGTTGTCCTCCGCCCACGCGCTACCTCCGGACGTGCCCGGGATCTCCTCATCCAGGAAGTCCCCGGTGTCCAGGTCCAGGAAGCGAAGCGTGTACAGACGCCGGCCGACGGTGTCCTCGGCAAACGCCAGCAAGTTGCCGTTCGAGCTCACGCGACGACCGGCCGCCGCATAGAACTCGTGGCCCTCCGCCAGCTCGTTTACGTTCAGCATCACCTGCTCGGACGCCTCCAACGACCCTTTCTTCCGGGCATAGATCGGGTACGCCTGCCCGTCCTCCGTCCGGCTGTAGTAGTAGGCATCGCCTTCGCGGTAGGGCACGGAGAGATCCGTCTGCTTGATGCGGCCCTTGATCTCTTCGAACAGCGCCGTCTGAAGGTCCTTCGTGTGGGCCATCACGGCCTCGGTGTAGGCGTTCTCTGCCTCCAGGTAGGCGATGACGGCAGGGTCATCGCGTCGATTCAACCAGTAGTAGTCGTCGACCCGGATGTCTCCGTGCTTCTCCAGCTTCACCGGCTCGACCTCGGCCGCGGGAGGTGTCGCCGTCTTCGCCTCGACCTCCTGGGCAGCTGCTCGCGATGTGATCGGCATGCTCAGAGCCGCCAATCCGACCGCGGCCAGTGCGAGCTTCCACGGCGCGCGCGCGCCGATCCCGTATCGTCCACCAAACATCCCGCTGCCTCCTTCGGGTTCACGTCGTCGTCTCGCATCCCGTTGTCTCTTCGGGAGCATCGAGAGTATCCATCCGTAGCTGACCGGCCGCTAGGAGGCCGGACCCCAGTATCCTTCGTGGACCCAGGCGGCCTCATCCTCGACCAGTGGTCAGACCACCTCCAGCCGCTCGGAAGCGGCCGCCAGCACCTCCCGACACGAGAGAGCCAGTCTGCCGCCGCCTCCGGTGAGCTCGTAGAAACGGGATTGGCCGAGCCCGTACACGAGCCTGCGGACGCCGGCCCAATAGGTCGCGCCGGAGCACATCGGACAGGGCTCGGTGCTCGCATAGAGGGTACAGGCCGCGAGTGTCGAGGGATCGTACCGCGCGCCCGCCGTCCGGATCAGGCTCAGCTCGGCGTGCGCCGTGGGATCTCGATCGGTGAGGACGGAGTTCTCGGCCTCGAGGAGGACTCTCGAGGCCGAGTCCACGAGAACGGCTCCAAAGGGATGGTTGCCGCGCTTCCGGGCCCGACGTGCGGCTTCTATCGCGAGGCGAATAAAGCGATCGTCATCTTCGGGGCTCGGAGCCACGGCCAGGACCAGGAGGTTCCTAGACCGCTCCGTACGCGAGCATCGCGTCCGCTACCTTGACGAAGCCCGCGACGTTGGCACCCTTCACGTAGTTCACCCACTCGCCCATGTCGCCGTACTCGGCGCACTGCTCGTGGATGCTCCGCATCACCTTCTTCAGCTCCGCGTCCACCTGCGCGTGCGTCCAGGAGAGGCGGAGCGCGTTCTGGCTCATCTCAAGGCCCGAGACGGCCACGCCGCCCGCATTGGTCGCCTTCCCCAGCCCATAGCAGATCTTCGCGTCCACGAAGACTTTTACGCCTTCGGGCTCTGTCGGCATGTTGGCGCCTTCGCCGACGGCGATCACGCCGTTCTCGACCAGCGTGCGCGCGTCCGTCCCGGTCAGCTCGTTCTGGGTCGCGCTCGGGAAGGCCAGGTCGACCGGCACGACCCACGGGTTCGTCTTCGCGTGGAACGTGGCGTTCTTGTAGTGCTCGGCGTACTCACTGACCCGGCCACGACGTACCTCCTTGAGGTCCTTGAGCCAGGCCAGCTTCTCCTCGTCGACCCCATCGGGATCATGCACGAAGCCGGCGGAGTCGGAGATCGTAAGGACCTTCGCCCCCTTCTCGAGGAGTTTCTCGATCGTGTAGATGGCGACGTTGCCCGAGCCTGAGACCGCCGCCGTCTTCCGTTCCAGGCCTTCACCGACCCTTTCCAGCATGTGCTCGGTGAAGTAAACGACGCCGTACCCGGTGGCCTCCTTTCGGACCCGGCTTCCTCCGAAGGAGAGGCCCTTGCCGGTGAGCACTCCGGTCACCCGGTTCGCCAGACGCTTGTAGGTACCGAACAGGTAGCCGATCTCGCGTGCACCGACACCGATGTCACCGGCGGGGACGTCCGTGTTCTCGCCGATGTGTCGATAGAGCTCGGTCATGAGGGATTGACAGAAGTTCATGACCTCGTTGTCGCTCTTCCCCTTCGGATCGAAGTTGGCCCCTCCCTTCGCGCCGCCCATCGGCAGGCCGGTGAGGGCATTCTTGAAGGTCTGCTCGAAGCCGAGGAATTTGAGGGTGCCCAGAGTCACGCTCGGGTGAAACCGCAGCCCCCCCTTGTAGGGGCCGATCGAGTCGTTGAACTGGACGCGCCAGGCCCGGTTGACGTGGTATTCCCCGTCGTCGTCGACCCAGGTGACCCGGAAGGTGATGATGCGGTCCGGCTCGCACATCCTCTGGAGGATCTTCGCGTGGCGGTATTCGTCGTGTTCGATGATGAACGGCATCAACGTCTCGACCACTTCGTGAACGGCCTGGTGAAACTCCGGTTCTCCGGGGTTCCGCCGTACCATCCGGTTCTCCGGGGTTCCGCCGTACCACCCACTCCATGAAGGTGTCGATCTCTCTAGTGACATCTGCAGCGGACATCGGCCTCTCCTCTGTCTGCTGATCGTTTGCGATTGTCCGGGTGCAGTCTAGGTGCAGTCGTCCGGGGGCGTTGGGAGCCGGGATTCACACGATCTGTGCTCGGGAGACAGATACTGGACTTTGCGGGAAACCGCCAGTCCCAGGCGGCACAAACTCTAGCTGCCGATCGAATCCAGCATCCGTTGCCTCGCCTTGGCGGAGTCGGCGACGTCCATCGCGCCGTGCACGCCGCGAGCGCCGGGGATCGGCAACTCCCCCACGAGGCTGTCTCTCTGGCGTTGGGTGAGGGTATCTCGCTCGGCTTGGCGGCTCCCGTCTCCGCCCGTGCAGGCGACGGCGGCCATGGTGGCCACAAGTAAGAGCCGCAGCGGCTTCAGGACCGTTACTCCCAAAGAGCCTGTTCGAGCATTGATCGGGGCTCCTAGTCGACTCCGGGTTCCGGCGGTCGCAACGCGGCCTGGGCCTCCGTCTTGGCCTGGTCGATGAGAGCGGGCGTAGACGATGCGAGCCAGCCGCAGGAAGGTGAGAATCTTGATGTAGATCCAGCCGATATCGAACTCGAACCAGCGGGCCTTGAACTTGGCGGACCGCGGGTCGGCGTGGTGATTGTTGTGGAGCTCCTCGCCGAGAATCCAGATCCCCCACGGGTAGATGTTACGGCTGTGGTCCCTCGTCCCGAAGTTCCGGTAGCCGAGGGCGTGTCCGACGCCGTTGATGATGTTTCCCATGATCGGCATCCAGATCGCCATTCCCGACCAGACGAGGGGTCCGAGCACGATGCCGAAGAGGTAGACGAAGATGAAGAACATCAGAACGATGCCGAGCAAACGCTTGCCCTGGTAGAGGTGCCGCTCCACCCAGTCGTCGGGACATCCGCCTCCGTACTTCTCCAGCAAGGCCGGATCGCGCGCGGCTTTCTGATAGAAGAACACGCCGCCGAGCACGATCCCCCAGAAACCGGCGACGACCGGGGAATGGGGATCGCCTTCCTTGTCCGCGAACGCGTGATGCTTCCGGTGCACGGCGACCCACTCGCGGGTCACGGCAGCCGACGTGAGCCACAGCCACAAACGCATCAGGTGCTCGACCGCCGGACGGAACTTCACCCCTTCGTGGGTGGCGGAGCGGTGGAGGTACAGCGTGACGCAGATGTTCTGCGCGTGGCCGACGGCCAGCACGAAGAGCAACGGAACCCACCAGGGGTGCGCGAGGACGGCGTATCCGGGCATGAAGCTTCCCACGGATTGGAGAAACAGGTCGTAATGCTCGCACCTAGGGTAAAAGAACAGAACCCCTTAGGCCAGCCGGTGATCCACCTGCGGCCGCAGCTCGCCTCGCGTATCCGGGAAGGAGAGAGGGGCGGTCCGGTTGGGAACCGCCCCTGAAGAGGTCGGCGGGCAGCCGGGTGTATGTGCCCTAGAAGCCGGCCGGAGCCGCCTTCGCCGGGGCCTCGATGCCGAGCTGATTGAGGATGCTCAGCAGGTCGAAGTAGTGCCTGTTCACGCTGATGAGCTCGCCGTCGAACTCGAGCATCTGCGCCGCGCGCGACGTGTAGGGCTTGTAGGTCGCGGCAAACTCGCCGAACGGAGTGGCGAGTGGACCCTTGTGCGTGCCCTTCCAGGTCACTTCGCAGAACACGTGGTCCTCGGTCGCGAAGATGTTCGTTACCTCGCCGGTAAGGTCCGGAAAGGCCGTCTTCCAACCCTTCCAAGCCTCTACCATGTCGGGGAGGCCCTCGATAACCCGGTTCGTCGCTGGCTCGTAGTACTTCCCTTCCGCCGCCACGAGAGTCTTCATCTTCTCCCAATCGGCGACGTTGAAGGCTTCGATGCATTTTTGACCGATCTTGACGAGATCGGCTGCCGCCGTCTTCATGCGATCCTCCTCTGGTGTGCGCTCGCGAGCCCTTACGTCCCATGCACCGGGCTCGCTTCAATGAGAGTGGAGATCACGCCGTGGGGAGCGCGCGCCTTGCACCGGCTGCCCGCTCGTGTAGGTTGCGCCTCCACGCACGCGAACCCACCCGGGTTCCGTGTCTGGGGAGCTGTCAGTCGGTGTCTTCTCCAGAGGGCCGGCTGGCAGCTTCTTTTGGTCGACGCCCCGAACCACTCCTCTCGGCCCGAGCCATCGCTCCTCATCAAGCCATATCAAGAAGATGCTATCGGGAAAAACCCTCGGCCGCTATCAGGCAGGGATCGACTCGGCGCGTCCGGAAATCCTCGACTCCGTGAACGGAACACCGTGTCATGAGCACGCTCCCCCGTGCGTTTAACCAACGAGGGCCTGCGCGGAAGTGCACGTGGCTGTGCTCGCGGCGTGACTGGTAGGCAGGGTTGGGAATAACGCCCGGCTCTGGGGCGGCGTCTCTGGGTGGCGTCGTTAACCGCCTGGGGTGCCCGTAAAGGCTCGGCCTGTCCCCAGCAGGCCGAGATCAGCCTTCCCTGTCTGCCAACTAGTTCCTCAGCACGCCTCGCAGAACGGCGAGCGCTCGCTCCACATCCGAGTCGGCGAATATCAACGAGGGGCGGAAACGGATCGATCGGGGGCCGCAGGTGAGGGTCGCGAGGCCTGCGTCCCAGCAGCCGGTGCGAACCTCGTTGCGCGTCTCACCGTCCGGGAGGTCGAAGGCCAGCAGAAAGCCGCGGCCGCGGGCGTTGCTGACGGCCTCGAACTCCTCCTCGAGCTCAACGAGGCCCTGACGGAACAGCTCGCCGACGCGCGACGCGTTCTCCACCAGACCCTCCTCGTCCATGATCTCCAGGTAGCGTGCGCACCGCACCATGTCGACGAGGTTGCCGCCCCAGGTGGAGTTGATCCGGCCTGAAACGGTGAAGACGTTGGTCGGGATCTCATCGAGACGGCTCGTGGCCATGATGCCGCACACCTGCGTCTTCTTCCCGAAGGCCACGATGTCGGGCGTGATCCCGAAGTGCTGGAAGGCCCACATCGAGCCGGTTCCGCCGAGTCCGGTCTGAACCTCGTCGAAAATGAGGAGCGCATCGCGCTCGTCCGCGATGTGGTGCAGCTGCCGCAAGAACTCGCCGCGGAAATGGTTGTCGCCCCCTTCTCCCTGGATCGGCTCGATGAGAATCGCGGCGATTCCATCGGGATCGCGGTCGAACGCCCCCTCGATCTCCCTCAACGAAGCTGCCTCCGCCGCGGCCGCCGTGGTCTCATCCAGCGGATGATGGATCTTCGGATTGGAGATTCGGGGCCAATCGAACGCCGGGAAATCGGCCACCTTCACGGGATCGGTGCTCGTGGCCGAGAGCGCGTATCCGGTGCGGCCGTGGAACCCCTCTTGAAAATGGAGGATCTTGTCGGCTCCACCTTCCACGCCCCTCGACCGGTTCATCTGCGCCTTCCAGTCGAAGGCGGCCTTCATGGCGTTCTCCACGGCCGGAGCGCCTCCCGCCACGAAGAAGAGGTGCGGAAAGTCGTCCGGGACGGCGAGCTCGCGAAACGTCCGAACGAAGCCGGCGTACTCGCGACAGTACACGTCGCTGTTCGCCGGGTTGGCGAGGGCCGCCGTCATGAGCGACGCTCGAAACCCTTCGTCGTCCATCCCCGGGTGTTTGTGGCCGATCGGCAACGTGGCGAAGTAGGCGTAGCAGTCCAGGTACTCCTTGCCGGTCAGCGCGTCCACCATGACCGTTCCGTGGGACTTCTCGAGATCGATCACGATGTGGAACCCATCGACGAGGACGTTGGCCTGAAGAATGGGAAAGACCTCGCTGGCCGGGACGGTGACGCCTTTATCCAGGATGATCTGTGACACGAGTCGCCTCACTTGGTGAGTGGCAGATGTGGTCGCCGAGTCTCCGCTAAACCTCTTCGCTGTCCCCTTCGCACAACAAGATATCACGATTCTGCGTGGGCGCATGGCCAAATACACGCTCCCCGATCTACGTTCCCGAGTCATGGAAACCAAGCCCTTCATGGTGGACGAGCGAGTCCGCTGGTCGGACGTCGACTATGCCGGGATCATCTTCTACGGCGCCTACTTTCGCTTCTTCGAGTTGGGCGAGATGGAGTTGTTCCGGGCGGCGGGCGTTCCGTACAGCGACGTCTTCGAACGATTCGACATCTGGCTGCCTCGGGTGCACCTGGACTGCGATTTCATGTACCCGGCTCGCCTCGACGACGCCTTGAGGGTCGCGGCGTACTTCACACGGTTCGGCACCAGCTCGATCTCCATAGAGTTCGACGTGCTGCACCTGGGCACGCGCAAGCTCGCCGCCGCCGGTCACGTGGTCCTGGTTTGCACAAGTCGGGACGAGTTGAAGCCCCGGCCGCTGCCCGGAGAGCTCCGTGCCATGCTCGAGCGGTTCGAGATGAGCGAGAGGGTGGCTAGAAGCCACCTCGGCCTGCTCGAAGGCTCGCAAGGCGCCGAAGGGCAGTAGCGGCCCCGGGCGATCCCCCACACCAGGTCGAGAAATCCGCCCGACACCGTCTTCTCCATGTCGTGCGTAGGTTTCTCGCACCCGGGCCGCACCCGGTATCCTCGCGTCGTTGCTGCTCGTCTAAGAACAGGGGATTAGAGCGAAGCCCCTGGCGATTGGAGGGATGCATGAAACACGCAGCGTGGATCACGGTCCTTCTCTGCTTGCTGGCCCAACCGGTCTGGGCACAGGAAGGAGAAGAAGAGGAACCGAAGCCCGAGGAAGAAACCCTCATCACGGGCGGCATCGATTCGGGAGGCTTCGGTGCCCTCGTTTTCAAGTTCAGCGGCGTGAACGATCAGTTCGCCGTATTCGCAGGAGCGCGCGGCGGGTGGATTATCAATCATCAGTTCGTGGTAGGCGCCGGCGGCTACGGCCTCGCGAGCACGATCTGTCTGGACGAGGACGGATCGTGTTTCCTGAGGCAGATCGAGTTCGGCTATGGCGGTTTCGAGTTCGAGTACATCGGCCTGTGGAACCGGGTGGCTCACTACAGCCTTCAGCTGTTGATCGGCGGTGGGGGCGTCACCCTGCTCGGTTTCTCTGCGGATCCGGTGTTCGTCGCAGAGCCGGCCGCCAGACTCGAGCTGAACGTGACCAAGTGGTTCCGGCTCAACGTCGGCGGCGGCTACCGCTTCGTGTCGGGACTCAGTTTGGCCTCACTGGAGAACAGCGATCTGAGCGAGTTCACCGGCGTCCTGGAGTTCAAGTTCGGCAGCTTCTGAATCCGTCACCCTCTAAGGCTGGACGGTAAAGCGAACCGTATCGGCCGCCGGCGGCTCGAGCGGGACGTGGGAGTGGTCCGCCAGCAGCGCGATCACCCTGTGCCCACCCGGCTCGAACTCCTCGAGCACGAACTCGGTCTGCCCGCGGCCGAGGTGGAGGATCCCGAGCACGCCCGCGGGGATGGTGTCCCGGAGCGGCGTGACGTCACGATCGACGAAGAGGTGATGGTGCGCCGTTCCCTCCCGCGCCTCGGAGGCGGGAGCGATCTGCACGCCGTGAGCCTGAAGAACCACGCGGACGTTGCCATCGGTCAGCACGGCTCCATCCGCCGGCTCGACAATCAGGACGCTGGCGGGCTCGGCGTCGGCGCACGCAGCAAGCGCCACGACCACCAGGCTCGCCAATAGAGGCCGCATCTGCGAACACCGACTGGCTTCCATTGGCTACCTCCTGAGGGATCTCGGACACCCACCGAAAACCCACTTGATTCGCCCGCATCGACGGGCGCCCAGCGCGCAGGCGCCCCCGGAGCGGCTCCCCGGGGAGCTCACGCCTGGGAACCGGGGAAAACCGCTCCGTGTTTCCGGAGCGACGAGAGCAACGAACACTCGACGACTACATAGTGGAGATAGAACGATGCGAAATCTACTCGCGCTCCCCGGCCTGGCCGTGATCGGCCTGGTGGCGCTGGGTGATCCGACCGCAGACACGCGCCCACTGGATTGGAACGTGGACGCCAACCACACGGAGATCAACTTCTCCGTCCGTCATTTCTTCACGCCGGTCACCGGTTCGTTCGACGACTACGAGATCGATCTCGAGTTCGATCCGGAATATCCGGAGAAGAGCAGCGTGCGCGTCAAGATCAGCGTGGCCAGCGTCGATACGGGCAACGAGAAGCGGGACAATCACCTAAGGTCCGCGGACTGGTTTGACGCGGAAAAGTACGCCTACATGACCTTCGAGAGCAGCTCAGTGAGGCGTGTCGCCGAGAACCGGTTCCTGGTGAAGGGTATCCTCGCCATGAAGGACGCGAAGCGGCAGATCGAGCTCCCGATCACGTTGCTGGGCGTGCAGGAGATCCCGGAGCAGATGAGGGAGATGCTCGGGGGAGTCGGCCGGGTCGCCAGCTTTGAGGCCAAGGCTGAGTTGGACAGGCGGGACTTCGGCGTGGGGGTCGGGAGCTGGGCGGAGACCGCCATCGTCGGAGCCGGGGTCGACATCACGATCGTCGTGGAGGCAAACCGACCGTAGCTACAGCCTGGCCGACCGCGGGCGGAGAGCCCTGGAGCTCGGGGCTCTCCCAGTCGGTCGCCCTACCCTCCACGCCGCTTCCCTGAACAGAGTGATCTGCCAGGTGTTCTCGGGAATGTCGTGCCGAAGGATGTACGTGTCGCCGCTCGGCGTCCCCACCTTCACGTACAGGTGGTCGGCGCCCGGCCACCTGTCGTCGATGCTGGCCACCTCGTGCTCCGCGCCGTCCCCCCCGAAGCGGGTCGGCACAAGAAAGCCCGCCTCTCTGAGACACGTGACTTTCAGGTCCGAGGAGATTTCCCCGCAGGCGAAGGAGGCATCCTCCCGATTGCAGGGCCGCTGGTTATTCTCGTAGATATCGTATCGTCGCATAAGAAGATCCTGCCTCCGAGCGTCCCGGTGCCTCGGAGGGGCGGACACGCGCACAGGTGTTCACGATCCACGAGGCGATCTCGAAACACACGGGCAGGAAGAGGCCAAAGTGCCCGCAGTGCGGCGGGCACAGGACGGAGCAGCTTTTCTCGTCGTTCTTCGCGAAGACGAGCTCCAAGAGCTAGGCCGCCCTCTGTAGCCGTCAACCAGGCTCGCTACGGATCAGAGGAACTCCCGAAGCTGGAGCTCGGCGCAGATTTGTTTCGCCACGACCTCGAGCCGCGCCCGCGCCTGCGGGTTGGAGACGGACTGGTTGAGCCAGCTCGCCGGCACCCGGTCGATCTCCGTGTCGCTCGGATCGCACACGCGCACGTGCTCTCCTCGAGGACCGGGGTAGCACGAGAAGTCCGACCCGGCGTTTCTTTCCGGACAGACATCCAGGATGGCGCTCTCCAGGAGGTCGATCATCTCATCGATCGTGAGTTTGCGCGCTGTCACCTGATGTAATCCAGACGCTCCAGTCAAAGGTCTTTACGCCGGCTTAATCTACGGGGAAACGGCCCGCGACGCGGTCCGAGCAGCCCCGCGAAGGTAGGGCCGCAGCCAGCCGCTCCGGCCTCGCAGGGCCGCGATCTCAGAAAAGCACCCCTCCCGTGAGCACGAACTGCTCGCCGCCGGCGAGCTCGACCCGCAGCTCGAAGAAGGGCAGAACCGGGCCCGATCCGAACAGCGTGCCGCCGAGCAGGTTGACGCCGAGGTCGGTGTGCGACGACCCGTCTCCTCCGCCCTCCGACCTTCGTGAAGAATGGGCGATGTTCAACCCGCCACCCGCATACGGGGCCACCGCCGTCGTGCCCTCGATCTTGAACCTGTAGGCGACGTTGCCGTTCAGCTCCCAGTAGGTGCGGCTGTCGTCCGGGCCCTCATCCGGAAAGAACCAGTCGAAGGCGCCGATGATCACCAGCCGGTCCGGAGACCTCAGGTTGGCATGCAGTCGGCCTCCCAGTCCCAGTTTGGAGCTGCTCCCATAGCTGAGCTGGGGTCCGAGGTGGACCTGTCGGGTGTGCCGTTCCTGAGCGTTGAGCCCCTGAGCGCCCGACGCGCAAGCAACCACCAGGAACATCAGGACGGTTCGTCTCACAATTGGTCTCTCCCATATCGGTCGTATTGGCTCGGCTCTCTCCAGGTACGAAGCCCCTGAGGCCCTCAGACCGACGTCTAGAGTGACGGCAACGGGCGTGCCTGAGAGCGAGGTCTCGAAGAAACTCTGCATGATATTGCAATATATACCGTTACAAATTGGGAGACGTGCCGGGGAACCTGGCCGTGGTTGCGCGTACTGCCGAATCCAGCCAAAAAGTGCCGGTCGCAGCGCCGCGGGCGGGCGCGACTCTCGGGCGGGCGCGACTCTAGCGTATCGGCGATTCAGGCGCGGCGTCCTCCGGCCCGACTGCCTGCCGGCAAAACCGAAGCTCACGCGCGCTCCAGGAGATGAGAAGCGGACAGCGGAGAAGGAAGGGTGAGCCGAGAAGCATCGCGGGACGGTCGTCGAGGCCGAGGCGGCCGAAGATCGGGAGGTCCGCCACCTCGCCATCCAGTACCTCGAGGCTCGTCCGGCCTATTCTGATCGATGCGATCTGAGCGCCGTAGGTGGGAACTTTCCTGGAGCCGATTCCGCGAGACTGCTCGCTCACCGGCTCTTCCGTGACCGTGACACCCGTCGCATCGGCTGCTGTCGGGTTCAGGAGCAGCGCCGGAGAACCGGAATCCAGCACGGCATCGACGGCCGACCCGTTTACAAGCACCTCGAAGCGAATGATCCCGTGACGAACGCGCTCGAAGGGCACCGCATCATCCGGCCCCACGACCGGCCCGCTGTCCTCATCCGTCGTGCCCTTCTTGAAGAGCCGCAGAATTCGCCCGGGCGCGTCGATGAGGACATCGTAGTACTTGAGAAGATCCGAGCCGACGATCCCATCGAATCGGTGATCGTCGCCGTCGGCGAGCACTTCATCGTCGAGAACGTACTTTTCCCAGCTCCCGGCTCGCGCATCCCCGAGGCGTAGCATCTTGGTGGTCACAACGGGTACGCGGGCCTGGCCGCTCGCGCCGCTCAGCTTCGCCTCGGCGACAGCTTGCAGCCCGAGCTGCCGCGCCAGGCTCCGGGTAATCGCGCCTGTCGTGGCCCCGGTGTCGAGGATGAAACGATAGCTGCGTCCCCTCGCTTCAACGGGCACGATGAGCCACTCCCCGTCCACCTCGATCGGGATCTCCGCGAGGAGCTCGCCCTCCAGGCCGGAAAACGACTCGATGCCGTCGGCGGCCCGAAAATCTTGCGCACGGACGGGGAGGGCCGAGAGCATTGCGAGGGCAACCACGATCGCCAGCCCCAGGCGTCCGCGGGAGATGTGCGTTCGATCCGTGCCTTTCTGCCTCATGCCGGTTCGAACGCCTCAAGACCCTGACGGTTCCACAAGCCTGGCGCTCCAGCCTCCATCGACGAGCCAGCGATCTCCTGTCTCGAAAAGGCCTCCAGAGCGGGATTCGCCCATCCCGAGTGGATTCGGCAGGACCCCGACCTGGACTCCCTGCGAGACGACCCGCGCCTTGACGCACTCCTGGATGGGGACTGAGCGACCGAATCGCCCCTTCGCCAGCCAGAGCTACGCCTCCAGCAACACCTCGCGGACCCGGTCGGCGTATACTCGGCTCTCGGCATCGCCGGTGACCAGCTCGATCCCCTCGGGGCCGTCAACGCCCAGATCCAGCTCGACCGCCCGCGCGATCTGCTCCTGCTCGAAGACGGCCCCGCGGCTCACTTCCGGCGTCGTGCCGAAGTAGCGCAGGATCGCCACGCCCACGGCATCCAACGCGACCCGGTCGCTGCTCGCCAGCACGACTTCGCTGTCGACACGGCTTCCCTCGTGCGGCCCC
>JBDHFW010000145.1:0-6899 GCA_039590175.1 Gemmatimonadota bacterium | reverse complement strand
CTTCCGGGTGACGGCCGACACTCCTCACAACTTCTGGCTGGACGAAGAGCGGGAGATTCTCCACATGGCGTGGTACACGCAGGGGATCATCTCCCTGGACGTTTCAGGTGGGCTGCTGGGCGAATTGGAGCGCCAGGGCAGGACCATGGCGAGCCAACGGTACTCGAGCCTCGGCGCATGTCCCGGAATCGCGACCGGCACCTGCACCTGGGCGCCACAGCTGCATGAAGGCCTCCTCTATCTGGCCGACATGAACACCGGTCTCTGGGTTCTGACTCCTGAGTTCTGAGCCCTGGGCCCCGCTTCCCGCCCGCTCCTACTGATAGAGAAGCACCAGGCCCGAGCGGGGCACGTGCGAAACGCCGAGCGCGTCCTCCTGGCCGTGTGCCTCTTGTCTGCCGCACAGGCCGCGTCTCTACGTCACCTCCGGTCTTACCGACCAGGTGTTGCGACTGGATCCGGAGACGGGTGCCGTCGTCTCGACGTTCGACCTCGACATGCGGCGCGATGAGGTCGACGAGCCGCACGGAGTCACGATCTCCCCGGACGGTCGCCACTGGTACGTCACGCTCGCTCACGGCAACCCCACGCTCTGGAAGTTCGAGCTACCTGATGACCGTCTGGTGGGAAGGCTGCGGCTGGGTTCGAGAGGGGCGTCGAGGGTCGGTTTGACGCCGGATGGCAGGCTCGCCTTCATCCCCGATTACGATCGAGCCGGGACCGGAGCGGTGAGCGAGGTGACGGTGGTCAGAACCGAAGATCTTCAGCTCGTCGGCCGAGTGGAGGTTTGCCTGGCCCCGCACGACGCACAGGCATCGCCCGACGGCTCGCTCATCGGGGTGACCTGCAGCCTGAGCGACGAGCTGGCGTTCCTGGACCCGGCCACCCTGGATGTCGTCCACCGGTTCGTGGTCGGCCCGGAGCCAGGTTCTCCCGGGGAGCCGCGATACAAGCCACTAAACCTCGTCTGGTCGCCGGACGGACGGTTCGTCCACGTGACGCTGAGCGCCGCCGCGGTGATCCGCACCTTTTCCCTAGCAGGAGACGCCGTCGCGGAGGTTCCCGTGGGCAACGGGCCCGCGCAGCTGGCATCGGCGCTCGATGGACATATCCTGGTGACCGCGAACCGTCTCGACCGGACGGCTTCCCTCGTGGAGGTATCGTTCTCGCCCGATGGGAAGCCGCGATTGGAGGAACGACGGCGGTTGGAGTTGGACGTGCCGTATCCGCACGGCGTAGCCCTTACGCCCAATGGTGGGAAGGCCTTCGTGACCTACGAGGGTGAGCCGGGCAGAGCGGCCGGCGTCGTGGCGGTGTCCACCCGCGACGGCGACGTCGCGTGGGTGGCCGAAGTGGGCGCGTATCTCCTCGGAGTAGCCTACCACGCCCCGGAATCCGGACCCTGATCTGAGAGTTTGGGGGAGACCCGCTCAGAGCCCCCAGCGCACTCCGATCAGGGGGATAAGCGGAACCGAGCCCAGGGAAACCGGCGTCCGGTCCTCGTCGGGGTCGAACTGGAAGAAGAGCCCGTCACGGCGGTCGAGCGCGTTCAGGATCCGGATGTATGGCGAGATGCTGACCGGGAGACCGTTCCAGTTGAAGACCCACGTGCGGTATATCGTGCCGTCGAGTCTCAGGTAGGAGCCACGCGCGGCCCCGGCGAGCGGGCTCGTGTCCGGCAGATCCGGGCGCCCTCTCGCGGCCGCGACGGCTAGAAGCGGCTCGCCGCCAAAGTCGTTTCCACCGCCGAAACCGTCTCCACCGCCGCCGCCTGCGTCTCCCTGCGGAATCGGCGTGAACGGAAGCGCGACGCCGTAAGCGAGGTTCAGGTCCACACCGAAGCCCGAGATCATTTGGGCGCTGAGGCCGCCGCTGATCAACTGGCGTCCCAGCGTGCGGGGAACGGCCTTCCGTCCCTCGTACTCCGGCCGATACCATGCCACGGAGTAGCCGGCCCAGCCGCTGATCTTACCGGCGCTCCGCTGGATCCAGAAATCGAGCCCGGAGGTCTCGAGGTTCGGGCCGACCGGGAGCTCCTCGAATGACTTCACGTACCCCTCCAGCCCCACGATGAAGTGCTTCAGGGCACGGCTGTTGATCCCGGCCACGAAGTGAGTCGAGCTGGATACCTGCAAGGCCGACGGGTTGGTCGCCGTCGTCGTGCCGTCCGGACCCTCGGAGGCGATCTCGACGAAGCTCCCGATCTCGGAGGAGAGAAGCGTCTCGGGCGAGAGGACGCGCTGATGGTACCGTCCGGCACCGACGGAGATCTCGCTGTCCTTGAGGAAGGTCCACGCCACGCTTAGCCGGGGTGCGACCCGGAGTCCATCGGCCAGGAAATAGTCCGCCCTCAGCCCGCCGCGGATCATCATCGCCGGCAAGACGCGCATCGTTGCCTCGGCATGCGCACCGACCGACTCTCCGGCGCTTCGGCTGCTGAAGGTCGTGCTCGTTTGATCGAGCGTCGACCTCGCGGCGTGCTGGAGCGAGACCCGGTCGAAGGACGCGCCCAGCTCCAACTGCGCACCGCCGATCAACCGGCTCATCATGCCGGCAAGACGCATTCGCCGCGACAGCCCATCCACGAGCAGGGGCGTCGCCCCGTCGAGTGGCAGGCTCGTCGTAAACTCGCCGAGCGCGGCGGTCAGCTCGAGGTCGCTGTCGAAAGCCCGTCCGAAATACCGGACCGAGCCTGCCACGTTGCCCCACTCGGCCACTGACTTGGGTCGCGCTTCCCGCGCTGGCGGGTCCAGAAGATCCCCAGCGCTCGGCTCTTCGTCGGCGATGGCGTTCTCCGTGCCCACGGAGGTCGCATCGCGGGTCAGATCGACGCCCTCCCTGTTGTAGAAGCCGGTGACCGAGAGCGCGCCTTCGCGGCCGATGCCCCAGTCCATGCGGAGGAGGGCATCGCCGTAGTCGTAAGGCAGTTCCGCTCCCGTGAGCCTGTCGGGGCCCTCTCCGTGTATGTAGCGGCCTCCGACGAGAAACGATCCTCCAGGCAGCGGACCCTCCACCTCCCCTCTCGTGCTCATCATGTCGAGCGCGCCGGAGGTGTGGAACCGGTCGTTCCGCCCTGGGCGCGAGCCAAGGTCGAGGATGTAGGAAAGACCACCGTTGAAACGGGCGGGCGCCCCGCCGGCGTAGGGTCTGGAGTATCCCAATACACCGGGCATAAATGCTTGAATCAGGCCCCCGAGGTGGAAGGGCGCGTAAACGGGCGCGCCATCCAGAAGGACCAGCTTCAGATCCGAGGTCGCGCCGCGAACATAGAGGATGCTCGAAGGATCGTCGGGATCCGGACTGGATGCTGCCTGAATGATCTGCACAAGCCCCAGCTCCGCCATCCCCGGAGAGGACTCGAGGACCCGAAGCTCCGCATCCGCCGGCGTTCCCTTCCGCGTCTCCTCCGACGAACCACCGCCCCTCTCGAGCGGCTCCGTGTCTACGCGAGAGGTGCGAGCGCTCAGCGGTGACATCTCGATCGGCTGCACCGCCAGCGTCAGGTCCAGCGACACCACTCCTCGAGGAGGTACGCGCACGCCGATTACCAGCTCGGAGTGGTCGAGTGCTCTGGCTCGGATCAGCCGGGATCCCGGAGGGACGTTGTCCAGGCGGTAGCGGCCGGAGCGATCGCTGAGCGCACTGATGATGCGGTCCTGCGCGACGATCTCCACGGCCGCGAACTCGACGACGGCACCGTTGATCTGGCTGAAGACCCGGCCCGTAACGGTTCCGAAGTTCGCGCTCGTGTCGGCCACGGCGACGACTTCTTGGGGAAGAGCGCCACCGTTCGGGATGCTCGCCGCCGTCGCCGGCTCCGCGACACACGCAATCCCGGCCGTAGCGAGGACGCTTACGAGCAAAGAGGACAGCAAGTTTTTACCCCCGCCGAGCGGGACGACAGGACTACTAGCGGCTCCGAAGCGGGTTAGCCACCTGCCTGAAAAGATACCTCTGCATCCGACGAATCAGCGGCTGGTATCAGAAGCCGGAAGTCCGACCCCTCCTTTGTCGCGACCAGGCGCCCATCCAGCTCCACCTCGGCTGAAGGTACGGTCCTGGGCAACAGGACCACTACCTCGCCGGGGCCCGCCTCGAGCACCTCGATCTCACCAGGCGCTGTTCGATATCGGCCTTCCACCGACCAGACGGAGGCCGTACCACTATCCAACAATCTAACTCGGATCATGGTTTCCGGCGCCGGCTGCGTGATTATGATACGCACGAGACCGTCTCGGGGTTGCACCGAGACCGCGGCGGGACTGCCGACTCCTCGGCCACTGAACGGCGTCGCGGGGTCGCTCGGCTCCTCGCTCGGCCCACCGGTGACCAGCTCGATCGATCGCGCGAGCCACTCGCGAAGCGGCGATCCCGGGATGGCCGCGCCGGCGCCCGCCACGAAGATTATGATGAGAGCCGCGGCGAGCAGAGGTCTCCTGGAGGCGCGGCGGCGGCGAAGGGCAGTGATCGTGGTCGCGGCCGGGACCGGTGCATCCAGCTCCTGCAGGGCTCGAGCGACCAGATCCCCCTCCAGCTCAGAGGCCAGGAGCGCGGGAGCAGGAACGTCGAGGACGGAGACGGCATCGGCGAGCGTGCGCGTCGCGGCCGCCAGCTCGTCGAGCATCAGAGAGCACGCGACGCACACCTGCACGTGCTCCCTGACCGTCGACCGTTCGTCGAAGGGAAGCTCCCGGTCCAGATATGCGAGCAGTGTCTGCTCGGCCGGATGTCCCATCACTTCTTCCAGGTCATTCCTCGTTCAGGTTCGCGTCCGTCTCGGTCGAGCTCCCGCCTGCTGCCTGTTCGCCATAGACTGCGGCGAAACGGCGGAGCGCGCGGGCCAGAAGCGTCCCCACCGAGCCGGGCGCGACGCCCACCACCTCCGCGATCTCCGCGTAGCGGAAACCCTCCTCGCGCATGAGGAGGATTTCCCTATCTCTGGGCGCGATCTGTGCCAAAGCCGCTCTCACCGCGGCTATCCGCAGCGACCGTTCCGCGCTCTCGTCGGGCCGGTCCGGGCGCGTCGGCCCCCGGTAGGAGTCCCTGAGAAGTCGCCTCTGGCGCTCACCGGCTCGTGCCCAGTCACGCACGAGGTTCGTGGCCACGGTGAACAGCCAGCGCCGCGCGTCGGCCTCGGGCAGCGGCCGCTGCAGGAGACGAACGAAAGCCTCCTGCGAGATGTCGGCCGCAACGTCCGGGTCGCCCGTCAGCCTGTTCAAATATCGAAAAAGCGACGGATAGAGCTTGGCGAAGATCGCCTCGAAATCCACCTCACCCCGCGGTCCGGACGGATTACTACCCAAGAACGTATCGCGCTTCCCGATAGTGACAGCCCACGCCGTAACTTACCCGTACTGGCGTCAGAGAGGGAACGCGTGTAGCGCCGCCGCCTTTATGCGGACGGAGACCCTGCTCCCGGGCTTCAGCCCCACCTTCTCGGCAGCCGGCCGACTCACCAGCGCCACCATGCCGGGAGGTCCCTCGAGGCGAACCCGCACGAGGCCGCCTAGGATGCGAACCTCGGAAACCGTTGAGAAGAAAGAGTTCCTGGCGGAGTCCCGAAGCTCGTCCTCGGAAGGATCGCCCAGAACGAGATCCTCGGGGCGGTACGCGATCTTGACGGGAGCGTTCGGTGCGGCCGCTCCGACGGCCGTCATGGGCACGCCCTCCACCGAGACGACGACGAGGCCGTCGTCTACGCTGGAGACCCGGCCTCGCACCGCGAACTCCGCGCCCGTGAGTCCCGCGATGTACAGCGTGGCCGGGTTCTCGTACAGATCGGCGGGGGAGCCGTCCTGCACGAGCCGGCCCTCCTCCAACACGACGATCCGATCCGCAAGGGAGAATGCCTCATGCTGGTCGTGCGTGACGAGGAGCGTGCTGCCCGCCCTCGTGCGCGCGAGTCGCTCGATGTCCTGCCTGAGTGCCGTTTTTACCTCCGCGTCCAGATTCGCCGTCGGCTCGTCCAGGAAGAGGACGTCCGGCTCCACCACGAGAGCGCGCGCCAGGGCCGTGCGCTGAGCCTCGCCGCCGGAAAGAGTGGATACCGGCTGGTCCAGGAGTGAACCGATCCCGAGGAGCTCGCCGATACGCTCGACTCGGGGCCGCACCTCTGAGGTGGAGACTCGATGGAATCTGAGACCCATGGCGACATTGAATGCCACGCTCCCGTTCCAAAGGTGCGGTCGCTGGAAGACCGCTGCCGAGGAACCTCGCAGTGCTTCGGCGGCTCGGGATCCCGTGCGGCTACGGAACCACATCCGACCGCTCGTGGGCAGTTGGAGCAAGGCCATGACCCGCATGAGCGTTGACTTGCCGGCTCCGTTCGGCCCCAGGACTCCGAGGATCTCACCCTCGCGGAGCGCGATGCGCTCAACGGACAGGGCGATTCGGTCCCTGTAGCGGACTTCCAGGTCTTCGCCGAGGAGGATGTCAGAGCTCACCCTACCATCCTCTGCATGCGAAGGCTGCATGGCCAGAGCGCGCGATGACGCTCGTGGGGGAGGGCTCGCGTGGATGCCGGCTGCATAAGGCGCTTTCCGATCTGCAGGCTGGAAGGTGCGTCAGCCCTCGGCCCGGCCGGCCTCTCTGTCGAGGAAATATCCGACCAGCTTCCAGATGGCGATGACCGCGATCGCGCTCACGTAGCCGTCGATCGCGTAGTGCCACCCGAGGTGGATCGATCCGAGCAGGATGACAAGGGCGTAGAGCACGAAGGCCGCACCGAGCCACCGGTTGACCCGAAAGCCCACGAGGGGATAGAGGACGGCGAGGGCAACGTGGAGGCTCGGCATCGCCGAGATGCCCTCGGAAGGTGCCAGCCCGGCGTATCCCGACCACAACCATTCCTGCATGTGAAGCGCGTTCAGGGGAATCTGGGCGTGCACCCCATAGAGGTA
>JBDHFW010000144.1:0-6522 GCA_039590175.1 Gemmatimonadota bacterium | reverse complement strand
ACCTGTCAGCCGGACAAGGGTCCCAGTCACGTGCCGTTGGGGCTGGCCCTCAACGGCCGGAATCACAACCCGCACCCGAGCTCCCTTGGCCAATCGTGGATCGGTCTGCGCGGCCGCGGACTGCGTGAGCGCACAGAGCACGCTCAGGCTCGTGGCCACGTGCACGACGGAGCGCAGAATCGCTTGCGCCAAGCCCGTGCGGCAGGTATTCAGGGGCGGCATCGAACGCTTCCTGCTTGAGTCGCCTCCAACCTCGACAGGCGACGTCAAGGCGACGTCAAGCAGAGCGGCGTCAAACAGCGATAAGGCCCCTTCTGTGCAAGCCTGCAGATGCACAACACAGGTGGGACGGATTCGCGCGTCCCCACGGGCTATCACGGTAGGAACGTGGCAAGCGAGATCCGGTTAGCCACGTTGGCACCGAGGGTCTGTGTCCCGTCCGTCCAGGACTCGGGGGGTCCGAGGAAATGACGTTCTCCCCGAAATCGCTAGCAGGTCAAAAGTAGAGTAACTTCGCGTCCGAGTCCGGCATCACGGAGGAGGTTGGACGATGAAGCGGTCGCGGTTTTCGGAGGAGCAGGTGACGTACACCCTGCGCCAGGCGGAGGGCGGGACGCCGGTTCGGGAGGTGTGCCGCCAGCTTGGGGTCAGCGAGGCGACGTTCTACGTGTGGAAGAAGAAGTACGGTCAGTTGGGGGTAAGTGAGCTGCGCCGGCTGCGCCAGCTCGAGGAGGAGAATGCGCGCCTGAAGCGCCTGGTCGCGGACCTCACGCTCGACAAGCACATTCTGACGGAGACGATTCGAAAAAACTGCTGACGCCGACACGCCGCCGAGAGCGGGCCCGCTGGATCCGGGACACGTTCCAGATGTCGACCGCCCGCGCGTGTCGGCTCGCAGGTCTTGCGCGATCGACGTGGTATCGACGGAGCACGGCGCGCGACCTGGGCGCATTGCGCCTGCGCATTCGGGAGCTCGCGATGGCGCGGCCGCGGTTCGGGTACCTGCGCATCCATGTTCCTGTTGCGGCGGGAGGGGTGGCGGGTAAATAGTGCTCCGCTAGCCAACCGATAATGACTCGACCGGTGCCTGGGGCGTGGCGGATGGCCACGGTCCACCTTGCCGAAGGTCTCTAGAACCGGCGCAAGCTCGTTGACAACCCTGCGACCGTGGAACACGTTATCTGCAGCGCAAGAGGCGTGACCTTCTCTTAGCTGGCTGGGCTCACACCCCGCTGCCGGTCCGACGCCGTTCCAATACGACGCCCCTCCGACTCCGAGGCAACTGGGCTGCCAGCACAGGTCTCATTATGAAGCAGGTAGGTCCCCAGTGTGCAGGCAGCCGCTCGGGAGCCCGAAAACCCTCCTACGGCCTTCCGAGTGTCTAGGCGCATCCACGCGCTGCAGACTTCATCCGAGAACCCACTGTGCGGTGAGTCGGCGCGGAGCATTCTGCGCCGCGCGGACTGCTCCCTAAACAGCCTGATGATCGCCCGGAAGCGCCATGCGGCGTCGGGTGATACCCCGACGGTGATCGTATGCCCGGGGTGCGGGAAAGAAATCGTCGCGGGTGATCGCATCTGCCTCAGATGCGGGACGGCGATTCCATCGGCTGTCGAACTCGATCTGCTCGGTGATCTCCGAAGCGCCACAGTCGGTGAGTACGAGAATCCTCGGATCCCTCGGACGCGGCGGGATGGGGGCGGTGTTCCTCGCCCACGAGATCGCGCTGAACCGCAAGGTTGCCATCAAGGTCCTGCTCCCTTCGCTGCTGAAGGGCAGATACGTCGTCGAGCGGTTTCGCCGGGAAGCACGAGGCTGTCCACAATCCGACATGTGCATGGGCGGCTGCTGTTACAGCAATTGGGTCGAGACAAGAGATCTGTTCGGTTTGAGCCGCAAGTGGGAGTGTCGGTTCGTAAGGAGTTTTGAGCGAATCGCCAGCGATTTCAGGACCGATCAGGCGTCACGTCCCTCGAGCGCAACGGCGATGTAACGAGCGGCGGGACCGCTCGGAACGGGTCGCGCCGACCCTTGGTCAACCGAGGCTCTCATGAAGCTCCCGGGCAAGACGGCACTGATCACCGGGGCGTCGCAGGGCATCGGCCGGGCACTGGCTTCGGCCCTGGCGGAGTCGGGATGCGCGTTGCTCCTGACCGCGTTGGGCGAAGAAGAGCTCCACGCCCTGGCGACGGAGCTCGCGAGCCGGGGGGCCTCCGCGTCCTGGATCGCCGCGGATCTGGTCGACGAGCAGGAGAGAGAGTCGCTCGTCGAGTGGGTCCGCCGCCATGACAGGACGCCGGACATCCTCGTGAACAATGCAGGCTGCGGCCACTTCGGACACTTCGCCTCGTCGGAATGGCGCGATGTCGAACGCGTCTTTGTCCTCGACGCGCACGCGCCGACCCGGCTCATCCACGACCTCTTGCCCCTCCTGCGCAGCCGCCCCGAGGCGGCGATCGTGAACATCAGCTCCGCCAGCGCCCGGATCCCGTACCCCGGCCTCGCCACGTACGGTGCGTGCAAGGCATACCTGTCGAGCTTGAGCCAGACCCTGGCGTGCGAGCTGGACGGAACGGGCATACACGTGCTGTGCATCCATCCCGGGTTCACGCAGACCCAGTTCTTCTCCGCTGCGGGAATGGACATGCGGAGGATCCCGCGGTGGGCGATCAACACGCCCGAGAGGGTCGCGGGTCGGGTCGTCAGGATGATCGAGCGGAACAAGACCTGGGGTTATGCCGACCGCGCCACTCCTGTAGAGTTGGCGGTGGCGGCCATGCTGCCCCGTCGCCTCAAAACGAAGCTCTTCAAGAACCTGTTCTGGACGCTGCCCGTTGGAGCAGAAAGGCCGGAAGGTCATGCGTAAGCCGAAGCTTCAAATCATCGTCCTCTTCCAGAACCTGGGGGATAGGCAGGCGTACTACGCGCGCTCCCCCGCGCCCCCGCTCTCGGGCATCCTTCTCGCCGCCGAGACGCCGGACATCGTCGATGTCGAGGTCGTGCACGAGATGATCCGCCCGATCGATTACGAGACGGATGCCGACTTCATCGCGCTCAGCTTCATGGACTTCTGCGCGCCGCACGCCCGTGAGGTCGCGCGC
Source organism: Gemmatimonadota bacterium (assembly GCA_039590175.1). Classification (GTDB taxonomy): domain Bacteria; phylum Gemmatimonadota; class Gemmatimonadetes; order Palauibacterales; family Palauibacteraceae. The sequence goes on along the minus strand of JBDHFW010000144.1, from coordinate 3,421 downwards.
CGCTTTCGGGAGCGGGGCAAGACCGTGGTCGCCGGCGGCAGGTACCCATCGACCTTCCCCGAGGCGGTCATCCCCCATTTCGACGCAACGGTGGTGGGCGAAGCCGAGACCGTTTGGCCGGGAGTGGTGGAGGACATGGTCGAGGGACGCCTTCAGGAGGTGTACGAGGCTTCCTTCGCGCCGTCGCTGGAGGGGATCCCGCCGCCGCGGTACGACCTGGTTGAGCCGCAGTACGCGGTTCCCGTCGTCACGGAGGCGACCCGGGGGTGCCCCTTCCACTGCAGCTTCTGCCAGCTGACCGTCAAGCCCACCCCGTTCCGCCACCGCCCGGTCGAGGACGTGATCCGCGATCTGACGGCGACGGAGGGGCTACCGCTCCGGAAACGGAAGATGGCGATGCTGCTCGACAACAACCTCGCCGGGGACATCAAGTACGCGAAGGAGCTCCTGAGGGCGATCGGGGAGCTGAAGCTCTGGGCTCTCGGTGCGCAGTTCAGCTTCAACTTCCTGCACGACGACGAGTTCGTGGACCTGCTGAGCGAGGCGAACACCGGAATGGTCTTCGTCGGCCTCGAGTCGCTCAACGAGCCGAGCCTGCGCGCCGTTCACAAGCTGCACAACCGAGTGAAGGAGTACGAAGAGCTGTTCATGAAGTTGAAGCGGCGCGGGATCCTCACGTTCACCGGAATCATCCTAGCGCTCGATGAGGATACGCCCGAGTACTACCGGCACCTCCCGGAGAACCTCGAGCGGGTGGACCCGAGCGCGATCCTCTTGTCCATCGCCATTCCGATTCCCGGAACGCCGTTGCACGCCAAGGTCGAGGCCGAGGGCCGCATCTTCGACCACGATCTCTCCCATTACGAGGGTGACCACCTCGTCTTCCAGCCGCAGGGCGTGTCCCGGACAGACGTGTTTCGCGCGTTCTGGGACATCAACAAGCGGTTCTACTCGTGGCCCGCGCTGGTGAGGCGCTGGGCCAGGCTCCTGTCGGCGCATCTGCCGAACAGATCGGCCGGGCATCGGCTCTTCCGCTCGATCGTGATGTCGTACGTGCTGTTCAAGCTCTCGGTCTTCCAGCGGCATCACGCCAAGCAGCGGGTGTACCCCATGCGGCACGAGCTGGACGCCCTGTGAGCGAGACGATGATCTGGCGCTCGCCCGCCCGGCTCGGCTGTCCCGGGCCAGGTGCCTCGGACGTGCCCGCACGAGTGCCGGACGTGCCATGAGAGTCCGGCGGAGGGCCGTCCTGCTCGTTGCAGGCGGGTTCCTCCTCTTCCTCGCCTTCTCCTTTTGGTACATGCTCGGCCCCGAGGCCTCATGGGAGGGGGAGCCTCTCGAGGCGCGCATGGGTAGCGAGCTGGCCGAGATCGAAGCGAGGCTCCGGGCCGACGTCTCGTACCTCTCCGAGACGCTCGGTCCGCGCAACCCGACCCATTACGGGGTGCTGAACCAGGCCGCCGACTGGATCTCGGACAGGTGGAGATCCGGCGGACACGAGGTGAAGCGCCACTCCTACTCCTGGGAGGGAAAGGAGTACGTGAATATCGAAGTCGAGATTCGAGGGCGCGCGAGGCCCTCCGAGATCGTGATCTTGAGCGCACAGTACGACACGCACCCGGATTCGCCGGGCGCGAACAACAACGGAAGCGGCATGGCGGTGCTCCTCGAACTGGCCGACAGGCTCCGAGGCGCCGAGCTCGACAGGACCTTCCGCCTGGTGGCGTTCACGAACCAGGAACCCCCCTACTCGTTGACGGAGGGGATGGGGAGTCTCCGATACGCGCGGCACTCGCGGGAGCAGGGCGAGGACATTCGGGTCATGCTCTCGATGGATGCGATCGGCGTCTACAGGCATGAGCCCGGCACACAGAGGCTCCCGTTTCCGTTCGGATACTTCTATCCGGACCGGGGCGACTTCCTCGCGTTCATCGCGGATCTCGGAACGCGCTCGTATCTGGTCCAGACGACCCGGGGCTTCAAGAAGGGGAGCGCATTCCCGATCGAGGCGGGGGCCGTGCCCCGCTGGGTCGAAGGCGCCTCGTGGTCCGACCACGGCTCGTTCTGGGATTACGGCTATCGCGCTATCCAGATCACGGACACGGGCGCCTTCCGTTCTCCGTTCCATGTGACGAGCGAGGATACGATGGAGAAGATGGACTTCGGGGCGCTGGCCCGTATCACGCTCGGGATGTACGGCGCGGTCCTAGAGCTGACGACCACACGAGGGCTTTGAGCCATGGATTCCGGACCCGCCCGGCTGCTCCTCGTTCACGGTGGGATCGTGCTGTTTCTGGGCGTCTTGACCGGCTTTCCGTTTTGGCTCGCGATCATCCGCGGCTGGAGTGAGGAGAGAGTCCGCGCCTGGCGGGTCGCGCACGCGGTTCTGATCGCTACCGCGCTCACGATGCTCGTCGTTGGCGCGCTCCTCCCCCAGACTGCGGCAGGACCGCAGCTCCTCACGTTCGTTTCGTGGTGCCTGCTGGCCTCCGGCTACGGGTTCGCCTTCGCCTTCATCCTGGGGGCGCTGACCCTCCGCCGCGGGCTGACGCCATGGCCGCTGGGGCTCGGCACGATCCTCTTCGTCGGGCACATGGTCGGGGCCGCCGGCTCAGTACTCGGCCTGGGCGCGTTCCTGCTCGGGCTGCTACATGCCTAGCCAAAGCACATCCTAGCCGTTGGGCCCGGTACCGAGGCCGGAAGGGCTGACCTTCCACAGTCCGCGAGGGCTCCTGCACGAACCGCTCGGCGCCCAAGACCGCGGCGAGTTCGGGGCGGGGGACTTTCAACGCCGCCTTGCGGTGGTGTTTGAGATCGTCGGCGAGGTAGACGGTCGCCATCCCGCCCACGCCGAGCTGGCGCTCAATGCGGTAGGGGTCAGCGAGAGCGGCTGTGAGGCGATCGCGAGGCTCCTCGCTCACTGCGGCTCTCCCACGAGGCGCGCAAGGCGCTGTATCACGTCTTCGACCTGCGGCTGCAGCTCAGGGTCGCCGTCCTTCCAGAGGTCCACGAACTTGTTGTAGTAGTTGATGGCTTTGTTCGGTTCACCGCGCTCCTCGTACAGTTCACCGAGTCGCCGGTATGCCACGGGGAGCCACCGGAAGTCCTGATAGATCATCTCAAGGTCGCGAGTGGCTACGGCCCGCTCATACATCACGACGGCGGAATCGAGACTCCCCATGCGATCGAACGTGTACGCCAGCTCGTATGGGCGAACACGACCGCCGCGGAGTCACGCGGAAGGGGCGGATCAACGCGGAACGAGAGGTCACTGGATAGTCGTCCCTTCCTGCTATCGAAACTTCCGTATGCCGTTGAGCGCCCGTTCCGGACTAGCGCATCAGCGCAGGCGACTCTGCGCCCGGCGCAGCCGAGCCAGCCGCGCGCTTGCATCGTCCAGCAGTGGCTGCAGCTCGGGGTC
>JBDHFW010000143.1:0-17950 GCA_039590175.1 Gemmatimonadota bacterium | reverse complement strand
CGTCGATCGGGTACAGCAACGCCGGTACGGTGGAGTTCCTGCTCGACGAGGACAGGAGCTTCTTCTTCATGGAGATGAACACCCGGATCCAGGTCGAACACCCGGTCACGGAGGCGGTAACGGCGGTGGATCTGGTCAAGGAACAGATTCGGGTCGCAGCCGGCGAGGAGCTCACGCTGCGGGAGCCCCCGGCCCTCCGCGGCCACGCCATCGAGTGCCGCATCAACGCGGAAGACCCGGAGAACGGCTTTCGTCCGTCACCTGGCACGATCACCGCTTTCCACGCGCCCGGCGGTCCGGGGGTCCGGATCGATACCCACGTCTACGCCGGATACCACGTTCCCCCCTATTACGATTCTCTGATCGCGAAGCTGATCGTCCGAGCCAACGACCGGCCGGAGGCGCTCAGCCGAGCGTACCATGCGCTCGAGGAGTTCATTGTGGAAGGCATTCACACGACGATCCCCTTCCTCCAGACCGTGCTCAGTCACCCCGACTTCGAGGCGGGGAACGTCGACACACACTTCATCGAGCATCTCTGAAGACTCGAGTGCGCCGTTGACGATGCGCGTCGACGTCCTCGCGACACCCGGAGAGCTGGACGGTGAAGACCTCTCGGGCGCCTTCGTCGTCGTGGTGGACGCCGTCAGGGCCACGACCACCCTACTCGCTGGCCTCGAAGCCGGAGCCAGACGTGCCCACGCGGTCGAGTCCGTCGAGGACGCGCTGGATCTGCGACGCTCGATCGGCGAGGATGACGTAGTGTTGTGTGGAGAGCGCGGTGGCCGGAGAATCGAGGGTTTCGATCTCGGGAACTCGCCGCTCGAGTTCGAGCGCGAATCGGTGGCGGGCAAGATCCTCGTGTGCACGACGACCAACGGCACCCGCACGCTGAGCCGGTGCGAGGGCGCGGACGAGCTGTGGCTGGGTTGTTTTCGGAATCGTGCCGCGCTCGTCGAGAGCTTTGCAAAGGCGCTCCGTGGCGAGCCTGGGGGGGGGCCTCCGAGCCGGCTCCTGATCGCCTGTGCAGGCAAGGAGGGGCGTCTGGGTCTGGATGATCACCTCTGCGCGGGATTGATCGTCGAGGGACTGGCGGCGTCCGTCCCCGAGACCCGGCTCTCGGATGGTGCTCGCTCGGCTCGCGCTACGGCGATAGAGATCGGGACGCCATCGGCTGCTTTCCTCGCCACGACGGCAGCCGGAGAGGCGCTCGTCGACATCGGACTGGAGGCTGACCTGGAGTACTGTGCCGAGCTGGATGTGAGCCGATCCGTCCCCCGATGGGAGGCGGGTGGGTTCTCGCTGTCCGAACGGACCTAGCCGAGGATCGGTGATGGCCAAGGCAAAGTCGAAGCCCAAGACCAAGATCAAGAAGAGCGAGAAGCACGCTCACTACGAGGCGCTTGGCGTCGCCCTCTTCGCCCTCGGCGTGTTGTTGCTTCTCGCCCTCGGGTGGCCTCGCGTGGTGACGGGACGCAATCCCATCGGCCCGGTGGGAGCCCTCCTGGATTCTTGGTTTCTGGCCGCCTTCGGTGGTTTCGGATTCCTGGTGGCGATTCCCGCCTTTGCCTGGGGGCTGGACTCGTTCGGCGTGATCCGACGCTCCAACGCCGCGCGCGCATCGGCGTTCGCGGTCGTTCTGCTCGTCTTCCTACCCACGCTCACGTGGCTGCTCAACCCCGAGGCCGGCGGCAAGCTCGGAACCGCCGTCGGCCCGTTGCTCGTCTCCGGCTTCGGAACCCTGGGGGCGATTCTGATCGTTGCCGCCGTCCTGCTCATCGCGAGCGTGCTGACCCTCGAGCTATCGGTCGCCCGGGCGATCGGTCGCATCTTCGGTGTCGTCTGGACCGGCCTCAAGCGCTTGGTCATCCTGTCCTGGCGAGCTCTCCGACGCATCGGCTCGTGGCTGGCGGCGGTCGTCGAGGGCTTCCGTACCGCACGGCCGGCCTCCGGCTCACCGTGGGAGGGCGAGCCCGGGGACCTGGATCTGCCGGTTGGGGAGCCAATCGTTGAAGAGGGAGCCGGCGTCCCGGACGGTGCCGCGGCGTCGCCGGATGAGGCCGGCCTCGTGGATGAGGCGGACCTCTCGCAGACAGAACTGCCGTCGCTGGATCTTCTCACCGCGCCGTCCACCGGCGGTGGAGGGCTGGAGCGCTCGGAGCTCAAGGCGCTCGGCACGATTCTCGTAGAGAAGCTGCATACCTTCCGCGTCGAGGGGAGGATATCGGGCTGGACGACGGGTCCCGTCGTCACGCAGTTCGAGGTCGTGCCCGCGGCCGGCGTGAAGGTCGGGCAGATATCCGCCCTGGCCGATGATCTGGCTCTGGCCCTCAAGGCGCCCTCCGTGAGAATCGTGGCGCCGATCCCCGGAAAGGGGGCCGTGGGGGTGGAGGTGCCGAACCCCGAGCCCGAGATCGTCTGGTTGAGAGATGTCCTCGAGGCACCGGCCTACCGGAGGACCGGGTCGGCTCTGCCGATCGCTCTCGGCCACGACCTGGCCGGACGTCCGTACGTGACAGACCTGGCGCGCATGCCCCACCTGCTGATCGCAGGAGCGACGGGAACCGGCAAGTCGATCTGCATCAACTCGATCATCACCAGCCTGGTGTACCGCTTTACGCCGGCTGAGCTGCGCCTTCTCATGGTGGATCCGAAGATGGTGGAGCTGAGCGTCTACAACGACCTTCCGCATCTGCGGCATCCGGTGGTGGTCGAGAACAGCGAAGCGGCGTCGATCCTGAAGTGGGCCGGGTACGAGATGAGCCGCAGATACGGCCTTCTGTCCGCGAACGCGTGCAGGAACGTCGAGGAGTTCAACCGCCGCGTGGCAGCCGGTCGAGAGATACGGATGCCGGAGGGGTACCTGAAGCAGTACGATGGGGGCGAGCTCCCCGTCATCGTGCTCGTCATCGACGAGCTGGCGGATCTCATCATGACCGTACAGGCCGAGGTGGAGGGCCCGCTGGCCATGCTCGCCCAAAAGGCTCGCGCGGTCGGCCTTCATCTGGTGATCGCGACGCAGCGGCCGTCCGTGAACGTGATCACGGGGTTGATCAAGGCCAACTTCCCGAGCCGCATTGCCTTTCGCGTCGCCTCGAAGACGGACAGCCGCACGATTCTGGACCAGAACGGAGCCGAGAGCCTTCTCGGCAACGGCGACATGCTGTTTCTACCGCCCGGGGAGGCCGATCCGATCCGGATCCAAGGCGCTTACATCACGAGCGACGACACGGAGCGCCTCGTCGACTGGTACCGGATGCAGGCCGAGGAGAAGGCGGAGGCGCCGAGCCAGGAAGAGGACATCCTGGAGAGGGTGCGCGAACTGGAGGCCGAAGAGTCGAGGGTGGACGTCGTGGAGGACGTGCTGGAGGATTGGGACGAGCTCTTCGGGCAGGCAGCGGAGATCGTGGTCACGCACGCCTCGGGCTCCACGAGCCTGCTACAACGACGCCTGAAGATCGGCTACGGCCGCGCGGCGCGGATCGTCGACCAGCTTCACCACGCCGGTATCCTCGGACCGCCGGACGGATCCAGGCCGCGGGAGGTTCTCGTGGGCCTGGACGGTCTGGCGGAAATCCTGGAGGGAACGGAGCGGCGGGAAGGCCTGTTCTGACCGGCCCCTCGACGGCCTGGTTGGCTCAGCCGCGGCTGCGGCCGGAACGGCCCCTCACAGCTCGTGTAGTCTCACGGAGAACCGAGGATCGACCTGGCGCATAAGCGTATGGAGCACAGCACGTTGAATGACCGCCGCATAAAACGCACGACACTCGCCGTCGTGGCCGCCGCCGCGGCCCTCGCCGTGCCCTTCCGCACGACGGACGGGCTCGCGAGCTCGGTACAGGTCGCTCCGGACGTGCGCGAGATCCTCGCCCGCGCCGAAAGCACGTACAACGAGCTGAGCTCCCTCCGCGCGCGCTTCACGCAGACGATCGAGGTTCCGCTACTCGAGCGGACCCGGACCGGCTCCGGCGTTTGGTATCAGAAGGGCCGGGGACGATTCAAGATGGAGTTCGAGGATCCGGTCGGGGACGTCATCGTCGCGGACGGCACCTATATCTGGCTCTACTACCCGACGACGAATCCCGGTCAGGTCATCCGCTCCACGATCGAGGCGAGAACGACCGGCGCACACATGGTCGATCTTCAGGGCCGAATCTTCGAGGACGCGAAGACGATCTACGATGCGGCGTACCTCCTGGAGGAGGAGGTCACCGGCCGGCCGGCTCATCTGATCGAGCTCACTCCCCGGGAGGTCTCCCCCTACACTCGGGTGCGCGTCTGGGTGGATGCCGAGAACTACCTGGTCAGGAAGTTCGAGATCATCGAAGAGAACGAGACCGTCCGCACCGTGGAATTGGGACGTTTGGAGCCCGATGCCCCGATCCCGGACTGGTATTTCCAGTTCGATGCCCCCCCGAACGTGGATCTCTTCCAGGGATGAAGCTCGGCCTGGTCAGCCTGGGCTGCGACAAGAACACGGTCGACTCCGAGCGAATCCTCGCCACGCTCAAGGCCTGTGGAGCCGAGACGGCGCGAGATCTCGACGAAGCCGAGGTGGTGCTGATCAACACCTGCGGGTTCATCGACGCCGCGAAGCAGGAATCGATCGGGGCAATCCTGGAGGCATCCAGGCTCAAGGAGGACGGGACCTGTAAGGCCTTGGTGGCGGTGGGCTGTCTGGTCGAGCGGCACAGAGAGGAGCTCGCGGCCGAGCTTCCCGAGGTGGACCTCTTCCTCGGCTTGCGAGACCTCGACCGCCTGGTGCCCTCCCTTCGGCGACGCGGCTTCCTTGCCGCTGCCCGCTCCGCTCACCCCGGCGAGCGCCTCCCGCTCGAGGGCAGCCCTCACGTGCGCTACCTGAAGGTCAGCGAGGGATGCGATCACGGGTGCGCGTTCTGCGCGATTCCCCTCTGGAGGGGTCGGCATCGCTCGTTCGAAGCGGAGCGGCTCGTCGCCGAGGCCCTGCGCCTGGAGGCGCAGGGAACCGTGGAGCTGAACCTCGTCGCCCAGGATCTCGCGCACTACGGCCGCGAGTACCGGGACGGCACCGACATCTCGACGCTGGTCGCGCGCCTGGTCGAAGCGACCGAGATTCCATGGATCCGTCTGCTGTACATCTACTCGGCCGGCCTGCGCGAGCCGCTGATTCGGCTCATGGCCTCGGAACCGAGGATCCTTCCCTACGTCGACATGCCGATCCAGCATGCCAGCGATCCGGTGTTGGAGGGGATGCGGAGACCCGAGCGGCAGGAGTCGCTGAGGAAGAAGATCGCGTGGCTGCGCGACGCCGTGCCGGGACTGACCCTGCGCACCACCGTGCTCGTCGGCTTTCCCGGGGAAACGGATGACGACTTTCGGGCTCTCCTCGACTTCCTGGAAGAGGTCCGGTTCGAACGGCTGGGCGCCTTCGCCTTCTCGCCGCAGGAGGGCACGCGGGCGGCGGAGATGGGGGGCTCCTTCGTCCCCGAGAGCCTAGCGCGCACGCGGCTAGAGGAGCTGCTGGAGGTGCAGCGGGCGATCTCGGCCGAGCTGATGGCCGGCGAGGTCGGCACGCAGCGGACGGCGATCGTGGACGAGCCGACCGCAGCAGCAGGCATCGCGGTCGGCCGGATCGCCGGTCAGGCGGACGACGTGGACGGGGTGACACATCTGACGGCTGCCCAGCCTCTCGAAGCAGGGCAGATCGTGGAGGCGGTGGTGACGGAGGCCCACGACTTCGACCTGTCGGCGCGGGTGGTGACAGTCCTTCGGAGCGCGCCAGCAGAGGCAGGCCGGGCGAACGGCCGCCCCGGTCGCCGGCGCCTCCCGGTCGCCGCGCTCGGGCTCGAGACAGCGTGGGGACGATAGCCGACCCGAGCCTGTGGGAGCGCGCCCGCCGGGTGCTGCCCGGCGGCGTCAGCTCGCCCGTGCGCTCCTTCCGCTCGGTGGGCGGAGAGCCTTTCTTCTCGGATCACGGCGAGGGAGCCTTCCTGTACGACGTCTCTGGCCGCCGTTACGTCGATTACGTCCTCTCCTGGGGTCCTCTCATCCTCGGCCATGCCCATCCAGAGGTCGTCGAGGCCGTCGAACGCGCCGCTGGCTCGGGGCTGACCTTCGGAACGCCGGCGCCGGCCGAAGTGGAGCTGGCCGAGCTGCTTGTCGATCTCGTACCCTCGGTGGAGATGGTACGCTTCGTCAGTAGCGGTACGGAAGCGACGATGTCCGCCGTTCGATTGGCCCGAGGGGCGACGGGTCGCGATCGCATCCTCAAGTTCGACGGTTGCTACCACGGCCACGCCGACTCCTTTCTCGTCCAGGCCGGCTCAGGGGTGGCCACGCTCGGGCTCCCCGACTCTCCGGGTGTTCCGGGCGCGCTCTCGGCGCTCACGAGCTCGGTCCCCTTCAACGACCTCGAGGCGGTAGAGTCCGTGTTCGGACGCTTTCCGGACGAGATCGCGGCGGTGATCGTCGAGCCGGTCATGGGCAACGTGGGTCTGATCGAGCCCGCACAGCAGGATTTCTCTCCGGCCTGCGTGAGCTTACTCGAACCCAAGGCTCGCTCCTGGTTTTCGATGAGGTGATGACGGGATTCAGGGTGGCCCCGGGCGGCGCGCAGGAGCTCTACGGGATCGACCCCGATATCACGACGTTGGGCAAGGTCGTCGGCGGAGGTCTACCGGTCGCCGCCTTCGGCGGAAGGCGGGCGATCATGGAGCAGGTGGCGCCCACGGGCTCCGTCTACCAGGCGGGCACCCTGAGCGGCAATCCGTTGGGCATGGCCGCCGGGCTCGCGCAGCTTCGCGTGCTGGAGCGCGACCGGCCCCACGAGCGGTTGGAGCGCCTGACCGGTGAGCTTGTCGATGGGATCGTGCGGGCGGCCACGGAGCGCGGGCTCCCGGTCTCCGGGGCCCATGTGGGCTCGATGTGGGGCGTCTTCTTTACGGACGGGCCGGTCACGGACTATGTCGGCGCGAGGCAGACGGACACGGAGTTCTTTTCCACCTACTTTCGCGAGTGCCTGAAGCGGGGCGTGTTCTTCGCCCCGTCCCCGTTTGAAGCCGGCTTCATGTCGACCGCGCACCGACGCGAGCACCTCGAGATGACGCTGAGCGCCGTCGGCGAGTCGATGGATGCGGCGCTGGCGAGCTGAGACGTCCGGAGCGACGTGGCCGGCCGCCGTGTCGTCTCCCGTCGGGCCGGTGGCCGCCGGGCCCAGAGCCATCCGGTTTGCGGTGACCGGGCTCGCTCTATTCGGCTGGTCCTGTGCCGGAGGGCCGCCTCCGGATCCGCCGGCTCCGGAAGAGCCTTCGCGGGCCGAGCCTCGACGCACGGAGCCTCCTCCGGTCGACCCGCGTGCTGCTCGGCCGCAGGCCGGCCCCGCCGCAACACGCATCGTCGAGCTCATCACCTCGGAGCCGCTGATTCGCGTCGGGATCGAGGTCGGCACGCCGTCGGCCGTGATCATGTCGACGTCGGGTCTGAGAGTGCGTGACGGCGCCAGCGGCGAGGAGCTGGTGTCGGCGGGCGAAGAGATCGTCCGCTTCGAGCCGAGCGCGGGAGGAGCGTCCCTGGTGGAGCCGGCCGGTCGAGTCGACCAGGCTCTGCCGAGCTTCATCGTCGAGCCGTTGGACCACGGAGCCGACGTCGTCATTGCCGGCAAGACGTACAGGGGTGCGGCCGAGGTCATCGCGGATCGCACGCGGGGGTTGATCGTGATCAACCGCTTGGGCCTCGAGGACTACTTGCTCGGCGTCGTGCCTGCCGAGATTGGACGGCGCTCGCCTGAAGAGTTCGCAGCGGTGCGGGCGCAGGCGGTGGCCGCCCGAACCTATACGATCTCCCACCTCGGGAGGCGCGACTCACTGGGATTCGATCTGTTCGCGACAGTGGAAGACCAGGTCTACGGAGGCCTGGAGGTGGAGAGAAGGGACGTGGAGCGGGCGATCAACGAGACGAGAGGTGAGATCCTCATCTTCGACGGCCAGCCGGTATCGGCTTTCTACCACTCCACTTGCGGAGGGCGGACGGCGACTCGCGAGGAAGTTTGGGGAGAACCGGACCTTCCCTATCTTCGGTCGGTGCGAGATGCCGGTGGAGGTGAGGACTATTGCGCGATCTCGCCGCGCTACCGCTGGCGCGAGAGCTGGACCGCCGACGAGATGAACGGATTCGTTCGTGCCGAGCTGGCGTCACGGCTGGGCGTCTCGCCTTCATCGGTCGGCCGCATCTCAGGCATCCGGGTCCTCAGCCGGACAGAAGGTGATCGCGTGGACCAACTCGAGGTGGAGGCCTCGGGAGGGCGCTACGTGCTCCGGAAGAACGAGATCCGTTGGGTTTTGCAGCCGGCCGAGGGGCGCATCCTCGGCTCCGGCTTCGGGCACGGCATCGGGATGTGCCAATGGGGAGCGATCGGCCGGGCGAGGGCGGGTCAGGCCTATCAGGAGATCCTGGCCGCCTATTACCAGGATGCGGCCGTTCAAAGGCTTTATTAGGCGAGAACAACGACTCTAGGACTCCGGCACCAACGAATCACAAGGAGGCACGCGGGTGGCGAGGGATGTCAGCATAGGAGTCATCGGAGTGGGCGGCGTGGCGCAGATCGTCCACCTCCCGATCCTGAAGCGGCTCCCGGACGTGAAGGTGACCGCGATCATCGACACCCAGCAGGAGAAGGCTCGTACGATCGCGGAGCGCTTCGACGTTCCGGTGACGGCTCGATCTCTCGCGGAGTTGTCCGAGGACACCCCCCTGGACGCGGTGCTCGTATCCACGCCGAACGACTCGCATGCCGCGGTGGTTCTGGATGCTCTCGGGAGAGGGAAGCACGTCCTGTGCGAGCGCCCGCTCGCGCCGACGAGTGAGGCCACGGAGGAGCTGATACGCGCTGCCGATGCTGCGGAGCGCCAGCTGATGGTCGCGATGAACCAGCGGTACCGCCTGGACGTCAGAGCCATTCGCCAGTTCGTGGCGAGCGGTGAGCTGGGAGATGTCATCCTGATTCGCTCGGTCTGGCTCACCCGCATCGACCGCAGGCCCAAGAGAGGGTGGAGGCTCGATCCCGAGAGCGCCGGCGGCGGCGTCCTGATGGACCTGGGGGTGCAGGCGCTGGACGTGGCGCTCTGGCTTCTTGGCTATCCGGAACTCGAGCGCGTGAGCGCCAACGTCCATCCCGCCGTGGCGGTAGAGGACACGGCGGTCGCCTTCCTCGCGCTTGCCGGCGGGGCGACCCTGCAGCTCGAGGTCAGCTGGGAGCTCCGCGACGAGCGGGATCGACATGCGCTGCGTGTTCTGGGCACGCTCGGTTCGGCCGGGACATGGCCGTTTCACGTTCGGAGGGAGATGGAGACGGGGCTTTCCGACGTGACGCCTCCTTTGGGCGTCGACGAGTCCGGGCTCTACACGACTTCGTATCGGCAAGAATGGGCGGAGTTCCTGCGCATCGTGCGCGGAGAGATGCCGCTGGAGGTGCAGGCCGAGCAGGTGCGGCTGATGCGGGCCCTGGAGGCGTGCTACCGATCGGCTCGCGAGGGGCGTGAGGTTACAGCCTGAGGAGCCTGTCCGAGTAATGGGGCGAGCCGCGTTACGAGCGCCGAGGGTGCCAGGGTCGAGGCGGAGCAACGAAGGCGATGCCATGGGCATCGGTGAGGAGCGCCAACGAAGACGATGGTCCCTCGCCGCCGTAACCCGAAGGGCGCAGGGGGGTTGCGGGCTCATACTTCGTCTCTCGTTGTCAGCGATGCGCAAGGCATCGACTCCGCCTCGTTCCTCGTCTGAGCTCGCGCAAGACCCCTGCGCGCGGCCACACCCCATTACTCGGACAGGCTCCTACGCCCGTTTCCCGGCGCCGCCTCCGGGAGCCGGCTGGATCGCGGTCAGCGGCCTCGTTCTCGGCCTCGCGCACCCGCCGTTTCATTTCCTCTTCCCATCCTTCCTGGGCCTGGTGCCCTTCGGGATCTGGCTCGCCCGGCTGCCGGAAGGGGACGAAGGTCGGGGGCTGGCGTTTCGGGGCGGCCTCTGGCTCGGGATCGTCTACTACACGTTGGTGCTCTACTGGCTCGCCACCGCTCTCATCTTCTACTCCCTGTTGGCGGTGCTCGCGTTCGTCTTTACCGTGGGTCTGCTGTGTCTCTTTCTGGCCGTAGCGACGACCGGGATGCACCACGTTCGGGGCCGGGCCGGCTGGCCCGTGTGGATCGCGCTGCCTGTCTTCTGGACCGCGGCGGAGTGGTTCCGAGCGCACCTCGGCCCGATCTCCTTCCCCTGGCAGGAGTTCGGATACACGCTCACCGGCTTCCCTAGACTGATCGGCGCCGCCGATCTCGTCGGAGCTCGCGGTCTCGGCTTCTGGCTGGCCATGCTGAGTGGCCTCCTGGCCACCGCCTTCGTTGCGTGGCAGCGAGGCCATCGGGGTCGGGCGTGGCTGGCTCTCGGAGGTTGGCTCGCTGGCGTAGCCGTGCCGGTGGGCTACTCCGTCTGGCGCTGGCAGAGCCTGGAGATGCGACCGGCCGTCACCGTTTCCGCGGTGCAGCCGAACGTCCCCGAGAAGATGAAGCTGGAGGACCCGGTGGCGGCGTTCGACAGCGCACGAAGCTCGATCGAGAACCTGCTGGCGGGCCACGACCCCGATGCGGACGTCGATCTTCTGATTCTCCCCGAGACCGTGATTCCGCGGCCGATCGACCCCATTTTAGCACTCCCGTTCATGGGCCGGCCCGACATCTACCAGTGGATCCGGGGTCTGGTCCGCTACTCGGAAGCCTCCGTGCTTTTCGGCGCGATGGGGATCGAGAACCGGAGCCAGGACGACTGGGACTACTACAACTCGGCGTACCTCATCGACGAACGAGGGGCGAACCGAGCGCGCTACGACAAACACCATCTCGTACCGGTCGTGGAGCGCGTTCCCTTCCTCGACCCGGACTGGTTCGAGTGGGCCGAGTACTTCGGTGGGTTCTCGGCGGGACGGAACCTGGACGTCATGTCGCTGGATGAGAGGCGCTTCGGGGTGATGATCTGCTACGAGTCGATCTTCACGGGCCTGAGCCGAGGCTACCGCCTGCGGGGCGCCGACTTCCTGGTCAACATCACCAACGACGCCTGGTTCGGACGAGAGGGGCCTTGGTGGAGCCGCAGCGGCGCCCTCTGGCAGCACCCCTCTCACCTCGTGCTGCGCGCGATCGAGAACCGCATCGGAATCGCCCGTGCCGGCAACACGGGCATCTCGCAGACCTTGGATCCACTGGGTCGCGTGCACAATTCCACACAGTTCTTCAGGCCCGCGATCTTCACGGCGGACGTGCTGACCACGGATGGGCTCACCCTGTTCGCGCGCACGGGTGATCTGGTGGGGTGGATCGCGGCCCTCGCCGCCGCGTTCGGGGTCGTCCTGCCGCCTCTTGGCCGGAGAAGCCGCCGGAGCGTGACTTCTGAGACGGCACACTAGCCCGAGCGGCCGTGGGAGAGAGGCCTACGCCGGCTTATCTTCCCGCAGGCGTTGCTCCAGCAGCATGCTGGCCACCCGCAGGAAGTCGTGTTCCGTGACGACGCCGACCAGCCTCCGCTCGACCGTCACCGGCAGGCATCCCACTCGCTTCGCCTTCATCAGCTCGATCGCTTCCAGCGTCGGTATGTCCGGCCTGACCGTGATCAGGTCGCGCTGCATGATCTCACCCACAGGAGTCGGCACATCCGCCTTCGTGTGCTCCCGCGAGGCCATGTGGCGGAGGAGCGAGCGATGTGACATCAGACCGAGCAGGATGTGCTGCATGTGGTGGATGTTGTGCCAGTCCATGAGACGGGCGACGAGCTCGATCGGCTCGTTCACTCCCACCGTGATGAGGTCGGTGGTCATGTACTGCTCGACGCGGCGGTAGCTCGGCGTCCAGTCACCGGCTTCCTCGAACTCGGCCAGCGACCACCGATGGACGGGCTCGCCGGTCCGCTCCCGCTCCGCCAGGGCTGCGGTGAGGGCGGTCAGGCGCTCCGACAGGCTTCCCCGATCCTTCATGCGCGCGTAGGAGCGAAGGAGCCACGCCGCAGGCGTCTGCTTCGACTCGACCCGCTCCGCGATGATGCCCAGATAGTGGTCGATCTCCGCCTGGTCCAGCTTCCCGGTCTCGAGGCCCTCTCGGGCGAGCGGAAGGAGCGTCTCGGTGATCAGCTGCCGGGCACCCTGTGTTTCGCCCTTGCCGCACCAATAGAGACGAGAGTCGAGGCCGAGACGGGCCGCGGCCACGAAGTTGGCGCGCGCGTCGTCGAAGTCCATCGACTGGCGCACGTCGCTTTCAGAGTGGGCCAGTGCGCTAACCAGACCGAACCAGAACGCCGCGTTGGCGATCTCGTCCTGCAGCGTCGGGCCCGAGCCGAGCACCCGGTTCTCGATGCGCAGGTGCGGCTTCCCGTTGCTTATCCCGTAGCAGGGTCGGTTCCAGCGCCAGATCGTGCTGTTGTGAAGCTGGAGCGCCTTCAGCCGCGGCACGCGACCCTCGGCGAGTTCCTCCAGGGGATCCTCTTCGATCTCGCGGCCGAGGATGACGCGGAAACGCGCGATGTCCTCCCGATAGATCTCGAGGACCGAATCGTCCACCCAGTTCGTTCCGAAGTGCACCCGCGGCTTGATGTCCCGCATCTCGGGCCTGGCGCTCCGAGTGTCGATTGACTGCTGAAAGAGCGCGATGCGCGTCTCGCGCCACAGCCGCTTCCCGAACAGAAGCGGGGAGCCGGCTGCCGCTGCAAGCACCGGCGCGGCGGCCACGAGAGCGATGTTGTAGAGTCGAGCGAACTCCTCCGCGCCGACCTGGAAGTGCACCTGGAAGCTCGTGTTCGCCGCCTCGAGCATCACGTTGTCGTGCTCGACCAGCAGCTCGTCCACGCCCTTGAGGTAGAACTTGTAGGTGCCTCCGCGCAGATGATTGAGGGCGTCGTTCAGCGCGTAGTAGCGCTTCTGCGGCGTCATGTTCTCGAGCGTCAGATGGGACTTGTGGAGCGTCGGCAGGATGCCGGTCAGGACCACGTCAGCCCCGACCTCGAGCGCGGCCTCACGCACGGTCTCGAGAACCTCGCGCAGCCCATGCTCCATGCGGCTCAGGCAATCGCCGTCGAAGCGTAGGGGATCGAGGTTGGCCTCGAGGTTGAACAGCGCCAGCTCGTGGGTGACCCGCGGGTCGTCGAGGCGGTCGAGAATGTCCATGGCCTTGGGGGCGGGCTGCCATTCGTCGTCGACCAGGAACATCTCCTGCTCGACGCCGATGCGCCTGACGTCGGCTTCGATCGCGCCGGATTCCAGCATCTGTTCCAGCGCTTGCACATCGCGGAGGAGATGCCTGGTGAACAGGCGAAGATGCTCGGTGTCGCCGGCGCGAACGTCCTTGTCACCCATGCTCGAAAGCTAACCGGTGATGCGCGGCAAAAGGAAGGTCAGACGGCCGCAGCCGCCACGAAACGCCGTGCCACCTCCTCCCAGTCGTGCTGGCGAGCTCTTCGCCTTCCCGCCTCGCCCATTTTTCGCCGGAGAGACGGGTCTCTCAGGAGGCGGATCAGTGCGCGCGCCAGTGCCTTGGGATCGTCGGGTGGGACGAGGAGGCCCGCCTCCCCATCCGGGATGACCTCGGGGATCGCGGCGCTCCGGTAGGCCACGATCGGGAGACCGCTTGCCATCGCCTCGAGAAACGCGATGCCGAAACCCTCCTGCAGGGAGGGAAGGCAGAAGACGTCGGCGGCCCGGTACTCGTCCCTGACGGCGTCCGTGTCTGGAACCTCTCCGCTGATCACGACCGATCCCGCCAGGCCAAGAGAGAGACGCTCGCGCTCGAGCCGAGGCAGTTCGGGGCCGCCTCCCACGATCCGCAGCCGCGCGTTCGGCACCTGCGCACGGATCGTGGGCATCGCCCGAAGCAGGGCGGAGGTGTTCTTTCTCCGGTACTGACGGGCGACGCTGAGGATGACCGGTCCGGTCGCGTCGTCGGTCGCCTCTGCGGCAGCGCTCCAACGGGCGAGGTCGATGCCTTCCGGAACGATTCTGACTCGCCCGGGATCCAGGCCGTACGCCTCGATGGCGATCCCTCGGCTGTACTCGCTGGTCACCATCACGACATCGGCCGATCGAGCGTTGGCACCCTCGAGGCGCGAGAGGAGGCGGAATCTCAACCGCGGCCAGCCCCGCTCGAAGCGAAGCTCGTCGGCCATCACCCCCTTCAGGCATACGACGTAGCGCGTGACCCGGGGCCGAAGCGCGAACCCGTCCAGGTCGAAGCCAACGATGAGCGCCGAATCGGCCAGAACGGTGTCACCCGCGCGGGCCAGCGTCAGGTTGTAGCGGATCCTCCGAAGGGCATTGACCCGATCGGGGAGCGGCCCGACGTGATGGACGGAATGCCCGAGCGCCTCCAGCCCTCTCACCAGGCCGGAGATCGCCACTCCCGAGCCACTGCCCAGATGTGGCTCGACGGGCCAGGAATTGAGAAAGGAGATGCGCAGACGGCGATCCCTACAGCTCGTCTGTCTTTGCAGCCAGGATGAAGTCGCTTTCCGTGAGTCCGTCGATCTTGTGCGTCCAGATCTGGATCCGCACGCGGCCCCAGCTCAGGTAGATGTCGGGGTGGTGTCCCTGCTCCTCGGCCAGCTCGCCGACGCGGTTCGTGAAGTCGAGCGCCGATCGGAAGTTCTCGAAGCCGAACTCCTTCTCCAGATGGTGCTCGTCCACGGCCCGCCAACCGCCACCGAGCGCCGCCTGCAGGTCGGCCAGTTCCTGACCGGCGAGTGGCGGCACCCCGCCTCGGCATGGGACGCACGCTTTGTGCGCGAGATCGCTCGACATGGTGCACGCCTCCAGGATGCTGAGTCCTCGACCGTTCCGGAGGGTGTGGGGAAGGGTGGCGCACCGCAAGGGCGAGGCGCCGTTCGTGGAGCGTCTAGGCGCCCGGCACGGAGAGCTCGACCCGCACGCGACGTTCGAGCCGGTCTTCGCCCTGCGAGGGATGGTGGGCCCGTGCGACGGAGATCTCGTTTCGCCCCCGGGCCTTCGCGTTGTAGAGAGCCAGATCGGCAACTCTCAACAGCGCCTTCGAGTCCGGCGCGTCGTCCGGGAAGAGTGCAATCCCCGCCGAGCAGCTGATCGCGATCGCTTCGCCGGTCTCCGAGGCGAGAACGGCCTCGCAGAGCTCCTCCTTCAAGCGGCGGGCGATTCCGACGGCCAGCGGCTCATCGGCCTGGAGCAAGAGGACGGCGAACTCGTCACCGCCGATCCGCGCCACCTCGTCGGAGTCCCGAACGATTCCGCGGAGTGCCGCCGCGATCCTCTGTAACACACGGTCGCCGGCGTCATGCCCGTGCCGGTCGTTCACCGTCTTGAGGTAATCGGTGTCGAGAAGGAGGAGGCCGAGCCTTTCGCCGTAGCGCTCCGCCCGCGCCAGGTGCTCTTCGAGCCGGTCGACGAAGTACCTTCTGTTGTGGAGCCCCGTGAGCGGATCGGTGATCGCGAGCCGCCGAGTCTCTTCCTGGAGCTTCGCCGAGCGCAGCACCACCGCGGCCTGTTGGGCGACGACGGAGAGGGTGTGAACGTGCGCCCCTCGGTATGCCCCGAGCCGAGTGGATTCGGCGTTCAGGACGCCGATCGCTCGGCCTTCGACGAGGAGCGGGACGGCGATCTCGCTGCGCGCACCGGTCACGCCCGGGATGTAGCTCTCGTCGAGCTCCAGATCATCCACCACGATCGTTGTTCCCGTGCGCGCGCAGCGGCCCGTGATCCCCAGGCCGAGAGGGATCGTCATCTCCTGGACACCTTCCGCGTAGCCGTTGGAGGCCCGGACGCGAAGCAGGCTCCGGTCCTCATCGACGAGGAGGATCGCGCACTGTCCACGAGGAATAGTGTTCTGCGCGACTTCCAGGATCGCGTCGAGCGTGGAATCGAGATCCTTGCCCGCGCTGGCCAGCTGGCTGATCCGGTAGAGCGCGTCGAGCTGGCTGATCCTTGACCGAAGGCGCTCCCGCGTCTGCGAAGCCACGATGGCCAGTGCCGCCTGGGCGCCGAGCACGGTGAGGAGCTTCTCGTGCTCCTCAGTGAACGCGTCCTCGCGGTCGGACTCGACGTTCACGACGCCGGCCACCTCGTTTCGGACGATCAGGGGCACCGCCATGTTGGAGCGCGCCTCGTGCAGCCCCACGACGTAACGCGGGTCTTTCCTCACATCGCCGACCCGAACGGCCTGGCGATTTGCCGCGGCCCAGCCGGAGATCCCGCGGCCTTCGGGAAGCGACAACCGGAGCACGTCGGCGGCTCGGTCAGCGTATCCGCGCACGCTCCGAACCGACAGCGTGCGGCTCTCGGCGTCGTACAGCATCAGCGCGCAGTGGTCGAAGCCGATGAGCTCCTGTGCCCGGACCAGGACCCTCTCGAGTAGACGGTCGAGGTTGTCGCTAAGGCCGATCTCTCGCGTCGCTACGTATACGGCTGCAAGAGATGCGAGTTCGTTCATTTCGTGCTATCGCTCCGAGGATATCTCCGCCGGCCTCCGGCGCTCGCAAAACGGGCCGGCGTGTTGGACGGAAGGTGGTAATAGTTTCGTGTAGCGGGACTTAGGAGGGGTCGGACTGGTTCAACCTTCGTTGCCGGCGGTCCCGGAGTCCTCCCCCAGCCCGTTCATGTTTCCCGTGAGATATCGCAAGAAAGGTTCCGCGCGCCGCGGGGGGTCCGGGGGGAAGGGGCGGCTGGTCTGCCGGCCGGTCCGCCGGAGATGGCTCGCCGGATGGGGTCAGGCGGCTTCCACCGCCCGTTTGATCGCCTCGTAGTCGGGCTCCACGCCGGAATCTTCGGAGACCCAGTCGTAGACCACGATGCCGCTGCGGTCGATGACGAAGGCGGAGCGCTTTGCGACGCCCTTGAGCCCCACGAGCTCCTCGTACAGGACGCCGTACTCGGCGGCCACCGTCTTGTTGAAGTCCGAGAGAAGCGGAAACCCGATGCCCTCCTCCTCACGGAATCGCTTGACGACGAAGGGACTGTCGATGCTGATGCCGAACACGCGGGCGTCGAGCTCGTCCCACTCGACCCAGTCGCTCGTGACCCTGCAGAGCTCGGCGGTGCAGACCGAGCTGAACGCCAGCGGGAAGAACAGGAGCACGACCTTGTCCCGCCCGATGTGCTCAGCGAGATCGACGACCTCTCCAGGCCCCTGGGGAAGTTCGAATGCCGGGGCCCTATCTCCCTTACGTATCGCCATGACAGCCTCCTTGGCCGT
The DNA here is from genome assembly GCA_039590175.1 of Gemmatimonadota bacterium. Lineage (GTDB taxonomy): Bacteria > Gemmatimonadota > Gemmatimonadetes > Palauibacterales > Palauibacteraceae. Next base: position 737 of record JBDHFW010000143.1, on the reverse strand, counting down.
TTTCGTCAGAGTTCTATCGCTCCAGGAACCGTGCACTACGGCCCTTCAGAACGCACCTCCACCCCCGCCCCCGAATCCTCCGCCCGAGAAGCCCCCGCCGCCGCTGAACCCCGATCCGCCCGAGCTTCGCGGACGCGAAGCCATGGTCTGCGACGTGGAGCTGGCCATGCGGGACAGGTCGTTCACGAACAGGCCGGTCCGGAACCCGTGGGGGTTCGAGCCCCGGTACCAGCTGGGCGGCTCGCGGTAGATGTCCTCGAACGCCGCCGCCCACTTGCTCTCCACGCCGAGGGCCATCGCGAACGGGAGATACTTCTCGAACATCTCGGGGCCCGTGATCATCCGCTTGAAGCGGTCGCTCTCGACCCGCTGCAGGAACTCCTCGAAGCCGCGGACCTTGGCGAACGCCCGTGTTCCGCGAACGGTCCGGGCCGGCATGACGAGGCCGAAACCGGCGACGATCGCTCCGGTGAGGATCCCCGCCACGAACACGGCGACCGGTGACTCTCCGAGCGTGGCCGCGATGATGTTGCCGGCGATCAGTGTCAGGACCGTCACCACGACGGCCACGCCGAGGTACACGGCCTTCACCTTGTCGGGTCGGCGCTCGTAGTAGCGCTCCGCCAGGAGGTGCTTGAACATCCCATCCCGGATGGCGGGCAGGTCGCGGTAGAACTCGTTCTGTAGCTCCGAGAGGCTTACCGAGGTGCCGGAGGAGCCGAACAACGCGTCCAGGA
>JBDHFW010000142.1:0-7902 GCA_039590175.1 Gemmatimonadota bacterium | reverse complement strand
TCCCACGAGATCCGATAGCCGGCGTTGTACCCGATCAGCGCGTCCGGCCCGTTCTCCAGGTAGGGCCCGGAGTAGAGAGAGGTGGGGTCGAACGCCTCTTGAATCGCGGTCTCTTCCCTCTCTTCATCCAACAGGCCGCTGAGCTTCCCGATCAGCTCCCGCTTGAGAGCTTCCGCTTCCTCGCCTGCCCTGACGATCCCCTTCGCCTCGCGGCCCTTGACATTGAGGAAGAGGCCCGTGAGACCCAGGGCGTAGGCACGGGTGCGCGACCAGTCCACGTCTCGCAGCCACTCCTCACTCCCGTCGCCCCCGCCCTTCAACGCGAGGTAGCCGTTGGCGTACAGCCAGGCGTTCAGGTTCATGCCGCGCCGAAAAGAGGCGAACCCGTGGTCGGAAAGGACCATGAGCACGTCCTCGTCACCGAGCCGCTGTCGTATGCGGCCCACCAGGGCGTCGTTGTGCACGTAGAGGTCGGCGATCGCGTCTCGCTCCGGCGCCTCGGCCCCGTTCCTGGCGGCCGGATGGTCGGGCTCGAGGTACCGCCAGAACATGTGCTGGATGCGGTCGGTCGCATCGAAGACGCAAACCAGTGCGCCGCGGCGAAGCTTTTCCAACGCAGCGAAGAACATCTTCTCCCGCTCGCGATCGATGTCGTACGTGAGTCGCAGGAAGGTCCGGTCGTCGATCACGCCCTCGTTCAGCGCCCATGTGTCCTCGGCAAGGCCCAACGTGGCGAACTTGCCCAGTTTCTTGGCCAGATAGACGGAATAGTAGGACGGGTGGGAGATCGGCATCGCGGGCTTCTCGGGATCGATGTTGATCGGCGTCGCGTAGAGCGAGAAGTGCTCGTCCATCTCCGTGACCATCATCCGACAGATCCCGCGGACCTTGATCCCCGGCGCAGCCCTAAAGCTCAGCTCGATCCAGTCGGAGAGCTCGCCCACGGCAAGCTCCAGCGTCCGGCCGTTCACCTGGAGCCGGGCCGCCCGATTCTGTCGGTCCAGGTCGATCGCCAGGGGGAGAGTGAGGGGTGGGCTTCCGTCGACGAGCTCGTTATCCGGCCCCTGGAGTGCCGTCTCGAAGCGATCCCCATTCCTGTCCAGATCTCCGTCGCCACCCAGCGGGACCCGCGTCCCGCCCTCCTTGAATCCCTCCACGGACCGGCGTGTCGTGAACAGAGTGAAGGTCCCCTGGCTGCCCTGAAGATCGGGGACGCACATCGCTGCCAGCTGCGCGCCGTAGAAGCGATCCGGCGGGAAGGTGATCGGCACGCGCAGAACCGTGGTCCAGAAGCCTCGCGCTCCCAGCACCGACCAGAACGGGCGCGATTTTCGCAGGAGCCGCATCTCAGGCTTCGTCAGCGGGAGACGAAGCCGGCCCAATCGGAGCACCCGTTCCACCCGCCCGATCCGCACGGAGGAGAGCAGCGGGAAATAGGTCCTACGGTCGCGGTCCAGGAAGTCGAAGATGTTGTGCTTGGCGGGGTGCGCTCCCGTCGCGAAGGAGGACCAGGCCACCGGAGAGACCGAGGGAAAGGTCGTCGCCAGGCGATGATAGCAACCCTCTTCGGCCAGCCGCTGAAAATTCGGCAGGCGCCCCTCTCGCATGAATCGATCGGTGAGTTCGGGGTCTTGGCCGTCCAAGCCGACGATGATCAGCCGACGGATCCTCGGCTTGGCATCGCCCGCTCGCCGGATAAGCCTCCAGGCCATGCGGAAGGGCCAGAGGACCAGCGACGCCAGCGCCAGCATCCCGGTGGCGAGGAGTGCGAGAAACGAAGTCAGGAAGACGAAGCCGGCGCCGGGGCCCACGTAGGCCAGGGCCGGCGTCGGCAGCGACAGGAGTAACGCGAGGGCCAGGCTGGCCGCAGCGAGGACGCCCGGGGCGCCGGGAAGGGACGTCGCACCCGATCCTGCCGGTGCGTTATTCTTTCTCACGTGTCCGTCCAACGAATCTACCGGCAAATCCGGTTCGGGGAACCCGTCGTCATCGTCTCGGGACTTCCGAGATCGGGCACCTCCATGATGATGAAGATGCTCGAGTCGGGAGGGTTGCCAATCGTCTCGGATTACGTGCGCCAGGCGGACGAGAGCAACCCGCAAGGCTACCACGAGCTCGAGCGTGTGAAAGAGCTAGACAAGGGCGGCGACACGAGCTGGCTGAGGGCCGCGCGCGGAAGCGTCGTCAAGATCATCGCCTACCTGCTGCGGTACCTGCCGGAAGACCTCAACTATAAAGTCGTGTTCATGCAGCGCGACCTCGCCGAAGTCTTGGCCTCCCAGTCGAAGATGCTTGTCAGCCGCGGCGAGCCTTCCGACACCGAGGACGAGAGCATGCGCCGTCTCTATGTCGGCCACCTCGCCCAGTCAAGCAGGTTGCTGTCCGATCGGCCGTGCTTCGAATCCATCGAGATCCAATACGGGGACGCCCTCGCCGACCCCGAAGAGGCCGCACGTCGGGTCGCGGATTTCCTGGGACAAGAACTCAACATCAGTGACATGGCAGACGCGGTTAATCCCGACCTCTATCGAAACCGCGCCGCTCCCGCCCACTGATCACCACCCCTACTGGATATAGCCCAGAGCGCGCAGCGTCTCGAGCTGCTTGGCCGTCAGCGCCACCGCGCCCGACGGCGTGAAGTGTTGCGCAAGCGCCTGGTGCGCCTCCCACTGCCCCTCTAGGAAGGCGGTGTATTTCTCGACCAGATCTGGCCTCTCCTCGTGTAGACTGCGCACCGCAGAGGGATCCGTCCAAAGGTCGTAGACGAGCAAGGGAACGGGACGACGTTCCTCGGGCTCCCCGTCCGGGTCGGGGTTGATCTCGAGCGACGCGCCCCACCGGCCGTCGATGACCTCGATAAGGCCGCTGAACTCTCCGGTCTCGTGATCCAACTCGAACTGGTCGAGAATCACGGGTCGAGGTTCCCAGCCGTCCCGGCCGTGTAGGAGCGGGGACAAGGACTGCCCCTGCAGGATCTCGGGGAGCGGTAGGCTCACAAGGTCGAGCACGGTGGGTAGGACATCGATCATGGAGACGGGCTGGCTGATCCGCTGGCCAGGAGCGATGTGGCCCGGCCACACGAATATGAGCGGGACCCTGGTGATCGATGGCCTCAGCATCGGCTGGCTCCAGCGCGGCGGAAGCGAGTCCAGAATCGCGATACCCATATCATCCATCGCCGCCCGCGTACTGTGGTCACCGCCGATGATGAGGAGCGTATTCTCCCATTCGCCTTCTGCCTTGAGCCGCTCCACCAGCCGACCGATCTGGTAGTCGTTGTGGGCCATCGCCTCGTCGTACATCGCCTGATGGAGGGTGAAGAACTCGACGCGGCTCAGACCCGTCTTCTCGTATGCTTCCGAGTAGATGCCGTGACCGCCCGCCTCGCGCAGACGGTCATTCCACTCCGCCCACGTCTCCTTTTGTTCGGGACCGACGAAGAGTCCGGAAAACGGCGCCACGGCCGGAAAATCCTCGTGGATGTCGGTCGTCTGAAAGTGCACCCAGTAGGGTGATCCGGGATACGACTCGCGCCAACCGAAGAAAGCCTCGTGTAGATACCTCGACGATTCCTTGTGGCTTTCTTCGCCGAAGTACGCGAACTCCTCCCAGCTCTCCTGCATCGTGTCCGCACCGCGCTCGAGGCCGCTCAGGGTCCCGGCGTTTGGATTGGCGATGAACACCCCCGTCTGGTAGCCGGCGCCGTGAAAATGTTCGGCCATCGTCGTGGCCTGCTCGGGCACCTGGTCCGTCCAGTTCAAGCCGCCCAATGCGCTGTGCTGCAGTGAGGTCATGAACGAAGCCGTGGAGGGCTTCGTCCAGCTGGAGTTGCTGTAGGCGAACTCGAACATGGCGCCTTCAGCTGCCAACCGATCGATGTTGGGGGTCGTGCGGCGTGGGTAGCCGTATAGGCTCATGTAGTCGGCCCCGGCCCCGTCAATGACATAGAAGATGACGTTGGGCCTATCGACTTCCGGAGCTCCGGTCACAGTCGGCGCCGACCACAGCGCGACAGCGGCTTCCTCGGCCTCCGCTTCGAGGGCGAGCGTTACGGTTTGCCCAGCGAGTCCTGACAGATCTACCGAGCGCTGTGCCCAGTGCTCCTTATCACCATACGTCTCTTCAAGCAGAGTCTCGACCTCGGCGCCGTCCCGTTCGGCCGTTACCCGGAAGCTCACGGGGTCGTCTCGCAGTACTCCAAGTCCCAAGTCGAGCCGGCCAGCCGCCGGTACCCGGACCCGGTACTCCAGCCGCCCTGGCGTATGCGTGTATAGGGTTCGCCGACGGGCACGGTCTCGGACCTCCGTTCTCACCCCAGCGGGCGCGGTGCTGTAGTTGACCTCCTTGGGGATCACCTGCACAGAGAGGATGTCGACGTTGGTCGGCGCCTTGGCATCGACCCACAGGCCCAGCTGCTGCCATGGACCCTCCCACTGTCCCCCCGTCCAATCGGCACGCAGCAGGTAGGTCTGCACCGATCCATCGTTGAACATGTCTACGAACTCACCAAAGAAGCGGAATGGAAATCGTCCGTCCGTAGCGGTGCCGGTGCCCTCCTTGAGGTTAAACCCGACGCCGATTTCTTCGGCTTCCTCCCAGGCTCGCGCGCGGACGAGCACATAGGCCCAGTCCTCGGGCCGCCAGTCGGGAACATCGACGTACAGGCCGGCTCCTACCTCGTTGCCGCGGCGGCTGGTGTCTCGCGTGGCTTCCGTCAGCGTCAAGCGCAGCGCATTACCGATGTGCGTGACTTCGCCCGGGCCGAGCGTCGGGTTCCAAGGCATGGCCGGCTTCCACTCCGGCTGCGGCTCATCGAATCGCCACTCGATCGCCTGTGGCACGTCGGCAGGCACCTCAGAGCCCTCGAGCGTTGCCGCATCGAGGTGGTCCTCGAGGTGGAGAGGCAAGTCGGCGGTGAGGACGGGAGAGTCCGACGCCGAACCGGAGCAGCTCAGGAGGGGAAGCAACGCCAAGGTGGCGGGAAGGATCCGGGTGACCACGCCACTGAACCTCATGGGCCGTCCTCCTCTGTAGGGACTCCCTTAGCCGTGGCTCGGGCTCAAGGGAAGCTCAGCAGCCGGTATGGTAGCCCCGCCACCCAGAACATGCGCAACTGTATGGGCGCCGACCTATTGCACCCCTAGGACGAGATCAGGAGCGTGGAGGGGCCAGATGCGAGGAGGGGGCGACCCCGAAGGAACCGCCCCACATCGTACTTCCCGAAGCCTAGACAAGCACCACGACAACTCACTCAGCCACGATCTCCTCCAGCCGCCGCCGTGACCCTCACTGGATATAGCCGAGAGCGCGCAGCGTCTCGAGCTGTTCGGGCGTAAGCGCCACCTCGCCACCGGGGGTGAAGCGTGTCGCCAGCGCCTGGTGCGCCTCCCACTGCTTCTCGAGGAAGTCGGTGTAGTGCTCCACCAGCTCCGGATGTTCCTCGTGGACGCTGTTCAAGCAGAAGGGGTCGTTCCACCGATCATAGAGCAGGAGCGGTACGGGGCGCCTCCACAGGGCGTCCTCCTCATCCTCATCCTCATCCGGCGGCCGGGGGTTGATCTCGAGCGACGCCCCCCACCGCCCGTCGACGACCTCCAGCGTTCCCCGAAGCTCGTTCGTCTCCTGGTCCACCTCGAACTCATCCAGGATCACCGGCCGTGGCTCCCAGCCTTCAGTCCCCAGCAGGAGTGGGCCGAGCGACTGGCCCATCATCACCTCGGGCTCCGGCAGGTCGACAAGGTCGAGGAGCGTGGGCAGCACGTCCACCATCGAGACCGGCTGGCTGAATCGCTGTCCTCCGAGGATGTGGCCGGGCCAGACGAACAGGAGCGGCACCCTGCTGATTGTGGGCCGGAACATCGGGCCCCAGCACGGCGGCAGCGAGTCCTGCATGGCGATGCCCTGGTCGCTGCCCGCCGCCTGCGTGCTGTGATCCGCCGCGACGATGAGCAGCGTGTTCTCCCATTCGCCCTCCGCCTTCAGGCGCTCCACGAGCCTGCCGATCTGGTAGTCGTTGTGCGCCATCGCCTGGTCGCACAGGCCCTGCCAGACCGTGTAGAACGCGACCCGATCGATGCCCTTGTTCTCCCAGGCCTCCCCCCAGGGGTCTCCCCACCAGCCCTCGGCCTCTTGCAGGCTGTCGCGCCACGCCAACCACGTCGTCCGCTGCTCGGGGCTGACGAACAATCCGGAGAAGGGCACGCCTGTGGGCAGGTCCTGCGGCCGATGAACGTCGGTCGTCTGGAAGTGCACCCAGTAGGGAGCACCCGGATACGCCTCCCGCCACTCGAAGAACCGCTCGTGCATGATCCTCGAGGATTGCTTGTGGTTCTCGCCGCCGAAGTAGGCGAACTCCTCCCAGCTCTCCTTCATCACATCCACGCCGCGCTGCTGCAGGTTGCTCAAGGTGCCGGCGTTGGGGTTGGCCACGAATACCGTCGTCTGGTAACCGGCTCCGTGCATGTGCTCGGCCGCACCGGATCGGTCCAGTTCGTCTGGCCGCCCATCACGCTGTTCTGGAGCGAGGTCATGAAGGAGGCGGTGGAGGGCTTCGTCCAGGTGGAGTTGCTGTACGCCCACTCGAACACGGCGCCCTCGGCCGCCAGTCGCTCAAGATTCGGGGTAGTCCGGCGGTTGTATCCGTAGACGCTCATGAAGTCGGCCCCGCCGCCGTCGATCACATAGAAGATGACGTTGGGCTTCTCGGGAACCGTCGCTCCGGTTAGAGTCGGCGCCGCCCACAAGGCGACAGTGCCGGGTCTCGGGGACTCCGTCTCAAGAGTCAGAGCCACGGTCTGTCCCGCCAGGTGCGAGAGGTCGACGGAGCGCTGACCCCAGTTCTCCTTGTCGTCGTACGTCTCTTCAAGCACCGTCTCCGGCTCGGCACCGGCAGGGCTTGCGGTGATTCGGAACGTCACCGGCGCATCCTCGCGCAGCACCCCGAGCCCCAGGTCGAGACGACCGGCGTCGGGAACCCGAACCCGATACTCCACTCGTCCCGGCGTGTGCGTGTACAGCGCCCGGCTGTACACCCGGTTCCGCACCTCGCTGCGCACACCGGCGGGCTCCCCGGCGTACGTGGCCTCCTTGGGGATCACCGTCACCGACAGCACGTCGATGCTGGCCTCCTTCTCGGCCCAGAACCCGAGGTAGAGCTGCTTCCACGGCCCCTTCCACTGACCACCGGACCAGTCTGCTCGCAAGCTGTACGTCTGGACGGTGCCGTCGCGAATGACCGTGGCCATCTCACCGAAGAACTCGAAGTGGTCGAAGTCCTCTTCGTCCTCCCTCTCTGATTCGTCCCTCAGGTTGAAAAAAAGTCCGACCCACATCCGATCGGCTTCGGCCTCGGATCGGGCGCGCACCTGGACATGCGCCCAGTCGTCGCGCTCCCAGTCGTCGCGCTCCCAGTCGGGAACGTCGATGTAGATGGCGCCCCACGCCCAGTCGTTGTCCTCGTCGGTCACGTCGACATCGCCCATCGCAATCCGAAGGGCATCCTCCGTACGCGACAGCTCCGGCCCTGTCTGTTCGGGTCCCCAAGGCTCCACGGCCTTCCACTCCGGCTGCGGCTCGGCGAAGTCCCACGCGACGGGCTGCGGGACGTCGTCGGGCACATCGGAACCTTCGATCATCGCCAGTTCCAGCTGCTCCTCGAGGTGGAGGGGGCGCTCGGCCGTGAGCACAGGTGCGTCGGGCGGCGAGCCGGACCAGTGGGCGAGCGGGAGCGTCAGCAGGGTGACGGGAAGAATCCGGGAGACGACGCGACCGAGGCTCATGGCTTTCCTCCGGCTGCCAATAGGAATGACGTGCTCCGTGATCGTGCTGAGGTTGGACCGGTGAAAGGGACCGAACGGAGCATCCCATCAGCCGAGGGGACAACTCGATCTGCTTGGGCAGGAA
>JBDHFW010000141.1:0-6609 GCA_039590175.1 Gemmatimonadota bacterium | reverse complement strand
GAGGCCGAGGCGGAGGTCGAGGAAGTAGAGGCCGAGGCGGAGGTCGAGGAGGACAAGGAACGGTAGGGTCCGCCGAGGTTCCGATGAGATATCCAGCTGCGGGGTCCGGTTGCCCTATTCCGGACCCCGTTTCATTGAGAATTCGCCGTAACGTACGGCACCGAGTACTTCTCGCCGGCCTATCGGTTGTGCTGGCCGGCGGCTGCGCGTCTTCGTCCGAGAGGGGCATGGCCGAACCGACGGGTATCGGTACGGCCGAGCGGGAGGCCCTTCGCTCCCTGGATGCTCTCGTCTCGGCGGGCAGCTTCATCCGGGCTGGCGAGCTGGCGGATTCCCTGTTCTCCGCCTGGCGCTCCGATCCGAGTCGCACGTCGGCGGCGAACCGGGCGCTCTTTGTCGGCGCAGTGGCGCTGCAGACGGCGGGTGAATCGGAGGTGGCGGCCACCCGGTACGAGACTCTGATCGGACGCGCCTCGGGAACGCTCTTCGAGATGGCCGTCGGCCGGTTGGCGGAGATCCGGGTCCGGAACGGCAAGGAACTGGCTGCGCTGCAGTTGCTGCTGGAGTATCCGGGATCCATGAGTGAAGAGTCCCGGCGGGTGATGCGGCAGGCCGCCGGGTCCATCACCCTCGGCGAGCTGGAGGAGCTGGCCGCTTCGGCGGATCCCGGCCGGGCAGGGGGGCTGCTTCGTGCCGAGCTGGCTCGGGCGCTGGCGCTCGGGGGTAGGGACGATTCGGCGAGTGCCGTCGCGCGACGCGTTCTGGATGCGGAGGCATGGTCTTCCGACCGGGAGCTCGCGCGGCAGATTCTCGCGGGTGACTACCGGGAGGCGGCGCGGGTGCGGATCGGATTGCTGATTCCACGATCGGGCCGTTTCGCGGCCGCCGGCGAGCTCGTGGAAGAGGGCGCCAGGATCGCGCTCCAGGAGTACGAGCGATCCGCCGGAGCGCTGCCGATCGAGTTCGTGGTCCTGGACGACGGCTCCGGTGAGGCGGATGTCGTCGATCTCGTCCGGCGACTGGAGCGGGAAGAGGTGATGGCTCTCGTCGGCCCCATGCGGTCGGAGGCGTTCGCCGAGGCTGCGGCCGGTCGACGAGACGACCGGCTGCTGATGGTCAGTCCGACCGCCACCGACATCCGAGATCCCGCCGAGAACGCTTTCACGCTGTGGGCCAGGGACCGGCGTCACACCGATGTGGCTCGGGACGTCGCGCAGTTCCTCAGCGGTGACGCCGGTCTGACGCGACTCGGCGTTCTGTATCCGTTCGGCCCCCTGGGCCAGAACTCGTACCAATCCTTCGAGCAGGCGGCCCGCCAGACGGGTGCTGCCGTCGTTGCGGCCAGCGGATACCGGCCCGATACGACGACCTTCGAGGATCCGATCGGCCGGCTCGCCGTGGCGACGCCGGAAGCGATCTTCGTGGATGCGGATGCCGTCCCGACCGTGCTCCAGCTCACCCCTCAGATTCCCTACTATGGCATCGAGGGCTTGATCGTCGCCGGCAGCGCCCTGTGGGGCGCCCCGGAGGCGCTACGACGATTGGAGGGCACGATCGGGAACGCCTGGATCGTGGGCGCTTACGTGGATCGGACGGCCGAGGCGTCCCCGTGGGCCACGTTCAGGGACCAGTACGAGCGGGAGTACCGGAAGTCGCTTCGAGACAACATGTTGCCCGCCCTCGGATACGACGCCATGCGCCTGATTCTCTCGGCGCTCGCTCGATCGGGTACGCCCGATCCGGCGCGAGTGGCGCGAGCGGCGGCGGAGCTCGAGGTCGCCGGCGCGACCGGTCTGTTTCGCCTTGATCCCGGCACGTCGACGGTGGTTCGCCGGACGTTGATCCGTGCGTTGCGCGACGGTACCCTTCGACCCCTCGATGTCGCATCGCTGCTCCAGTGGCGGGATGCGGAGGCGGAAGAGGCGGCTCGCAGGGCGGAAGCGGCAGAGGACGAAGGCGGATGACTTCAGAGCCCGGCGTGAGGATGCTCAAATGACGATGCGAGCCAAGCTGCACGAGCTCGAAGAGCTGCGACGCGCGAGCCAGGAAGGTGGCGGAGCCGAACGGCTGGCTCGCCAGCACGAGAAAGGGAAGCTCAGCGCACGCGAGCGGTTGGACGTGTTGCTGGATCCCGGCTCTTTCGTCGAGCTGGATCGCTTCGTCGAGCACCGGTGCACCGACTTCGGGCTCGAGGATCAGCGATATCCCGGAGATGGGGTCGTCACCGGTTACGGGACGATCGACGGCCGGACCGTCTACGTGTTCAGTCAGGACTTCACCGTGTTCGGGGGCTCGCTCTCGGAGGCGCACGCCGAGAAGATCGTGAAGGTGCTGGACAACGCGCTCAAGGCCGGCGTCCCCGTGATCGGCCTCAACGATTCGGGTGGTGCGCGCATCCAGGAGGGTGTCGTATCGCTCGGCGGCTACGCGGACCTCTTTCTGCGCAACACGCTGGCTTCCGGGGTGATTCCGCAGATCAGCGCCATCCTCGGCCCGTGTGCCGGCGGGGCGGTCTATTCACCCGCCATCACCGATTTCATCTTCATGGTCGACGGCATCAGCCACATGTTCGTGACGGGCCCGAACGTCGTGAAGACGGTGACCCACGAGGAGGTGAGCTTCGACGAGCTGGGCGGCGCCGCGACGCACGCCCGGACTTCCGGCGTCGCGCACTTCGCGTACGGGGACGAGGTCTCGGCGCTCCGGGGCATCCGAAGCCTCCTCGGCTATCTGCCGGCAAACAACACCGAGGTCCCGCCGGATGTCGAGTCGTTCGATCCGCCGGAGCAGGCCGCTGAGGAGCTGCTCGACATCGTGCCCGATCAGCCCAACAAGCCGTACGACATGCACGACGTTATCGGCCGCATCGTGGATGGAGGCGACTTCTTCGAGGTGCACGCGGAGTACGCGAGGAACCTCCTCGTCGGCTTCGCCCGGCTGGGTGGAAGGGCCATCGGAATCATCGCGAACCAACCGGCGGTCCTCGCCGGAGTCCTCGATATCGATGCCAGCCTCAAGGGTGCGCGCTTCGTGCGCTTCTGCGATGCGTTCAACATCCCGATCGTGACGTTCGAGGATGTGCCGGGCTTCCTCCCGGGCGTGAGCCAGGAGCACGGCGGGATCATCAAGCACGGGGCCAAGCTGCTCTACGCCTACTGTGAGGCGACGGTGCCCAAGCTCACAGTCATCACACGGAAGGCGTACGGCGGCGCCTACGACGTCATGTCCTCCAAGCACATACGCGGCGACCTGAACTTCGCCTGGCCCACGGCGGAGATCGCCGTGATGGGTCCGAAGGGTGCCGTCGAGATCCTCTATCGAAAGGAGATCTCGGCCGCGAAGAACCCAAAGGAAAAGACCGAAGAGCTGGAGCGGGAGTTCCGCGCGAAGTTCGCCAATCCGTACAAGGCGGCCGCGCGCGGTTACGTCGACGACGTCATCGATCCCCGCCACACGAGGCAGCATCTGATCTCCGGTCTCGAGGCGCTGGGAAACAAGCGGGACGTCAGTCCGCCCAAGAAGCACGGCAATATCCCTCTTTGAACCATCCACCGTTCTCCCGGGTCCTGGTGGCGAACCGGGGCGAGATCGCGGTGCGCGTGATCCGCGCCTGTCGCGAGCTGGGCATCGAGTCCGTGGCTGTCTACTCCGAGCCGGATCGTCTGGCGCCGCACGTGCTGCGGGCTGATCTGTCCGTTCCGATCGGGCCCGCCAGGGCGACCGAAAGCTATCTGGATGGAGGCAAGCTGATCGCCGCCGCCCGGCAAACGAACGCGGAGGCGATTCACCCGGGATACGGCTTTCTGGCCGAGAACCCGGATTTCGCCCGTGCCGTAGGCGAAGCAGGCCTCGTCTTCATCGGCCCGCCTCCGGAGGCGATCGAGGCGATGGGCGATAAAACCCGCGCCCGCGAGCTCATGCGGGATGCCGGCGTGCCCGTCGTCCCGGGCTCGGACGCGGTAACCGGTGGCGAGGATGCAGCGACCGCAGCGCGTGATATCGGCTTCCCGCTGATGCTCAAGGCCGCCGCGGGCGGTGGCGGAAAGGGCATGCGGGTCGTGCGCGATCTCGACGAACTGGAGCCCGCTCTGAAGCGGGCGCGGAGCGAGGCCGAGCAGGCGTTCGGCGATCCGCGGGTCTACCTGGAGCGGTTCCTCGAGCGACCGCGTCACATCGAGATTCAGGTGCTCGCCGACGGATGCGGAACGGTCGTTCACCTCGGGGAGCGCGAGTGCTCGATCCAACGCCGCCACCAGAAGCTCATCGAGGAGTCGCCCTCCCCGGTCGTGGACGAGGGGCTGCGGGAGCGAATGGGTCGGGTGGCGATCGAGGCGGCTCGCACCGTGGGGTATCGGGGAGCCGGTACCGTGGAGTTTCTCTTCGTCGACGGCGAGTTCTACTTCCTCGAAATGAACACCCGAATCCAGGTCGAGCACCCGGTGACGGAGCTGGTGACCGGCGTGGACCTGGTCCAGGAGCAGATCCGTGTGGCGGCGGGGGATCGGTTGGGTTGGGAGCCCGATCCGGGCTGGCCTCTCGGTCACGCGATCGAGTGTCGAATCGGCGGTGAGGACCCGTTCAACGGCTTTCTGCCGTCCGCTGGGCGCATCACCGAGCTGGAGGCACCGGCGGGACCGGGCGTGCGTTGGGATTCGGGCATAGCGGCGGGCTACGAGGTGGGGCTGCACTACGATCCGCTGCTCGCCAAGCTCGTCGTCCACGGCGCCGACCGCTTGCAGGCGATCGGCAGGATGCGACGTGCGCTCGAGGAGCTGCACGTCGGCGGCATCATCACCACGCAGTCGTTCCATCTTGCCGTCATGGAAGAGCCCGACTTCCTGGCTGGCCGCCTGTCCATCGAGTACCTGGACGACCACCCCGATCTGCTGCACGATGCCGAAACGCGGCTGCTGGAGGCCGCGGCGATCGCCGCGGTCCTCCTGGAAGAGGAGCGGCGCGACACGCCGAGATCCGCGTCCGCCCGGGCGGACGGCCGACCGCGGGTGCGTTCGCTCAGCAGCTGGCAGCGTGCAAGGGAAGCGGACGTGGCTGGCTGGGGGCCCCGCTCGTGAAGTACTACGTGACGGGAGCCGGCGAGACGTTGCTGGTGGAGGCAACCGAGACCGGCGTTCGCATCGCGGATCGAAAGCTGGATGCCCACATCGACACGGTAGCCGGTTCGACCCGTCGCCACCTGCGCATCGGCGAGCATGGAATCCCGCTCGCGGCTCGGCGAGCCGATGACGGATGGGTGATAGGGATCGGTGGCCGCGTGGTACGGCTCACCATCGAGGATGAGCGCACGCACGCGATTCGAGAGCTCGCGCCCGGTCTCGGGGCCGGGGCCCCTCGAGAGGTTCGCGCGCCGATGGCGGGGCTGGTGCTGCGGCTGGAGGTCTCCGAGGGGCAGCACGTCGACTCCGGTACGGGCTTGATCGTCATCGAGGCGATGAAGATGGAGAACGAGCTCCGAGCGCAGAGGTCCGGCATCGTCGCTTCGATCGCCGCGAAGGAGGGGGAAACCGTCAATCCCGGCGATCTCCTGCTCACTTTCGCCACGGAGGACGACTGATGGGGACGGGCGAGCGCCGAGAGCGCTTTGAGACCCCCTCCGGCATCGAGCTGGAGCGCCTCTACGGTCCTGACGAGGCCGCCGTCGATTACGACGCCGATCTGGGCGACGCCGGCTCGCCCCCCTTCACCCGCGGCGTCCACCCGACGATGTATCGGGGCCGCCTCTGGACGATGCGTCAGTACGCCGGATTCGGCACCGCGGAGGAGACGAACGCACGGTTCCGTTATCTGCTCGAGTCGGGCCAGACGGGCCTCTCCGTGGCGTTCGATCTTCCCACCCAGATGGGATACGATTCGGACGATCCAATGGCGGAGGGCGAGGTGGGTCGCGTCGGCGTGGCGATCGACACGCTGGACGACATGCGGCGTCTACTCGAAGGCATCCCCCTGGACCGCGTCTCCACCTCAATGACGATCAACGCCACGGCTCCGATCCTTCTGGCGCTTTACGTGGCATTGGCCGACGAGCGCGGCACGCCGAGAGCTTCGCTTCGCGGTACCGTACAGAACGACATCCTCAAAGAATTCGTGGCACGCGGAACCTACATCTATCCCGTGGAAGCCAGCCTGCGCCTCGTCACGGACCTCTTCGCGTTCTGCGCCACCGACGTGCCGATGTGGAATCCGATCTCGATCAGCGGCTATCACATGCGAGAGGCTGGAGCGACCGCGACGCAGGAGATCGCGTTCACGTTGGCGAACGGGCTGGAGTACGTCCGCTGCGCACTCGCCGCCGGCCTGGCGCTGGATGACTTCGCCCCCCGCCTCAGCTTCTTCTTCGCATGCCACAACCACTTCCTGGAAGAGGTCGCCAAGTTTCGCGCCGCCCGCCGACTCTGGGCGCGGATCATGGCAGATATGGGAGGATCGGAGGCCAGTTCCCGTTTGCGCTTCCACACCCAAACCGGAGGCTCCACGCTTACCGCACAGCAACCGTACAACAACGTCGTCCGCGTGGCCGTTCAGGCGCTGGCTGCCGTGCTGGGCGGCACGCAGTCGCTGCACACGAACAGCTACGATGAAGCTCTCGCCCTG
>JBDHFW010000140.1:0-13075 GCA_039590175.1 Gemmatimonadota bacterium | reverse complement strand
CCGACGCATCATGCCACGAAGGCGCCGCGAGACAGCTCGTGCTTCTCCATGAGGCGGTACAACGTGGTTCGATCGATGCCTGCCTGGCGCGCTGCCTCGGACATGTTCCCACCGGTGCGCGCGACGATCTGGGCCAGGTACTCGCGCTCGAATCGAGCGATCAGGGCGTCTTTCGCCTCGTGGAAGGGCGCCCGGAAGTTGAGGGCCCCGGCAAACGCCCCCGCCGCCGCGCCATCATCATCCCTCGCTTCGGCGCTCACATCGAGAATCGAAAGCCGGTCCGGCTCTACCAGCTCGTCCGCATCGGAGAGCACGACGAGGTTCTCCAGAACGTTTTGAAGCTCCCGCACGTTGCCCGGCCAGTCATACCGAACGAGGGTTTCCATGGTGTTCGGCGCGAGCCTCGGCGGGGTCCGGCCCGGAAGCTGGTGCCGTCGCCAGAAATGCTCGAGAAAGAACCGGATCAGGACCGGGATGTCTTCCGGCCTCTCGCGAAGCGCCGGCAGCTCGATCGGGACGACCCTCAAGCGATAGAACAAGTCCCGACGTATCAGGCCCTCGTCCATTGCCTCATCGGGATCCCTGTTCGTCGCCGATATGAACCGGACGTCCACGACGGCGTCGTCTCGCTCGCTCCCGACACGCCGCACGACACCATCCTGCAGGACGCGCAGCAGCTTCGCCTGCAGGGGAAGCGGCATCTCGCCGAGCTCATCGAGGAAGAACGTGCCCTGATCGGCGACCTCGAGAAGGCCCGGCTTGTCGCGAATGGCTCCGGTGAAGGCCCCACGCCGATGTCCGAACATCTCCGACTCGAGGAGCTCCGCCGGAAGCGCGGCGCAGTTGACGGCTACGAAGGCACGCCGTGATCGGCGGCTCTCCTTGTGAATGAACTGGGCGATGATCTCCTTACCCGTACCGCTCTCTCCTGTGATGAAGACCGAGGCATCGGTTCGAGCGGCCTTCATCGCGAGCCGGATCGCCTCTCGCATCGACTTCGAGACACCCAGGATCTTGAGGTCTCCGCGGTCGACCAGCACGCCGTCCTGATTCGAGGAGCCGGAGAGTTGACGGACTCGCAGGAGCTGGTAGGCGGCCCGGCCGATCACGACCAGTAGCTGGGTGGCCGTGAACGGCTTTGGGAGGTATTCGAACGCGCCGGCCTGCATGGCGCGGATGCTCGCCTCCATCGTCGCGTGGCCGGTCATCATGATCGGGAGGGTGCTCGGAGATCTCTGCCGGACTTCCGCCAGAATGTCCAGGCCGTGGACGTTGGGCATGTTCTGGTCGATCAGCACGATGTCGTACGGCTGGCCCTTGAGGCGCCGGAGCGCATCCTCCGCCCGGCGGTCGACGTCGCAGGTATACCCTTCCGCGCTCAGCACCGACTCGCAGCTCTCGACGATGCTCGTCTCGTCATCGATGACGAGGATGCGCACCGACGCCCGCTCCTCGGGCCCGAGCACGTAGGCCGCCGACTCGTCGGCATCGGCCAACTCTTGTTGCTCGAGTACGTCGTCGACTTCCGGTGTCTCTATCCGCATCGCCCTATCAACCGTCGGCAGTCAGACTACGAGTGGATCTGAAGCTGTCGCTTGTCCGACACGAAAAACTCGCGCCGTTGTGTGGGATTCTAGCCGCGCACGTAGCTATCTACAAATTGTATAGCCAGTTATGGATGCCGCAGCCACTCTTCATGGCGGCTCCGCAACAGTCAATGAGTAACACGCAGTGAAAGTGTTGCACAAGAGATGCAGTGGCCCAACTGAAAATTACATGCATGCACCGGCTCCGCCGAAGATGAGCTGGAAGTCACGGCGTTGCTCCGGCAAGCGGCCACGGTTGATGTGAGCTAATCACATGAGATTAGCACGCGGCATGGTTCGAGGCTGGACCGTGTGCGTGCGGACAGGCGGCAGTGACGGCGGCGGGCTTCGCGACCCCTCCGACTGTAGAGACGCGGCCACCATTCGGGCCGTGGGCGCACTCTGGCGGCCGAGCTTACCGCAAGGGCGCCGCGGCCTTCTCTTTCTCGGCTTGCAAGGGCACAGTAGCAAGCTGCCCGAGTATCACGTCCGCGATCCGATCCGCTGCTTTGCCATCCCAGAGCTCGGGCCGGCAGGGGCACCGCGGCTCCCGAAACGCTTCGCCTACGACATCGGCAAGCTCGTTCAGGTTGCCATCGAAGAGCCGGTTCGTCCCGTCCGTGAGCGTGATCGGGCGCTCTGTATCCGGCCTGAGCGTCACGCACGGCACGCCCAGCACGGTGGTTTCCTCCTGGATGCCGCCGGAGTCCGTCAGCACCGCGCCAGCGTCATCCATCAGCGAGAGGAACTCGAGATAGCGCAGCGGCTCCAATACCTGGACGCCGTTCAGCTCCGCGTCCAAGCCGAATCGCTTGATGCTTCTGGCCGTTCGCGGGTGCAGTGGAAGCACGACCGGGCAGTCGCACTCGTACTCGACCTGCGGAAGCGCCCGTAGAATCGCCGCCAGCCTCACCGGATCGTCAACGTTGCGGGGCCGGTGCAGCGTGGCCAGGACGTAGCGCCCCTGGTCCAGACCCAGTCGCCGGTGAATCCTAAGGCGAGCCGCACGAGGCCGGAAGCGATCCAGTGTGTCGATCATCACGTTCCCGGTGAAGTGAATCCGATTCTCGTCGATCCCTTCGCGACGCAGGTTCTCATGCGCTGAAGGCTCGGTCGTGAACAGGGCGTCACTGAGTCGATCGGTGAGAACGCGGTTGATCTCCTCCGGCATCGCCCAATTGCGGCTGCGAAGCCCGGCTTCCACGTGACCGATTCGAATGCCCATCTTGGAGGCGACGATCGCGGCGGCGAGCGTGGAGTTCACATCGCCGACCGTCAGGATCCAATCCGGCCTATGGCGCTCCAGGACAGGCTCGAGGGCGATCATCACCCTCCCGGTCTGGATGCCATGAGGCGCCGAGCCGACGCCCAGGTCCAGATCCGGCTTCGGAAGTCCGAGATCCTCGAAGAAGTACTTCGAGAGCGATTCATCGTAGTGCTGGCCCGTGTGGACGAGCATCTGCGTTACCGACACGGACCGGTTGAGAGCGGCCATGACGGGCGCCACTTTCATGAAGTTGGGCCGTGCTCCCACTACGTGAAGTACTGTCGGCGGCATTCTTCTCTCTTCTATCGGACTGCGGCACACACCTGCGATCGTTGTTCCTGTTCCCCTTATACAAGCCGCGGGCCAAGCCCCGCGCCGCACGCGGCCCGGGACCTAGTTGGAGTATATCCTGCCTGCCGGGTGCCCCCCGAAAACACCCGCGGCAAGCAAAAAACAGGCGGTGTGGCTTCAATTGATCGAATCCTCGAGTTCCGAGATCACTCGAGTTGATGGTCGGAGCATCACGGACGGTCGAAACCTGGATGTAGTGTCGGGTCTACATCCCTTAGTGGAGCAATGCGCCGGTCCAGCGCAGACAACTCCTCAAACGGAACCGGCTGCCTTTCGACGGGTCGGCTCCCAACTTGGCTCCGACTCCCCCTTCAAGGCGCGTAACCAGGCGTGCAGCACGGCCGCGTTGCCGGCTACGACGAACGACAGCAGCGTGAGAGGTGTTGCGGCCTTTCCAGCGCTGTCGCGACGCATACCTATCACGGCGAGCGCAAGCGCGGACGCCGTGGCGGCGAGAACCCAGCGAGCCCAGGTGGTATTCGCAGCCAGCACGCCAGTTGCGACTAGGCCGGCGAGCCCCCCCCACGGGACGAGCCAACGGCAGAGCTTATGACTGAAGAGCATCCATGCGAACAAGCCATACCGAAAAGGGTTCAGCAGATGCCGCTTGTACCCGAGCGTTCGCAGGCCACGTGCTATCGTGCGCACCTTTCGCGGGTACTCGTGCCGAAGGCCGCCGACCCGGGGTACATAGCAGACGGCCTCGGGGACCGAAACAGAACGGTAGCCGGCCTCTCGAGCCACCAGGGAAGCGCCGAAATCACGGCTCAAGCAGGGCGGGAGGGTCGTTGTGTGCAGCTCACTCCGGATGGCATAGTAGCAGCCGGACGCGCCGACAATACCCTCCACAGCGGTCTCCAACGCTCTCACGGACATCTCGTAGCCAACGTAGCTGGACTCTCCGTTGTTCGCGTTCTCCGACTCGGCTACGCTGACATCCGTTCCCGATGCAACGCCTACGTTCGGCGAAGAAAATGCCGAGATCAGCGGTTTCAGACCGTCGGGTGCGATTCGCACCGACGCATCCGTGTTGACGACAATCTTCCCGTGGATCAGCGGCTGCGAGAGGTTTTCCGCCTCCGTCTTGCCGACCCGCTCTGACAACCGCAGAAGCTCAACACCCTGGTTGGCGAAGCCGCGCACGATCTCGTCGGTCTGATCTGTGGATGCGTCCGAAAGCACGAGTATCTGTAGGCGGTCCCTTGGATAATCCACCTGGAGGAGGTTCTCGAGCGTGTCCCCTATGACCGTTTCCTCGTTGTACGCCGGGATGCTGACCGTGATGTCCGGCCACGCCGGCGAGCCACCTATTGAGCCGGCCTCGCTCGGCGGCTTCTGATCCCGCTTCAACCGCACCACCAGCCGCAAGACAACCGGGTAAACGATGTACGCGTAGAGCGGTAGGGCCAGAGAAACCGCTACCAGGCTCAAGAGCCACGCCCTCATGCGATACCACGCCTTCTCTGGCGGCCGATGTGCCCGCCAGGTCTATTACGAGCGTTTCGCTCGATGGCCTGCCGATAGACACTGTCGTATCGACGCAGCCAAGCTTTCGGGCTGAAGTCGCTTCGGAGACGCGCGTCGGCCGCCTGAACCCTCTCGCGCGTCTTGGCCGGATCCGCCTTTATCTCTCTGACTCCTCGGGCAATCGCGTCCGGATCTGAGGGTGGAACGAGCACCGCCTCGCAACTCGAGATAATATCCGGCACTCCGCCCACCGATGTCGCGACAATCGGCACTCGAGCCGCCATGGCCTCGAAAAGCGCAATTGGCGTGCCCTCTGACGAGGAGCTAAGCACAAAGACATCAAAAGCCGGAAAGAGACGAGCGGCGCCGTCGATCGCCCCGACGAACCTCGTTTTGGCCTGGATACCCAGATCTTGGGCCATCCACTCAAGCTTGTCGCGTTCGGGACCCCCACCGACCACGCAAGCCGTGAGATCGACACCGTTGAGACGGGCCACCGCTTCAAGAAAAAGCGCTGCACCCTTGACGGGTACCAGCCTGCCCACCCAGCCAACCACGAACGTCTCGGAATCCAGTCGGAGCACCTTCCTCGCAGAAATGCGATCCAGGGTTGGCCTGGATCCTGTCCAGGCGTTCTGGATCGTGTAGAGTGGGCCGTCGCGCAGCCACCTGTCCGCCAGCTGCCGGTACATCTCGTTCGACACGGCAACAACGGCATCGAATCGCCTCAGGCAGTATCGCTGTATCAACTCGTAGAACCGAGTTCGACGGCTACCGAGATGGCTGTAGCCGTGCTGTGTAGTCACCACGGCCAGTCGCAAACGCCTTGCGGTTGCCAGGTGGACGACGTCGCTCCGAAAACCATGTGTGTGTATGACGTCGGGTCGCCATTCTCTCGCCAGGTCTCGCACGAGCTGCCGCTCTCTCAAGTACGCCCGAGCCGACACTTCAAGCTGTACTGCCTCGACGCCCTCGCTACTCAACGCTGTCACGAGCGGATGTTGCCTGTCGGCCGGCTCCACGGCTGCAACCACGAGCACCCGGTGGCCCGAACGACGCTGCGCGACTGCGAGGGCCCGGAGAACCGTCTCCAATCCGCCGACTTCTCCCGGAGAAGCGACGTGAAGAACTGAGATCGCAGCCTTGCTCGTCTTACTCACCGATTCCTCTCGTCCACGCCTCAATCTGTGACCTCTAGGTCATACAAGACGCGAGCCGCCGGCGTTCGACTGCGCAAGGCGCGCGTTCCTGTAGCGCTCACGCAACAGCGAGACCAGCACTCAAAGTGATTAGCACACCTAGGCGCAATTGGCATCGCCGATTGTGTCTGAGCGACGCCGGCACTTCTCTTGCCGTTAGAGAACGATTGCAGGCTGCCTGCTGGACAGTGCCTTGGTGACGCTCTTTGTGCCCGGATGCTATCTTAATAGGTTTCGTCGAGCGGGAGCAGCGGAGAGCAAGGGAGTATTTCGCAGCGTGGAACAAGAAAGCCAAGACAGCAGAGTACCGGTGCCGGTGGAGAGCCATACGCTTCAGGAAACTCCGGCTCACGGCTACTACTATCCGTATCCGTCCTATCCAACTAGCGCAGCTGGGTACGACGACGGCGGTGAAGCTCTCGACTGGCGGAGATTGCTCGACGTCGTGTGGTCTCGTAAGTGGTTGATCATCGGCGTCACGGCGGCGGCGACGACGGCGGCGATCGTCATCGCGCCCACCATCGCAGACGAGGTGGAGCGATCACGTCCGAGGATGTCCTGGAAGGAGAGGGCTGGGCGGACCTCATGCGAAGCTACGCGGTGCTCGGGCCCGTCGTCATGACCGAGGGACTGTACGCTGAGCCGCAGGAGCCCTCAGGGGCCGATCGCTCGTGGTTCGCCAACCTGGCGGTGACCGATTCCCTCATCCCGGGCACCTACGAGCTCTATCTGGAGAACAACGGCTACCGGCTCGTTCGCGACGGCGAGGGACTGGTCGAGACCGGACGCCTCGGGAGCCAGATTGGGGGCTCCTCCGGGTTCCATTGGCGACCGGACCAACGCAGGCTCGACGGTATCGAGGCGCTTCGCTTTGATCTTTTGTCGCCGCGCTTCGCCGCCCTCAACCTTCGCACCAACCTCCGCGCGGGCTTCAACAAGGAAGCGAGCTTGATCACGGCTACGCTTACCTGGAGCGACCCGGATGAGGCGGCAGAGATCCTCAATGGCGTGGTGGGTCGCTTAGTCACGACCGCGACCGAGCTCAAGAACCGCAAACAAGCAGAGATCGTCGACATCCTGGAGCAGCAGACGCTGTACGCCGCCGCGCAGCTTCGGGAAAGAGAGCTTGATCTGGAGAGCTACCGCGTCGCGACGGCGACGGAACCCACAGACCTCCGTGCCACGCCGATCCCTGGAGCGGCTCAGACTCGATCAGGTGTGTTCGACGCCTACTTCGAGCAGCGTCTGGAGGCTCGGAGACTGCAGGCGGATGTCGAGCAGCTAGAGACACTTCTGGCAACGAGCGGTCCCGACGGCGTCAACGACCTCGCTCTTCAGCAAGTTCCTGCCGTTTCGCTCGATCCTGACCTAGAGACGGCTCTTGACGAGCTTTACGAGCAGGAGGCCAACCGCCGCGCGCTGCTCTACACCTACACCCAGCAGCATCCGGACGTCCAAGACGTCGCACTCAAGATCTCTGAGCTTCGCTCCATGACGATCCCGGCGATGATATCCGCGCTCATCGTCGAGCTCGGCGACCGCAGCCAACTGCTCGACGAGCAGATGACTGCTCAAGCAGGCGAACTCAGACAGATTCCCGCCCGAGCGATCGAGGACACGCGCCGGGAGCGCGAGTTCGAGCTCGCTGAAGACCTGCACAACAGACTCTTGACGAGCCTGCGCGAAGCGAAGCTGGCTGCCGCGACTAGCCTGCCCGATCTACAGGTGGTCGATGCCGCTTTCCGACCCTTCAAACCGCTGAGCAACGAGGCCCCACGGCTCGTCATCATGGTCGCGATGGCCAGCTTTGGGCTGACCGTCGGCGGCGTTCTGCTTCACGACCGCATGGATAGACGGATCCAAACGCCCGACCAGATCACTCGGCGCCTCGGTCTGCCGGTACTTGGAATCGTGCCGCGGCTGGAGAGCACCGGAGAGAGCGACTCTACGAGGGCCGCCGTCGCGATCGAGTCATTTCGGGCCATTCGTACTCAGCTGGCGCACTCGGCTCAGAAGGAACCGCGCGTTGTGCTGATCACCAGCCCGGCGCCGCGCGACGGCAAGTCCATGGTAGCAGCGAACCTAGCGATCTCGTATGCGGCTGCGGGGCGAAACACCATCCTGGTTGATGCTGACACGAGAAGAGGCAAGGCGGAGCAGATGTTCGGACTATTACGAAGTCCGGGCCTGTCGGACTATCTGCTCGGCCGGGCCGAACTGACCGATGCCGAGCAATCGACGGAGATCGACAACCTGGCGCTGTTGCCGCGCGGCGACCATACGGGCTTCAGCGTGGAGTTACTGGACAGCGACCGCATGCGAGACTTGCTCGCGCTTCTAGCTGAGCGATACGACAACGTGGTCCTTGACGCCCCTCCGTTAGCGGCCGGCGCCGACACGCTCATTCTGGGTCAACTCGCTGATAAGGTCGTGGTAGTGTTCAGGGCCGGCGAGACCGACGAGGGCATGGCGCTGGCGAAGATGGGTACAGTGGGCAACGTCGAGCTTCCGTTCGCCGGCGCCGTGCTCAACGCCGTGCCGGAGAAGGCGCACTACTACAGCTACTACGCGAGCCACTACTACGTCGACGCGGCCGGGTAGCGCGCGAATCACCGACTCGCCGCTTTCACCCGCGCCTCTTGAGCGAACTCGGTCGCTATCCACCTGACCCCGTGAGCCCGGGATTGTCACCTGCCCGCCTGCGGCGGGTCCTGTACTCGCTTGTTGCGCTCGCGGTGATCATCGGCCTGTTCGCTCGGTTTTACCGACTCGGCGTTCGGCCGCTCGCCGTCGACGAGTACTACTCCATCAACGGCATCCTTGCGGTACTGCGAAGCGGGGTTCCGGAGCTTCCCGGCGGCGGCTACTACGTGCGCGGGCTCCTCGTCCAGTACGTGACGGCGGGCTTCATGCTCGTGCTCGGCGAGAACGAGTTCTCTCTCCGCCTACCCTCGGTCCTGTTCGGGCTCGCCGCAGTGGCGGCGGCGTATGCCTATGCCCGGAGGTACCTCGGCCGGGAGCTCGCCCTCGCCCTGGCGGCCGTCCTGCTCATCTCATCCTGGCAGATCGAGTTCGCCCGATTCGGTCGAATGTATCCGGCCCTGCAGTTCTTCGCTCTCGCCTTCCTGGTGGCCCTGCACGACTCGCTCACGAACCCGCCGAGCGCTCGGCGGCAGTATCTGCCGCACGGGCTGGCCGTGGCAGCGGCCTTCACCCATCAGAGCGGACTCTTCCTGATGCCGCTGCTCGCGCTCCCCTTCGTGGTTCCACCGGCGCCCGCACGAGTTGCGGGCCGTTGGCGAGCGCTTCAATACGTCATCGTGAGCTCGATTGCGGTCCTCGCTGCGTTTTCTCTATATCGAGCCGGCTTCCTCCGGTCGGAGATCCCGCCCAGGTTCCCGGTCGATTACGTGCCTCCGCCCGAAGGCAATCTCATAGTGTTGCCTGCCTTTCCCTTCTGGAGCGTCAGCGCCGATCCTGCCGTGAACCTGGCAGCAGCGGTCGGACTCGTGGCCGTCCTTGGCGTGATCCTCCTGGGATTGCGCAGGTACCGCGCGGCCGTCGAGATGCCCGAAGTGCTTGCCGGCATGCTGCTCGTGACGGCCTCGGTTCATGCGTTCGTGCCTACCGCCATCCTCGCCGCTGTGCTCCTCGGTCGGTATCGGATCCACCGCCGACTTCGGGAGCGACCGTTCGCTGCGGCCGCCACCGCGCTCGGCGTGGCGATCTCGATCGGATGGGTCGCCTACGCCGGATGGCTGACCTACGGTTTGGGCTCCCGCGAGTGGATAGCTGCCGGTGGCGCCCATCTATTTCGGGATGGATTCCGCCTGACGTTTCTCTGGCCCTTCCCGTACCAGTCCGTGATCGTGCCGTGGTTTCGCGAGATGCCGGTTCTCGCCGCGATCCTGCTCGCGGGACTCCTCCTTCAGATCGTCCGCGTTCTACCGCGCTCCCCCCAAGAGATCGCTCTCAGCCCGGCCGTGGTGGTCGTCTACTTCTTTCTGGTGCTCGGCAGCTTCGCACCTACCTTCATGGTCACGCGCTACACTTTCTTCCTCTACCCCATCGCATTGACGGCCCTGGCTTTGACGGTGCGAAATGTAGTGACATGGGCCGCAGCTCGCGGCCGCAAGCCGAGTACGGCGCGATCGTATGCCGCGGCCGCGGGCCTGCTGCTGATTCTCCTCTTCGGCGTCACGGAAGACTTCAATCCCACCCACATCTCGAGCGTCACATCGCGGGATGCCACCTATCGCGTCGGCCGGTTTCAGCGCTTCCACAGTACATGGTACGATCGGGACGACTTCCGGTCCCCCGCGAAGTTCGTCCGCGAGGCAGCCCGACCTGAGGAGCAGATCATAGTCGCCGATGTGCCTCCCGTCTCGTACTACATCGGACGGAACCACGCCATCTATCTAGACCGCGGCTCGCACCGATTCTCGAACGTGGCCCGGCAACGCGGAACGGTGGACTTCTGGACCGGAAATCGACTGCTGAGCACGCCCGGAGAGCTCAGCGAGCATACCCGTGGCGACCTCGCCGTGTGGATCGTCTGGCCGGCCTCCGAATGGAAGCCTTTCCGCCTGGGTGATGTGTGGGACGGTGACTATCACATCGAGCGACGGTTCCTGAACGGGGACGAATCGATCGAGGTGCTTCGGGTCTCTCCCTCCCGCCGGACAGGCATGGATGGCCCGGAATCTGCCTATCCCGGCTCCGGGGGTACTCTCCGATGAATGGACAATCGTGACACCGAGGCAGCTGGCTCGGGCTGGTCCGTCAGCCCGAGACCGAAAGACGTACGTTGCCGAAACCGGACCGGCAGGGCGCCGATCGCATCCGCTGTCCGCCATCGCGGAGCTCGTCGGGGATCTGCGGGAATACCGGTATCTGTTGTATCAGCTGACGCTGAGAGACATCAAGCTCCGCTACAAGCAGGCGGTGATGGGCTTCGTCTGGGCGATCTTCATGCCGCTGCTTATCGTCGGCTCCGGCGTCCTCGTGCGCTACGCCATGGCGTACCTGTCCGGCGAGCAGTTCGATCCCGCCATCATCTCGGGGCTGGCCCTGAAGTCGATTCCCTGGGCGTTCTTCGTGGGCTCGATTCAGTTCGCCTCGGGAGCGCTGGTCGGCAACATCAACCTCGTCACGAAGATCTATTTCCCCAGGGAGGTGCTGCCGATATCGGCGACGCTCGCACAGGCCTTCGACAGCGCCATCGG
The DNA here is from genome assembly GCA_039590175.1 of Gemmatimonadota bacterium. GTDB lineage: Bacteria > Gemmatimonadota > Gemmatimonadetes > Palauibacterales > Palauibacteraceae. The sequence goes on along the minus strand of JBDHFW010000140.1, from coordinate 1,980 downwards.
CGCGCTGGCGCTGGTCGTCGTCTTGCCCTTCCTGGGGATCGGGCTCTCTGCCGCGTCGCTCTGGGCTCTGCCCCTCACGCTGTGCCTTGCTCTGTTCACGGTCGGAACCGCGCTGCTCGTGGCCTGTGCGAACCTCTTCTTCAGGGATGTCAAATACATCGTCCGCGTGCTTCTGACCTTCGGCATCTTCTTCACGCCGGTTTTCTTCGAGCCCGCGATGTTCGGCTCCATCGGCACGCAACTCATGATGTTGAATCCTCTCGCACCTATACTCGAGGGCATACGGCTGGCTGTCGTCGAGGGGCATGATCTGTTGCGATCCCTCGTCGACCCCCGAGGGGTGGTCGTGTGGTCGCCCTGGTATCTGGCCTACGCCGGAGGCTGGGCGCTTGGAATCGCCGCGGTAGGAGTGGCCCTCTTCCATCGCCTCGAGTTCCTGTTCGCGGAGTACATCTGATGGTGAACGACGTCGGAATCACGGCGGAGGGCATCTGGAAGAAGTTCCAGCGCGGGGAGATCCATGACAGTCTCCGCGACATGATCCCTGCGCTGCTGCGCCAGGTCGGCGGAAGAGGGCCGCGATCCGGCGAGCTCGGCGAGAGGGACTTCTGGGCGCTTCGCGACGTTTCGTTCGCCGTGAAGGCGGGCGAGGCGCTGGGAATTATCGGGCCGAACGGAGCCGGGAAGAGCACGCTCCTCAAGCTGCTGTCTGGCATCCTTCGGCCAAATAGAGGCCGGCTTCAGATCAACGGCCGGCTTCGCGCTCTGATCGAGGTTGCGGCGGGCTTTCATCCAGACTTGACCGGGCGTGAAAACGTCTTCCTCAACGGGGCGATTCTCGGCATGAGGGGCAACGAAGTGGCGCAAAAGCTCGACCTCATTGTCGATTTCTCGGGCATTGAGCCGTTTCTGGACACGCCAGTGAAGCGATACTCGTCCGGAATGATGGCCCGGCTCGGGTTCTCGGTGGCCGCCCACATGGAACCGGACGTCCTGCTAGTGGATGAGATCCTGTCGGTAGGTGATCTGGCATTTCAGAAGAAATGCCACGATCACATGAGGAGTCTCACGGCTCAAGGCGTGGCGGTGGTATTCGTGTCGCACAACCTCGCCTCGGTCGCTCAGCTATGCCCGTACACGATGGTTCTGGCCGAGGGTCGCTCGCAGTTTCTAGGCGACACCGTTGAGGCGGAACGCCACTACGTCTCTCTGGTGCGCGCTGCTCGTACGCAGACGCAGGTTAGCCTGGTTCTCGAGGACTTCGAGATCCTTGACGAGGAGCGGCGCCCGAAGTCGGTATTTCGGGCCGGAGAGGTCTGCCGACTTCGGGCAACCGTTCGGGCGAACTCAAGCTTTAGCCAGTTCTCTTTAGGTGTCTCGCTCGCCGTCCCTTCCGGAGATGAGGTTTTCCACACAACCTCTTATAGGCTCGATGGGAGCACGGTTGACCTGGAAGCCGGCCAAACGGCAATGCTGGAAGCACGACTGATCCTCAACTTGGCCGGCGGCGACTATACAGTGTTCCTGCAGTGCCACGATTATGCCGAAGTGCCACGCAAGAGGAGCGAGATCTGCCGGTTCGATGCGGGTCGGCTGCAGGTACCGGCGATCCCAGAGTACGGAGGGGTCTCCTTTCTCGATCCTGTTCTCGATCTCGCCGTGCGCACGGACGACGGCTCCGGCTCGCCAGATCGAGAGCTCCGAGGCTCGGGAGGCATGCTGCAGGGGTGAAGCGATCGGATGGCAAGGCCGCTTGGCGGGACCTTGGAGCCGCGCGCTCGAGAGCATTAATCAATCGCCTCCGTCGCTCGCTTCCTCGCCAAGTCAAGCGCCCACTCAGACGAACGGCCGACACGCTTGTTGTCGGTGCGGGCTATGCCGGGATGCGTCTACGCATGGGTCGGCGCGCCCGGCCGTTAGTATCTCCTCAAGAGACTCCACATCTTTGTTTGCTTGCCTGGTATTTTCCGCCGACGATCT
>JBDHFW010000139.1:0-7032 GCA_039590175.1 Gemmatimonadota bacterium | reverse complement strand
CCGCCTTCGGCGCCATGTTCGTGGACGTCGACGATTGGACGATCATCGATGATCTGCAGCTGAAGACGCAGCGGGAGCTTCAGGAGCTCCTTCCCGAGGCGATCGTCAACATCCGGAAGTTCCGGCTCGGGCCGGGGGAGGGAGGCCAGATCCAGCTCCGCATCAGCGGTCCGGACGGGACGATCCTGCGCGAGATGGCCGCGACCGCTAAGGATATCCTGCGTGAAGAGGGCGGCAAGGGGATCCGGGACGAATGGCGGGAGCAGGTCAAGACGATTCGGCCGCTGATGGCGGAGGCGCAGGCGCGGCAACTCGGGATCGATCGACCGGAGCTGGCGCCGGTGTCTACCGCGAGCGCGACGAGCTCCTGCCGATCGTGGCGCGGGCGCCGGACTACGAGCGGGATGATGTGGACAACATCCGCGACCTCCAGATCTGGAGCCCCGCGGCCGGCCGGAATATCCCGATGCGCCAGGTGCTCGCGGGCTTCGAGACCGTATGGGAGGATGCGACGGTCTTTCGCTGGAATCGGACGCGGACGATACGCGTCCACGCGGACCCGGACGGTGAGCTAGCCGCCGATCTGCTCGACCGCTCGAAGCCGCGTATCGAGCGGGCACTCAACATCGATCTGGCGGCGTATACCGGAAAGAACTTCGGGAACCGGGATCCGCTCGAGACGCTGACCGCCGGCACGATCCCGGTCGTCGAGATGGACCAGATCCCGATCAAGGGCATGCCCGGCTACTTCATCGCCTGGGGCGGCGAGGCGGAGGACAGCGCACGGGCCCAGGCCGGTCTGGCGCGCACGCTGCCGATCTTCTTCGGCCTGATGGTCCTGATCGTCGTCCTGCTCTTCAACTCGATCAACAAGACGTTCGTCATCTGGCTCACCGCGCCTCTGGCGATCATCGGCGTGACGGCGGGGCTGCTGATTTTCCGGCAGCCGTTCGGCTTCATGGCCCTCCTCGGGTTCCTGAGCCTGATCGGGATGCTGATCAAGAACGCGATCGTCCTCGTCGAGGAGATCGGCCGGCAGATCGATACCGGAAAGAACCGCTTTCATGCCGTCGTGGATTCCGGCGTGGCCCGCATGCGGCCCGTGATGATGGCCGCGGCCACCACGATCCTCGGGATGATCCCTCTGCTCATGGACGCGTTCTTCGTCTCGATGGCGGTGACGATCATGGGAGGGCTGCTCGTGGCCACGGTCCTCACGTTGATCGTGGTTCCGGTGCTGTACACGATCTTCTTCAGGATCCCGTACGGCGGAGACGAAGCCCCCGAGGCGGTCCGGGTCACACCGGAGCCGGTGGCGCCGTTACCATCCGGGTCACCGGCCCCTGCTTGATCCAACGGCCGCGGCCCGCATCGTGTGGAGCGGCAGCTCCCATCTTGTCGAGCAGCGACGGCCCACTCTGAGGGAGCCGGTTAACGCGAAAGGATGATCATGTTCAACGATCGACGCTCTTCGCTCTCATCGCGCTACGTCTCGGCTGCGGTCCTGGCGGCCGTCGCGGTGGCGGCCTGCGGGCCGATGGAGGTCCGCGTTCCGCGCGTGGCACAGCCCAGCACCGGGAAGTTCCAGTACGGCAAGTTCGTCTGGTTCGATCTGGCGACGAGCGATGTCGAGGCGGCGAAGCGCTTCTACGGGGAGCTGTTCGGCTGGGTGTTCTCCGACCTGGCGGAGGGAGATGTACGCTACACGGTCGTCGAGAACCGAAGCCGGATGATCGCGGGGATCGTGGCCGATCCGGAGGCTGACGGCGACGCCTCGCTGTGGATCGGCTCGATTTCCGTCCCGAACGTGGACCGCGCCGCTGAGCAGACGAGGGGGGCCGGGGGCGTCGTCCACGACCCGCCACAGGAGCTTGAAGATCGCGGCCGGACGGCCTTCGTCACCGACCCGCAGGGTGCGGGCGTGGCGTTCCTGAGGGCGAGCGGAGGTGATCCGCCCGATCGGGAACCGGCCGCCGGTGACTTCGGTTGGGTGGAGCTCTGGACTACGGACCTCGCCGGTTCCCTCGCCTTCTACGCGTCCCTCGGTTACACGGCCGGCGGACTCCAGATTCGGGGCGACGAGCCGTACCGCGTCCTCAAGGTGGCCGGGGAGCCGCAGGCCGGCGTGGTCGAACTGGAGAGGGGAGACGCGGGATCGGGATGGCTACCCTACGTGGCGGTCGACGACCTTTCCGCCACGCTGGAAAGAGCGGTGGCACTCGGAGGCCAGGTGGTCGTCGAGCCCGACCCCGAGTTCGCCGAGGGCCAGGCCGCCGTCATCGTCGACCCGACCGGCGCTGCGCTCGCCGTCTTCGTCCAAGAGTGAGAGAGGAAGCCAGAATGAGAACCTTGCGGAGCCTGCTCTTCGGTATCGTCGCTCTCGGATTCCTCGCCCCGACGCTGGTCGGGTGCTCGAGCAACGTACGGAGCACACCCGTTCATTACTCGGTGAGGGCCGGCTACGGCGGCCCCTGGTGGGGCTACGGTCCGCGCTACGGCTACGGAGGTCCCATCTACGTCGGTGGCGGCGGCGGTGGAATCGACTATCCCGACGTGGACATCCCCGAGGCGGTACCTCTTCCGTCAGCGGGGTTCGAAGACATGGGCGGTTTCGACGACTTCTGAGGGCCTTTCCCCTGTGGTCCGGCCTCTCGCCCTCAAGTCGGGCCTGACGGGCCGCGTCCGAGCAGCCGTGGGTCCGGTGGAGGCCGGACCGGCTTCGGCACCTGGTCCTCGCCGGTGATCAGCCGCACGCCGCGGCTCAAGGTGAGGTAGCTCCACATCCACTCCAGCATCACCATCAGCCGGCGGCGGAATCCGATCAGGAAGAGCACGTGGATGAACGCCCACGCCAGGAAGGCGAGGAAGCCGCCGAAGCGCAGCCCGTGGATGTCGGCGATCGCGCGGTTACGCCCGATCGTGGCCATCGAACCCTTGTCCCGGTAAACGAACACGCCCCGCTCCGGGGCCGGCCGTCCGCGAGAAAGCGCCCGCACTTCGGAGGCGATCGTCTCCCCCGCGAAGAGGCCCATCTGGATCGCGCCCTGAGCCACGCCAGGCACGAGATCCCCCGTGTGCGGATCGATCCGATGCGCCAGATCTCCGACCACGAACACCTCGGCGTGGCCCGGAATCGTGAGGTCATCTGCGACGATCACCCGACCGCCGCGGTCCAGCTCCACGCCTAGCGTCTCGCCTAACCGCACGCCGCGCACGCCCGCGGCCCAGAACACGTTGGCCGCCTCAATCTGCTCCTCTCCTTCCGGCGTCTCCACAACGAGCAGCCCGGGCCGAACATCGACGACCCTCGTGCTCAGAACGATCTCGACACCCAGCTGCTCCAGATCGCCCTGCGCTCGATCGGAGAGCTCCGGCGTGAAGGTCGACAGCACACGGTCCACGGCGTCGATCAGGATGACCCGGACCGTGCTCGTGTCGATGCGCCTGAAGTCGGCCCGCAGCGTTTGACGGGCGATCTCCGCCATCGCTCCCGCCAACTCCACGCCGGTCGGGCCGGCGCCGACGATCGCGAACGTAAGTGCCGTCCGCCGAGCCTCCTCGTCCGTTTCGATCTCGGCCTGCTCGAACGCCAGCAGGAAACGGCTACGCATGTCGATCGCCTCGGAGATGTTCTTCAGGCCCGGAGCCACCTCCGACCAGGCGTCGTTGCCGAAGTAGTTGGTGCGGGCGCCGGCCGCGAGCACCAGGTAATCGTAGGCGTACCTCTGATCCGTCACTGTGACGGTCCGGCTCTCGAGATCCACATCCGTGACCTCGGACATGATCACCTCGCAGTTCCTCTGCTTCGCGAGGATCTTCCGGATCGGCGCCGCGATGTTGGCGGGTGAGAGAGCCGCCGTTGCGATCTGGTAGAGCAGGGGCTGAAAGAGGTGGTGGTTGTGCCTGTCGAACAGCACGACCTCCGCATCGGCCTTGGCCAGCGCTTTGGCCGCCTCCAAGCCGCCGAACCCGCCGCCTACGATCACGACGCGCGGCTTCTCGCGCCCAACCGTATCGGGGCGTGGCGTCATCTCTCTAGGCGCCGGGAGGAGCGGCCTTGAGCCGGGCGGCGAACTTTTGCCGGAACTTCGCCACCTTCGGATCGATGAGGAACGTGCAGTACGGCTGGTTCGGGTTGTTGCGGTAGTACTCCTGGTGATACGCCTCTGCAGGATGGAACTCGGTGAGCTCGGCCACCTCGGTCACGATCGCGCCGGGAAAGATACCGCTCTTCTCCAGCTCCGCGATCAGATCCTGCGCCGTCTTCTTCTGAGCCTCCGAGCGATAGAAGATCGCCGAGCGGTATTGGGTCCCCACATCCGGCCCCTGCCGGTTCAGCGTCGTCGGGTCGTGGGTGGCGAAGAAGACCTGCAGGATCTCGCCGTACGTGATTACGTCCGGGTCGAAGGTGACCTGCACCACTTCGGCGTGGCCGGTCGTTCCCGCGCAGACGTCTTCGTACGTTGGGCTAGGAGCGCTGCCGCCCGCGTAGCCCGATTCCACCCGTTCGACTCCCTCCAGCAGCTCGAAGACGGCCTCCAGGCACCAGAAGCAGCCGCCACCCAGCGTAGCAGCCTCGATGCTCAAGCTCCGAAACCCTCGCTTTCAGATCGCCGTATACGCTGCGGGAAGGTAGATTCACCTCCCGTTCCCCCTGCCTAACCGACAAACAACGCCAGCCGGAAGGCGGAAGCAAATGGGCCCCGAGGTTCTCGAGATGTTTGCGGCCGTCATGATGACCGTCCTGATCGGTGCGATCATCCTCCTCTTCCCGCTCAGTCGCCGCCTCGGTAGGGTGCTCGAAGAGTGGATCAAGCTGCGGCACGAGAGCTCCCCGGACCGGGACCGGCTCGAGCGGCTGGAGCTGGGCGTGCTCGAGATCCGTCAGCTCGTCGAGGGAATCGACCAGCGGATGGCGCTCATGGGCGAGCGGCAGGACTTCATGGAGTCGCTGATCGAGTCCAAGAAGGCGGAGTCCCTCCCCGCCGAGGCCGGACCGACCAGGTCGTGACGCCGGCGATCAGCCGACGCGAATCCCGAATCCGCCCCAAATCGGAAAGGACGACCAGGTCGAGCCACCGAAGCGGGAGGCGTCGGTGAACATGAGGTACCAGCGGCCGCGTATGAACACGCCAACGGTCTCTGAGACCAGATAGCCGACCCCGAATCCTACCGGGATCGTGAACCGGGTCTCCGAGTCCGGCCGGTCCAGCTCGTCGCCTCTGAACTGTATCGTCGTGGCGCCCGCTCCCGCGTCGATCGCGACGATCCAGTTCGTCTGCCTCGGATCGGTCGCGTTGATCATGATCGCAGCATCGTAATGATATAGGTTGACGTCGCGGCCGAAGAAGTCCTGATCGATGTCGGGAAGCGGCGACACGACCGGATCCTGTCCCTTCAGCCACTCGCCCGCGAAGTCGGCGCGAATGCCCACCGCGCGATTGAAGACATAGCCGAAACCCAGCCCGCCCGAGAAGCCAGGGCTCGTCAAATCGTTCAGCCGGCCCGTGGGCAGACCGACCCCCGCGTAGAGGTCGAGAAGGAAGCCCTGGGCATGGACCGTCGAAGGCGCAACTCCCATGAGGCCGAATCCGGCCGCTGCTATGAGCAATCGCCTAGAAATCTGGGACATTGGTCCCCTCCATTGTTTGTCAGCGTCCCTCCACCCCTCTGTCGATGCTCCTGATCCCCGTCAGCGCAAACTCCGGACCGCCTGAACCCGCGACAATCGGGAAGAACCGGTGTCGCGATGTGGGGAGAATCCCGGCCGCCATGACATGTAGGGAGCGATGGGGATAGGTTTGAGTCAGACCTGACGGATCGCCGTGACGCTGATATCCAACCGGAGAACCGCCATGCCAGTTCTTGAGATCGAGGCCTACCGCGTCGGCGTATCGCGCCGCTCGACCGATGACTTCAAGAGGTTCCTGTTCCTGGAGCCCGATCCCGCCTACCGAGGTCCCGGCGACAGCGGTGTGCGGATCTTCTTCGAGCCCGGCCCTTCCGAGATCGGCCGCAGCGCCGCGGGCTTTCTCGTTGTGACGCTGGAGCAGGACTACTTCAGCGACATGTATCACCTGCTCCAGACCGAGAAGCCCGTGTACTTCTCCTGGGGATTCGACGAGGGCGGCGAGAAACTCACCTGGTGCGACCTGTCGACGACCGAGGAGCCGATCGGCGAAGGCTTCACGGACATGTCGGATCTCTGACGCTTTCCGGCGTTTGGCGGGCCTGGCGTGCCCGGCAGGAAGCCGAAGCCCGCCTGCCGGATCGCCGCAAAAAGCACGAATGGAGTGCACATTCGGCGCTCCGGCCGACCGTCTCGAGGCTCTCTAACCTCTTTCGAGGCAACTGGGTGCGCAGGATCGACAGATCTTGGCACCCAACATGCACTTACGGCGCCTCATGGCAAGGATTTACTGGCGTCGGGCACGTGAGAGGCGCTTCGGTATCTGGCGGGAGGGCTTCACGCTCGTCGAGGTGCTGATCGTCGTCACGGTCATCAGCATCCTGGCGGCGCTATCCGTCGTCCGGTCCGACATCCCCCGGAGCCGCGCCGCGGCGGCCACGATGCAAAGCGACCTGCGCAACCTCGCGTCGGCGCAGGAAGCCTACTACTCGGTGTCCGGCTCGTACGCCTCCGACGTCAGCGCACTGGACCTCCGACTTAGCCCGCGTGTGACCATGGAAATCAACGCGAGCGCCTACGGGTGGACGGCGCGGGCAACCCACGAGCAGGCAGACGGCCGTGAGTGCGCGCTCGCCTTCGGTGACATCCCACCGCTCTCTCCCGCCACAGGCTCGGGCGTAATGGTATGCAGCAACAAGTCCAGCGGTGGGCTGGGCTGCGGAGGCTGAGCTGCCTGGGGTCTAGCGCGCCGTGAGCATGCGGTGCCTGCGTCGCGCGAAATCCAGGCGCTATCTGACGGCGCTCAGCGAGCACTGGCGGGAGCAGACGATGCCGGTCGAGGTCGACCTGTTCTTCGAGACGCCCGGTACCCTGCCGGAAAAGCTGCTGGCTCTCGCCCGCTA
>JBDHFW010000138.1:0-7853 GCA_039590175.1 Gemmatimonadota bacterium | reverse complement strand
GGACGGAGGACGGGATCAGGAGCGTGGAGGGGCCGGTAGGGACTGCGGCAGTTAGGGGACGGCGAACGTTAGATCGCGCTCGTGGAAGCGGCTGTCACACGCACTGCACTCGTAAAGCAGCGGATCCTCGGGCAGCACGCAGCCGCCCAACGCGATCTCGCCCCGGTTAGCCGCCTTCATCATCTCGGGGCTGGGATAGCCGAACACGAGCGGCAGCAGCTCGCCACCGCAGGACGGGCACAGGTCCACACGTTCCTCGAACTGCTCGCTCATACCCTCAACTTATCGGCGTGAAAAACCTTTCCCTTTACTCGGGTGAGGGGGGGCGGTGCCAGGTGTAGGCGAAGCCGTCGCAGCAGGGATCCGTCAGGATCAGCTCTCCCTCGCTGAGCCTCAACTCCTGCTCGTCCTGGCCGAGGATCGGCTCGTCGTATCGCAGCCACGGAAAGTCCGTTCCCGAAGAGGGGATCAGCTCGAATCTCGTCACGACCTCGGCGACGCCGTCCCGATCCAGTTGGATGCGATCCGGCCGGGTAATCTTGAGCTGCAGGGTGTAGCCCTCGGTCTCCGGCGTTAGGGTCACGCCCGCCACGCCTCCCTCGGCCCGCACCCACTCCCAGACCCCGAAAAGACTGTCCGGGGGAGGCTCGACGGGGCTCGAGCAGCCGGAGAGTAAGGCTCCGCACACAGCCGTCAGACCGCCGAACCTGTAAAGCCGATCCATGGTGATCATTCGTCCAATCCCCCTATCCCCGCTCCCCAGTCATCGAGGGCTATACAGCCCCCTTATGCAAACCCTTCCTCATAACGCTCTCAGACTGCGCAACCTTGATGGAAGATTCATCACGTAGATCTCAAAGTTGCCGTCCCGGTTGGTCTCGAAGGCGATCTACGTGCCGGGCGACCACGCTGGACGTAAGTCGTCTGCCGGGTTGTTGGTGAGGTTGGTCTGCACCCTACCGTCGGCGTTCATCACGTAAATGTCGACGATGCCGTCGCGGCGACTCTCGAAGGCAATCTCTGACGATGGTGGTGGCGGCGGCGGCGGTGGGGCTGCTGGGGGTAGGAGCGCACCTCCACCCGTCGGGGCGTCCCCACAGCCAAGGAGCACGGAACCCGCCACGACCAACAGGCTAAGGAGCCAGAGCCGGTGTGGGCTCAGGACGCGCGGAAGCATCACTTGATGATTGAGTCTGCTTATCGAGAATCGCCGCATGGCTAACCTCCTGCTTTGCAGCAACGGTCGCCTCAGAAGGTAAAGCGACAGTCAAGCGAGCCACTGCGGCGTGCGGTAAGGCAGGCGTCGTGTTGAGCGGCGTCGGCTCGGCGCAGTCACCACCGAGCAGCTTGGAGGGCGTAGGCCCTCGTGCTGTGGACGCTTCTACGTGGCGTGGGCCGCCGCAAGTTGGGAGAACCTCTATTCTGCGGCGTATGGTCGGAGGGCGAGTTCAGCGTGGAGGGACCGGACGCGAGGAGGAACAAGGAGGCGTCCGACAAATTCGGCCAAGGTTCGATGAGTCGAACCCACACAGGCTGCCGGTAACCCAAGGTTGCTCGGAAAGGCTGTCCGAACGAGGGAACCACCTGTGCGGGTCCGTAACCAACTCTAAGAAAGCGTGTGCCTCGTGAACCGCCGGATGCCGACCGGCACGTCCGGTCGGCGCTAAGGGTCGCCCTCCGGCCTAGCCGGAGCGCAAGAACACTAGGATCAGCCCGTGAGAGTGGGTCGCGTAGCCGGGACGGCTCGTGACCCCCATGGGGTAGATCTCCACCAACTCCACGTTCTGGGCCAGGAGCGATTCCAGGATGCACGTGTCCGCGATCTGCGTCCCGTCCACGTAGACCTGGGGGTTTGTGACCGACTCGAACGACACACTTGTGCGGAGGCTGATCTGCGGACAGTCGCCCGAGATACGTCGGATCCGGAAGTTGGGCACCCTTCCCACCAGGGCATCGAGCACGGAGCCCGTCTCGTCTTCGAGAGTCACGCCCGAGATGACGGTGGCTCCCCCTTGGATCTCGACGCCTCCCTCGAAGCCGCCGGTCTGCTCCTCGGAAAACCGTTGCGACGCACACGCCGCCAACAGGAGGGCGAGCACGAGGAGGCCGAAGCGTTGGGGTCGAATAGACACCAAATTCTCCTTTGCGATGACACTGACAAGGTTACGGCCTCGTCCCCGCCGCAAGATCCGCCGCAGCTTTCTCTTCAGTCGTCTAATCGACTCGGGAGCCAGCTTCAGCTTCGGCTCGCGGTGCACGGTAACGCTATCGGTTGACAGCGCCATTCAAGGCGTGCGCGCCATGCCCGGCGCACACGAAGACGCCCCCGTAGAGGACTACGGGGGGCGCTCCGTTTGCAGAGCCCTCAGCCTCGGGCTCTAGTTCACATCCCACCAGACAGGCGTGACCAGGTCGATACTCGTCATTCCTTGCTGAGCGAGCGCGGCGTTCAGGTTAGCGAGATTCAGGGACTGCTCGGTGTCCGGGTACATCAACCGGACCGGGATGCGGCTGAGGATCAGATCCGGCCCCGGCACCAAGGCCGGGAGGTCCGTCCGCCGATTATCGGACCACGCCTCCGGGCCGTTCATCCAGAGGGCGATCCACTTCTGGAGTAAGATCTGTTCGAGAGTCCCGTTATACGCCACCACGGGCTGCGCCAGATAGTCGTCGATCTCCGTGTCCGAGGGACCGACCGGGTCGTACTGATTCATGTTTGCCCGGATGGCCTCGCTGTACAGCGTGGCCGGAGCCCCGGCGGTCCACCCCCTCCAAGCTGCCTCGGCCTGGAGGAAGAGGACCTCGGCATAGGACATGATCATGGTCGGGGTTGCGGCCCCGTCGAACCGCCAGAAGTCGCCGATCCTGGAGAAATCGTCCAGCGACGTGCCTACCGGGATGGTTTGCATCCCGTTGTGGTGGCCGCGGTACTCGCCGTCTGTCACAGCGGGCTCGGCGTAAAGATGTAGACGCGGGTCGGCCAACGACACCAGCGTGTCCACCAGGGTGGCGCTGATGCCGTGGTCGTCCCGGGCTTCTATGACCCTGTTCTCGTAGAATGGGTTCTCGTAAGGAGAACCCGGCCAGTTCAGCATCGCGTTGTCCGCGTTGCTCTGGAAGCCTCCGGCGGCGTACGCTGCCGCGAACTCCGCCCGCGCGGTGGCGGCGTCCACCTCGGAGAGCCGCATCGCCAGGCGCATGCGGAGTGAGTTGGCGAACCGTCGCCACGCCTCGAAGTTGCTGCCGTAAATCAGGTCACCGCCGCCGAAGTCGGACGCGTCGGGATTCTGGAGCATACCGGCGGCGGTGGTCAGGTCGGCGAGCATCCCGGCGTAGATGTCTTCCTGGCGATCGTACGCCGGGGTCGTGTTCTCCGCGCCGTAGTGGGCCTCGGAGTAGGGCACGTCGCCCCAGAGGTCGGTGACGATGTGGAAGATCCAGGTCTTCCAGATCCTTCCCACCGCCTCAACGTTCGCATCCCCGGACTCCACTCCCTTGTGGAGGACCGTCTGGATGTCCATCAACTCATCCGCGTAGAAGTCGGTCCAGAAACTTTCCATGCTCTGGGGGCGGATCAGGCCCTCCTCCTCATCCGGGTACTGGATCTGGACAATGTGCTGCGGCCAGATGCCGGTATGCGAAAAGTACTGAAAGTCACCGTAGACGTCCTCCACGGCGAGCCGGATCGCATTGGGAAGCAGCAACCCGGCCGACACGTCACTCGGCGCGTTAGGGTTCTCGTTAACTTCGGTCAGCGATTCGCAGGCGCCCGCAGCCCAGACGAGGCTGACGACAAGCGCAACGAAGGCAAGCTTTATTCTGCTCATTTTAGTCGCCTTTCTCATCTAGGGCCGTTAATACAACGTGATCGCGAAGCCGAAGCTCCTGACACTCGGGTGCTGGCCGAACTCTATGCCCTGCGCGTTGCTGGCATCAAACGCTGTCTCCGGATCGATGTCGTTAGCATTGGACCAGAGGAACAGGTTCCGGCCGATCAAGGCCACGTTCCCTCCGTTAAAGCCCATCCAGCTCGCCCAACTGGTGGGCAGCTCGTAGGCGATCCGGAGCTCTCGAAACTTTAGGTAGGTGGCATCGAGGATGGACCTGTCGTGCTTGCCCCAGATCCCTTCGTAGTAGTCCTGCGCTACGACACGGACGTCGTTGCCCCCTTCGCCGTTGATCGTTCCGTCGGGAAGGACGCCTCGTACCAAGACCCCCGGGTCATCCCAGTCGACCTCACGGCCCGGTATTGTCTTCTCCAGCACGCCCGCGTACTGGCCAAAATAGTCTGTAACGGAGAAGATGTCGCCGCCCCTTTGGCCCTGTAGGAGGGTGTTCAGGCTCCAGCGACCGAGGGTGAACCGGTTCTGCAGGCCCCCGTTCCAGTCGGGGGTGTAGTTCCCCAGGACGCGCCGCGTCGGGTCCACCTGCGTGTCGCCACTCGCGCTCAGGATCAGGAGCCCTTCATTGCCCGCGCAGATACCATCGTATGCCGGATCCTCTGTGACCCCGCAACGGAGCTCGGGGTTGCCGAAGAGGGCCCCGTAGGGCTCGCCCAGGCGGGCCTCGATGTTCACGCTCCAGTAGCGATGGAGGACCAGGGTCTCCAGATCACCGTAGAGCTCTGTGACTTCCGAGGTGTTCTTGGCCCAGTTGAGCGTCAGGTCCCAGTTGAATCCCGTCGCGCTGCGGAACGGGCTCGCCCTGAGCAGAAGCTCCCAGCCCTTGTTCTCGACGTCACCGGCGTTCAGCATCTGTTCCTCGTAGCCGCTCGCCCGCGGGATCTGGACGCCCATGATCTGGTTCCTCGTGGCGGACTCGTAATAGGTGAGCACGAAACCCAGGCGCTCGTCCAAGAAGCCCAAGTCGGTCCCGAACTCCAAGGATTTGGTTTCCTCGGGCTTGAGGGCGGCGTTCGCAAGCCGGATCGGCACGCTGAACATCGGTGTGCCGGCCCACGGCTGCGAGGACTCCATGACCGAAACGAGCTCGTAGGGTGGCGCATCGTTCCCCACCTTCGCCCAGCTTGCCCGTAGCTTCCCGGAACTGAAGAAGCTGCCCTGGATGTTGAAAGCTTCGCTGAAAAGCAAGGAGGTGGAGATCGAGGGGTAGAAGTACGAGTTACCGCCCTCGGGGAGCGTGGACGACCAGTCGTTGCGGCCGGTCAGGTCCAGGCTCAGGAAGCCCTTGTAGCCCAGGGTCAGGGCCCCGTACAGGCTGTAAACCTTCCTATTCGAGAAATAGTCCCACGGCTCGGGGGTCACGGCTGCGTTGTCGATCGAGTAGATGCCCGGCGCGGTGAGCCGCACGACATCGACCCCGCTCCCCTCGTACTTGTTCGTGTGGATGTTCCCGCCGGCCGTCACGTCCAGGCTGAGGGCCGACGTGAGTTGCCGCGTGGCGGTCAGGATAACATCCGCGTTCGTTTCGGCGCGGTATTGCGTAGTCTCTATGAACGAGCCGTCTCCGGCGTCGTCCAGGCTGTGGGGAGCGACGACGTTCTTCTGGTGGAACCGATACGAGTCCCGGCCGATCGCCCCGGTGGCGGTGATCCAGTTGGTGAGCTGGTAGCTCAGGCTGGTATTGAAGAAGAGCCGGTCCCGCTCGTCGTTGTTCCCATTGACCTCCATCTCCCAGAAGGGGTTGTTGTGGTAGTTGTAGTTCCAGTTGTACTGGCCGCCGTCCACGATGCAGGGGGTCGGCTCTTCGCCGGTGCACCGGTAGTTCCGCAGCGCCTCCATGTCCACCTGGCGGCCGAACCAGATGAACGACTGCATCGGATTGTTCGGGTCGTACCCGGTGCCCATCCGGTTCTCGCCCGAGCTTTCGATGTAGTTCAGCGAGGCATCGGCGGACAGGCGGTCGGTCATGCGGATCCCACCCTTGAGCGCCAGCCCCAACCGACCGAGGCTGGACCCCGGGGCGACCGAATTCCGCCCCGTGCCGCTGAGGGCCAGGCGGACATGGCCACGCTCGCTGTTATGGGCGACGGCGATGTTCGCGTTCAGCGTGCCGCCGGTCCGGAAGAAGCTCTCCACGTTGTCAGGGTGGGCCACCCACGGCTGCTGAGGACCGGTGAACTGGTCGATCAGCCGCCCGTCGAGGCGCGGACCCCAGCTCTCGTCGAAGTAGTCGTACGTGCCGCCGCCCATGCCGTCGACCCAGGAAAACTCCCCAGAGTACCCCTGGCCGTAGAGGTTCTGGTACTCCGGCAGCCGCAGGGGCTTCTCGAAGGAGCCGCTAAGGTTCACCGACACCGCCACGCCAGCCCCGGGCGCCCCCCGACCGGACTTGGTGGTGATCACGATAGCGCCATTGGCCGCCCGCGAGCCGTAGAGGGCCGCGGCGTTCGGGCCCTTGAGCACGCTGATGTTCTCGACGTTCGCCGGATCGATGTCCTGCATCGCGTTCCCGTAGTCGATCCCGCCGTATCCCTCGTTCTCGTCGCGGATCTCGCGGTCGGCCACCCCGCTGGCCAGGGACTGGACGTGCGTCGCGGTGTTGTCCATCGGCGTCCCGTCAACGATGAAGAGGGGCTGGTTGTTGCCCGTAATCGAGTTCGCGCCGCGGATCAGGATCCGCGAGCTACCCCCTGTGGGGCCGGCTTCCGTGATCTGGACGCCCGATATGCGGCCCTGGAGGGAGTTGACGAGGTTATATACCGGCACCTCGGCGATCTCATCGCCCGTGAGGTCCTGCACCGAGTAGCCGAGCGACGCTTTCTCACGCCTGATGCCTTTAGCGGTGATCACGATGCCTTCGAGGCCGATGGGCTGAATCGTCATCGTGACATCCACCTGGTCGGATACGGGGACTTCCTCGCTCCTGTACCCGAGATAGCTGAAGACCAGGGTCTCGGCATTCTCGGGCACGCGCAGGGAGAAGATCCCCCGGCCGTCCGTCGCCGTGGCGATCATGGTTCCTTTCACGGCGACCGCGGCGCCCGGAAGCGGTTGCTGCGTCCCCTCCACGACCACGCTCCCGGTCACGGTGCGCATCTCCTGGGCGCGCAGTGCCGAGGGCATCACCAGAAGGACGCTGAGCAAAAGCAGCGTTCTTACGCCATGTCGTTGCATGAGTCCCTCCTGTTGAATGGATCGACTCCTATTGAACAGATCGACGCCATCTGATTGCGGGAGCACGTGGTTGGCGACAGCCACACCGGCGCGTAGGTTAGATGGACCAAGCGCGTGACCCCCTTCGGGTTATGTGTCTGGGTGGCTGTCAGCTGGTGTGTTCCTCCAAGATCCGCCAGCTGGCAGCTTCTTCTTTTCTGATCTATGACGGCAAAGCGTCCCTGCTACGGACGCTTGGATGCTTGCCTACGACGCTCCAGTACTTGAAACGAACGACAGTAGTGATTCTTGTTCGCGAGAGTGACGGGAGGGTACACTAACCGGGAAGGCTGCGCCGAGAGGGCGGCAGGCCCGAGTTGCAGATCGGATTGCTGCCGTCGCCAGGAACATTCTCTTGTGCCTCAGAAGCGCGCGCGGAAGTAGGCCCGCCTTCGCTACGTAGCGAGCATGACCCCTGTCATCGCCGACCGCAAGTCAGGAGAACCTCTATTCTGCGGCGTATGGTCGGAGGACGAGATCAGGAGCGTGGAGGAGGCAGATGCAGGCAGGGGCGGCCCCGAAGGAACCGCCCCCTTCGTCGTTCAGCAAAGAATAGATGCTAATCGGTCGCAACCTCTGTCAGGCTCCGGCAATCAGCAGTCAAGATAGAAACTCTGGCGGATCTGACCTGCCCCCCATAAACGAGACCAGTCGTAGAGTTAGAATATCGGCTGTGCGGTGCCCCCCGATTGTGGTCCACTACGGGTGAGGATTTCGGAGCCCGATCCGGCCCTGGGT
>JBDHFW010000137.1:0-6788 GCA_039590175.1 Gemmatimonadota bacterium | reverse complement strand
TCGCCCACGGGGAAGGCGTGATGGGGATTGTGGGTGACGAGGATGACGCCGACGTCCTCCTGGCTCACCTCCAGGATCGTGCGCAGCAAGACCTTCGTCTGGCGGACCCCGAGGGCGGCCGTCGGCTCGTCGAGAACGAGGAGCCGACCCCCGCGGTGCAGGGCACGCGCGATCGCGAGCGATTGCCGTTCGCCGCCCGACAGGGTCCCGGCCGGCTGGTGGGCATCCTCGATTCGAACGCCCAGACGGGCGAGCTCCTCCCGGGCGATGCTCTCGCAGCGGACGGGATCTAGCCTCCTGAAGGGGCCTCGCCCTTTGAGCGGTTCGGAGCCGAGGAAGAAATTCCGCCACACGCTCATCAGAGGCGCGATGGCCAGGTCCTGGTAAACGGTGGTGATGCCCTGGGCGAGTGCTTCGCGCGGGGAGCTCAGCTGCAAGCTCGCGCCGTCCAGGCGAATCTCCCCGTCCGTTGCCCCGTAGACTCCCGACAGGATCTTGATGAGCGTCGTCTTCCCGGCCCCGTTGTCGCCCAGAAGGCAGGTCACCTCGCCGGCCCGAACGTCGAGCGAGACGGCATCCAGGGCGCGCACCGAGCCGAACGTCTTGCTGACCTCCCGCACGGCCAGCCGAGGATCGCGACTCATCCCGCCGCCTCCCGTTCCCTCCGGCTCCCTCAGCGCCGCTGCTCGACCAGGCGCCGAACCTGGTTGTTGAACAGGACCGCGGCGATTAGAAGAGTCCCGAGCGCGACCTGGAACCAGTCGGCGTTGACGCCGATCATCACGATGCCCTGCCGGACGAGCCCGAAGATGAGGGCGCCGAGCGCAGCGCCGACGGCCGACCCGTAGCCGCCCTTGAGGAGGGTCCCGCCGATGACGACGGCGGTGATCGCCCAGAACTCCTGGAGCGTGCCGCGGAGCGTATCCGCACCGTTGAACTGTACCGCCTGGATGATTCCGACGAGGCTGGCAGCGACGGCGGTGCCCATGAACAGGCCGATCTTCACCCGGTTTACGGGCACTCCCAGGTTCCGTGCCGTTTCCGCCTGTCCACCGGAGCCGAAGATCCAGTTCCCGTAGCGGGTCCGGTTGAGGGCCCATGTCGCGGCAACCGTGAGGCCGATCCACCAGATCACCGAGATGCGGAAGGGCGGCAGCGGGCTGCTGGCGAACAGGAACCTCGCCGACTCGTAACCCGTCGAGCCATCGAGGCCACCCAGCTGCGTCCGGCCGCTGAGCCCGCGGCTGATCGCGATCGTGAGCCCGCGAACGGTGAACAACATGCCCAACGTGACGATGAAGGAGGGGAGACCGGTCCGGACGACGATGATGCCGTTCAGATAACCGATCGAGAGGCACAGCCCCACGGTCGCCGCCAGGGCGGGCCAGAGCGGCCAGCCGAAATGGGTGGTGAGCAGCATAACGGACATGCCCGACGCCCCGATGATCGATCCGACGGAGAGATCGAACTCGCCCCCGATCATCAGCAGGGACACGGCGACGGCCAGGATTCCGAGAGGCGCGGCCGCGTTCAGGTACGCCGCCGTCCCGGCCCGGCTCAGGAAGGGCTCGCCGGCCTGAATCGTGAAGAAGATCCAGAGGACCGCCGCCCCCAGCGCGGCCGCCAGCTCGGGCCGGGCGAGAAGGCGCCTCGCGCGGGGCGACCTCGCGGCAGCCGGTTCGGTCTCCATCCCTAACGCACCCCCCGTCCGACGAGCCGGATGACCTCGGCCGCGTTATCGCCGGTCACGAAGGCAGGCCCGGTTCGGATCACGCCGTCGGGAACCGCTCCGATCTGGATGGCCTTGTGGAGAAGGACAACGGCCAGGTAGCCCTGCAGGTACGGCTGCTGATCGACCGCGAAGCTCATCGCGCCCTCCCGGATCGCCTCCAGAACGGGCATAGAGAGGTCGAAGGTGGCGAGCTCGAGCGGCGTGTCGAGCCCGCCGGATGCCCGCAGCATCGCCACGGCCGCCAGGGCGGGGACGGCGCCGGCGGGGCCGAGTGTCAGAACACCGTCGATGCCGGGCTCGCGCGCCAGTGCGCCCCTGACCCTCTGTTGGGCGTCTTCGGGGTCGGCCAGGTCGACCGCAAGCACCAGCGCGCTGCCACCCGCCTCGCGAAGGCCATCCTCCAGTCCTTCGCAGCGACTGTCCAGGGCGAGGTTCCCCACCTCATGGTTCACGCACAGCGCGCGGGTCACGCCGGCTTCCGCCATCCGCCGTCCTGCCGCGAAACCGGCATCCCGCTCGGGTTGGCCGATGTGTGCGCTCAGGCCCAGGTCGCGAAAGACACGCGCCCCTGAGTTGATCGAGACGATGGGGATGCCGGCGGCCGCGGCCGCCCGAATCGCCGGAGCGAGAGCGTCGCCGTCGGGAATCGAGATTGCCAGGCCCTCCGGGCGGGAGGCTACTACCGCCTCGATCAGCTGGCTCATCTCGACCATGTTGAAGGTGCCGGGAGCCTGGTACTCGACCCGGATTCCCAGCTCGCCTCCCGCCTCTCGAGCCCCAGTCGCCACGACGGACCAGAAGGGATCGGCCGACTGCCCGTGGGTCACCAGGACGATGCGGGGGGTCTCCGCCCTGGCGGTCGTGTCTCCGCGGTCCTTCGCCCCGACATCGTCCCTTTGCTCCCCGGGCCATCCACATGCGGCCAGGCCGAGCAGCCAGAGCAATGCGGGCGGTCGCAGCGTCATGACAGGGGGTGGTCCGCGGGTAGGCTGAAGCGCTCCAGGGTCGCGGCGGCCTCCGCCACCCTCTCGCGTTCTTCCGGCGGGAGCCCGGCCACGCGTTCCGCGAGCTTCGCCACCCTGCGTTCGCGGCCCTCGAGAAGCAGCCGTCTGCCTTTCGATGTGGCCCGGATCCGTGTGATCCGGCGGTCCCGGGTGTCTCGCTGCCGGCTGACCAATCCCTCCCACTCCAGCTCCTTGACCAGGCGAGAGATGGTGGGCGGACGCACCTGCTCGGCCTCGGCGAGCTCGGAGATCGAGATCGGGCCTCCGAAGACGATGACGGAGAGGGCGGAGAGGCGCGAGGCGGTCAGACCGCTCTTCGAGTCCACCGTCCGCACGTGCCGGAGAAGGTGTATCGCGGCCGAGTGGAGACGGTCGGCGACCTGGCGGTCGGTTGCGCTCAAAGACGTCCCGTGCCGGTCGAGCCACCGCCGGATTGACGGCGCCTTGACGAATCGGTGTGCGAGGTCGTATTCATTTCGTTAGCTAAGCTAATAATAGTGGTGGCAAGATATCTCTCGGGTCGGACCACGTCAACGTACGCTTCGCAGGGCACCCGGCCTCTGAGGGCCCCGAAAAGCAGGAGAAGGCGATGAACAACGGATCTTCCTTCGAGCTGAGAGCGATCGGACAGGTGGCGATCAACGTCCACGACCTGGAGCGGGCGATCGAGTTCTACCGCGACGTGCTGGGTCTGGAGTTCCTGTTCAGCGCGCCTCCCCAGATGGCGTTCTTCGATTGCGGAGGGGTGCGCCTGCTGCTCGGCGTCCCCGAGGAGAAGGGTTTCGACCATCCCGCCTCGATCCTCTACTACCGGGTCGATGACATCGACGTCGCTCACCAGGGGCTCCTGACGCGGGGAGCATCCTTCGAGCGGGAGCCCTTCGCGGTGCACAGGACGGAGGCGTCCGAGCTCTGGCTCGCGTTTCTGCGCGACTCGGAAGGCAATGTTCTCGCTCTCATGAGCGAGGTCCCGATCGGCTGAGTCGCTCTGACTCGACGGAAGGCGGCGCTCGACCCGGGATGCTTCGACCGGCATCTTGGGAAGATGAACGCGAATCTTCATTCGCCTCGTCCCCGTCCGTCGGGCCGCCGCTCCGACGAGCTCCGCCCAGTCACCATCGAGCTCGGTGCGGCACACTTCGCAGAAGGGTCCTGCCTCATCTCCACCGGTGCCACGCGCGTCCTCTGCACCGCGACGGTGGAGGATGGCGTCCCTCCCTGGCGTGAGGGAAGAGGTGGTTGGGTCACCGGCGAGTACGCGATGATCCCCCGGGCGACGCCCGAGCGTACGCGGCGCGAGCGGAGCGGGGCCCGCGGCCGAACGCAGGAGATTCAGCGGCTCATTGGCCGGTCCCTCCGGGCCGCCACCGACCTGGCCGGCCTGGGTGAGCGGACCGTGACGATCGACTGCGATGTGCTGAGCGCCGACGGCGGTACGCGCACTGCCTCGATCACCGGAGCCTGCCTCGCGCTATGGGAGGCCCTCGACAGCCTCGTACAGGCCGGCGAGCTGGGGTCGAGCCCGCTCGAGCAGCTAGTCGCGGCAACCAGCGTCGGGATCGTCGGCGGAGATCCGTGCCTGGATCTGGATTACGCCGAAGACTCGACGGCCGACGTGGATCTCAATGTCGTCTCGCTCGAGGACGGGCGGATGGTGGAGGTGCAGGGCACCGCCGAGGGCGCACCGTTCGCGCGCGAGGGGCTGGCCGAGATGTTGGACCTGGCGGAGGTCGGGATCAGCGAGCTGCTGTCGTTACAGCGAACAGCGATGAGGCGGGCGGGCTAGCAGAGGGGAGTGAATCGGTCGGCGCGCCTGGCCCCGCCCAAAGAGGCGGCACACCGACCCGATCCAGGATTTCGAGCCGGGACTAGTTCTTCGCCCGGTTCATGTTCGTGACGTAGATCTCGTCCTTGTGGCCGCTGAAGAACTTGAAGAACATCTCGGCCATCGCGTCCCATTCCTCCCGCTCGGGCGTGTCCTCTGCTGGCTGGTTCTCATCGAACCACGCGTCGCATGCCGGACAGTCCGCCTCGATGTCCGCCCACTCATCGTACTCGGCCATGATGACGACGTCCTTCGAGTTCGCGCCCCAGTTGTGCGTGGCGACCCGGTACCAGAGAACGTTCGGATCCAGTTTGGCGACCGGTGCCATCACCTGGTCGATCCACTGCATCGCCTTCTCGCGGTCCGCCGTAGCCGGCATGTGGATGTTCGTGACCGTGATGAAGTTGGTGTCAGGCTCCTCCTCCTCGTCGTCCTGTGCGAGCACCGGACTCGGAGCGAGGGTCAAAGTGGCAGCCATCAGCAGGGCTGCCAGAACGGTGAAGCGTCGCATAGATAAGGTCCTTTCCTTCCATTGGACGGGGCGGTAGCTAATCGGTTGCGGCGAGAATCTGGCGCCGTGGACGCCAAAGGACAACAGGCTCGCGTGCCAGACCGCCCTCGACACCGGCCATCGACGTTTCGAGGGCCCTCGAAACCGGTTAACGTCATTCGTGTCCGAGGGTCGATCACGTGCTCCCGATCACTGATCGGATGCACTGGTTTGACCGGCGCCAACCCTTCGCGGACTCGGAGGTCCGATGCGACGAACGTTGACGGCTGCGCGCGGCCTGATACTCGGCACGGGACTGCTGTTGGGCCTTGCCACGGCAGCGATGGGCCAGATCCGAGGCGGCATCAAGGGCGGGTACAACTCGTCCAACGTCAGCCTGAACGTGGACAACGACAAGGTCGACACGAAGGCGAAGGGCGGGTTCCATGTCGGTGGCACGTTATACGTCGGCGGGGCGACCTGGGGCGTAGAGGTCCAGGGCCTCTACACGAAGAAGGGCTTCAAGCGCGATCCGGAGAGCGAGGTTCCGTTCGACGAAGAGTGGCGCTTCTCCTATTGGGAGTTTCCTCTCCTTCTCATGGCGCAGACTCCGATGGCGGTCACGTCGCCCCGGGTCTTCTTCGGCCCCACGTTCAGCTTCCAGACCTCTTGCAAGAGGAAGGTCTTCGATGAGCTCGACGAGGTGGAGTTCGACTGCCTCCCGGGCCAGGTGAAGAGCACCGACATCGGGTTCTTGGCCGGCATCGGCGTCAAAGCCACCAGTCTGACGATCGACATTTCGTACGAGTGGGGCTTCAAGGACATCGCCGAGAGCGAGATCATCAGCATCAAGAATCGAAACTTGATGATCTCGGTGGGGTTGACCTTTCCGAACTGAGACTCAGAGTGAGATCGAGAGCTAGGATGAGCCGAGCGCGGTTGGAGCTCGAATAATCACGGAAACGAAGATGAACAGAATTCCGAGGCTGGGCACGGATCGGTCCAGTTGGATGGCGGCTGCGGCTGCCCTGATGATTGCGGCCTGCGGCACGGGCCAGGATGGCGCCGGCTCGTCTACGCTGTCCGCAGGAGCGGGAGACTCGGCGGCCGAGGTGCTGGCATCCATCGACGGCAGCGAGATCACCCTGGCCGACCTGGATGAGCAGGTGCGCGAGCAGCTCGCGAGAATGGAATATCAATACCGCTCGCAGCGATCGCAGCTGTTGGAGGCCGCCGTCGAAGGGGTGATCCAGGACCGTCTCCTGACAGAGGCCGCGGCGGCGCGAGGCGTGAGCCTCGAGGAGATCGTGGCTACCGAGACGGAGGGGAAGGTGGAGGTCTCGGATGCGGAGATCGAGGACTGGTACCGTCGGAACAGCTCGCGGCTTCAGGGCCGGCAGCTGGATGAGGTGGCCCCGCAGATCCGGCAATACCTGGAGGATGTCGAGCGCCAACAGCTGGTGACGGCTCTAGTGTCGGAGCTGGGGTCGGAGCACGAGATCGATTACTTCGTGGAGCCGGCACGGGCCGACTTCGATTTGGAGGGCGCTCCGTCCTTCGGGCCCGAGGATGCGTCTGTCACGCTCATCGAGTTCTCGGACTTCGAATGTCCCTTCTGCAGTAGCTTCTTCCCGACGATCAACAGGATCAAGGAGGAGTACGGGGACCGGGTGCGCATCGTGTACCTTCAGTTCCCGCTCACCAACATCCACCCCAACGCCTTCAAGGCGGCCGAGG
>JBDHFW010000136.1:0-11256 GCA_039590175.1 Gemmatimonadota bacterium | reverse complement strand
CCCCGTCCGAGAAGGATTCAGCCCACGCAGCGACATAGTCTTTGAATCCGTCACGTGTCGAGATGCTCAGACCGCGAGCGTGGTCCTGATAGGTGAAGTTCTCGACCATTTCACTTATAACAGCATCGAAATCCCGCTGACTCCAGTTCTCGTGCGCGGTTCGGTGCGCTTCCACGTTCCTCGAAGCCATCTCCTACCTCCTCTCGATTTTTGGGGCAGCAACGGAGGGTCGCCCCTGCATGGTGTTCGTTGGACTTGTTCGAGCGGAAACGCTCGGGCGAGCCGAGTGGCCGTAATGACGAGTTTGCTGGACACGGCGGATACCTCACAAGCGGCGGAGTCTGGTCCGCGTCGTTTCCCAGCATAAGACAAGGCAGCAGGCGCTATCTACTGTGCGGTCGCGTATGGTCTGGTCGGCCGACCTTGCGGCTCTAGAGAGGACGAGATCAGGAGCGTGGAGGGGCGCAGAGCGCGCGACGGGAGCACACGAATAGAACGCCGGTTGACGCGGCGGTTGCCGCACCGCAGCGTTAGTGCGGTCCCATACCTTTCCCCCTAGTCGCGAGGTGCACCATGGGCAATATCGATCTGAAGCGTGTCATCTTGGGTGGCCTTCTGGCCGGGCTCGTCCTCAACGTGGCTGACTTCCTGCTCTACGGCATGTACCTGAGCGCCGACTTTGACGCGGCGATGCAGGCGCTCGGGAAGGAGCCGGCCGGCGGATCCATGATCGCCTGGTGGGTCGTCCTCGACTTTCTGTGGGGGATTCTCCTCGTATACCTGTACGCGGCGATCCGACCGCGCTTTGGTCCCGGCCCTCGCACTGCGATCCGCGCGGGGTTGCTCCTGTGGGTTGCGGCGGTCCTCTTTCACGCACTAGGCGAGGGAGCGATGGGACTTTTCCCGCAACGACTGTACGTGATCGGGACAGTGGCGTCGCTCATCTACATTCCGATCGCCGCTGTGATAGGGGCTTGGGCGTACAAGGAGGCCGAGAGCGTAGTGCCGTCCGGTTAGGACCTCAGTCGACCAAGATCCGAGCAGGGGCGGCCCCGAGAGGGACCGCCCCTCCGAGTGAGGTTCTACTTTGCGCGATCCATGCTTACCGTGAGGATGTTATCCTTGTGTTTGCTTAGATACGGCGCGAAGTCTTCCTCGAACGCCCTGTCGGCCTCCTCTCGCTCAGGCGTGCCCTCGGGAAAGTGCTCTTCAAACCACGCGCTGCCCCATGCTTGAGCCTCGTCGATCGCCGCCAGCGAAGCATACTCGGTGATCAGCCAGAGGTTGGCGGCGGTGTTACCCCAGGCATGTGTGGCATAGCGGAAACCCAGAATATGAGGATTCTCGTTCGCCGGTGGGACCGAATAGGTGTCGAGGAAATCGAGCGCCGCCCCGAACGCCTCGCCAAACGGCACGTGAAACGCAGTGATAGCGATGACACGGGATTCCGGTTCGTCCTCTTGAGCTAGGAGCGCCGACGCGTTGAGGAACGCAGCGGCCCCGACTAGCAAAAGCAGCAGATGCCTCCGCATGGGAACCTCCTTTGTGGGATTGCAGCGACTACTCGCGACTGAGCCTCGTATCTGAAGGGTCTTGCATTACCGGACGCAACTGTACGGCGGCGTATGGACCTTTCGCACTTTATCGGGTCCTGGCCGCTTAACGTTCACCTCGCTAAAGCTTTAGGGCAGCCACACCGGTCAGCGTACGCATGAGCGGTCGCACCACGCTGCGGTTCCCCATTATGCCACGCGGCGTCCGTCGACACGCTCGGGGCGGTCCGGTTATGATTGGTGTATCCCCAGGGTCCCTATAAGCTGCGCACAATCCCGGATTATGGCCGAGCAACCTGAGCGCCTGAGTGACGCCCTCGCCGACCGCTATACCGTCGAGCGTGAAGTCGGCCGAGGCGGGATGGCTACTGTCTACTTGGCGCACGATCTCCGCCACGACCGTAAGGTGGCCATTAAGGTCCTCCATCCGGAGCTGGCCGCGGCGGTGGGATCGGACCGGTTTCTGGCCGAGATCCGGGTGACCGCCAACCTCCAGCACCCTCACATTCTCCCTCTGTTCGACTCCGGAGAGGCGGATGGGCACGTCTTCTACGTGATGCCTTTCGTGAAGGGGGAGTCCCTGCGGGACAAGCTGAAGCGGGAGCGGCAGCTCCCCATAGATGAGGCGATTCGCATTACCACTGACGTCGCCGATGCCCTGGGCTATGCCCACCGCCAAGACGTTATTCACCGGGACATCAAGCCGGGGAACGTGCTCCTCCAGGAAGGGCGAGCACTGGTCGCCGATTTCGGCATTGCGCTGGCCGTGAGTGCTGCCGGAGTCGACCGCCTGACGCAGACTGGCGTACCTATCGGCACACCGCTGTACATGAGCCCCGAGCAGGCGAAGGGAGAGCCGAATGCCGATGCTCGCAGCGACCTGTACTCGCTCGGCTGCGTGCTGTATGAGATGCTGGTTGGGGAACCGCCACACCCGGGTGGCAGCGCCCAGGAGGTGCTGCTCAAGAAACTGACGCAGGCTCCGTCGCCCGTGAGGGATCGGCGGGACACGGTGCCCCCTCATGTGGACGCGGCATTGGCGAAGGTCCTCGCGAAGCTCCCTGCCGATCGGTTCCGAACCGCCGAGGAATTCAAGGCCGGGCTGACAAACCCCAGCTGGGTGGGGGCGGCGGGGCAGGAGTCCTGGACGGTGCCCGACGCCACCGGACTCCTATGGCGGCGTCGCTTCACCGTGGCTGCGGTTGTGGCGACCGCGGCTGTGGTCACCGCCGTGGCTGCGTACCTGAGGCCGGTAAGCCGCTCGGAAACTGAGGGAGGAGTCGCCGTCCGCCGTTGGACGATGCAACTTCCCGACTCGGCTCCGCTGGCGTTCGTCGGTTCCGATCCCCTCGGCCAGGGCCGTAGAGCGGTGGACATCTCACCGGATGGCTCGCTGATTGCTTTCGCCGGTCAAGAAACCCATACGACTAGACTCTACGTCCGTCCTGTGGGAGCGTTCGACTCGTCTCCAGTGGCCGGTTCCGAGGGCGCTTACGCCCCCTTCTTTTCCCCCGACGGCAACTGGATTGCGTTCTTCGCTGATGACGAGCTCAAGAAGGTGACCCTTGACGGTGGGGCTCCGGTGTCGCTGGCGCGCGCCCCCAACCCCACCGGTGGGACGTGGACCGACGATGGCTGGATCGCGTTCGGCGTTGAGGAGGGGCAGCGGCTGCTATGGGTTCCGGAGAACGGCGGCACGCCAGAGCAGCGGTATTCCGAGAATCGGATGTTACTCGAATGGAGCGAGCCACAGGTCCTGCCAGGGGGCGCGACCATGGTTTATACGTCTCGAGGAAGAGTCCGGGGCCTCTTCCTTGATTCAGGGGAGCGCGTGGACATCGCGGCCGGCACGGCGCCTCGATACGTGGATTCCGGACATCTCCTTCACACGGTAGGAGGTCAACTCCTGGCGAGCCCGTTCGATCCTAGAGAATTGCGAACGACCGGACCTCCAGCTCCCGTCCTCAATGATCTCCGTATCGAGGGCAACGGAGCTGCACACTACGATGTCACCCGCGACGGGACCCTGGTCTACGCATCGGGAACTTGGGCGGAAATCGGCCGCCTTGCGCGGGTCGACCGGGCCGGGGTCTTGGATTACCTGCCGTTCGATGCAGCCCGCTACGGGCGCTTCGAGCGCTCGCCCGATGGTCGGCGCCTGGCCGTCACGGTCGGTAGTGTAGGCTTGAACATCTGGGTGTTGGATCTTGAAACGGCGAGAGCAACGCGTCTGACGAGTGACGATCGGTCCGGATTCCCCCTGTGGGCTCCCGACGGTCAGTCGGTGGCGGCTCAACACTTGGGAGACACGCGGATCTTTAGGAAGCAAGTAGACAGCGGAGAGCCGGCGGAGCCAATAGCCGAGGCGGGTGCGAGCCCTGCGCCGACCTGGTGGTCTGCGGACGGGCGTACGCTCCTCGTCGACGTCTTCGACGAAGGAAGTTGGAGTATTCGCCGGGTCCACTCTGACGAGCGGACACCCGAGCCGTTTCTGAGCACCGAATTCAACGAGTGGGGAGCCGTGCTCGATCGCGGCGGAGATTGGGTCGCGTACACGAGCGATGAACCCGGCCGATACGAGGTCTTCGTAGAGCCATACCCGCGAACCGGACAGCGCTGGCAGGTGTCGACCGATGGCGGTGAAGAACCATACTGGGCGCCGGACGGCTCGGTGCTGTACTACCGTAGCGGAACGCGGCTGGTTTCCGTGCCGATCTTGCCCGGCTCGGAATTCCGCGCCGGAGTTCCAGAGCTGTTCGTCCAGCAAGAGCGCTGGCTCAACGTCGGGGGGCGTTCCTACCTAGTTTCGCTCGATGGCGCAGAAGCGCTCATGATCCTCGAACCGGAAGAGCGAACAACAGACCGCTTGAATGTAGTGGACTGTCAAGTCACGCACCTGGCTAGGGTCGACAGGGCCAGCGACAGTGCCAGCGCCTACGGGCGTCCACCAGCCCTGACGCGCGCCCGTCATCGGCTTTGGGAGCAGGGGGTCGCCGGTTCGAATCCGGCCGCCCCGACTGATAAGACCCTATCCAACAGTCGGATAGAGGCTTTCTGTTAGGTGGATTCTAGGGCCCAGTTCAAGGGCTAGTGTCAATAACAGTGACAAACAACCGGGACTGCTCGTCGACAATGCCGCGCTGCTAAAGGGCAGGTAAGCGTAGCGCACCTGCCTCCTGCCCAGACGCGCTACTTAGCTGGCACTATTCCCGACACTGCCGGCCGGATCGCGGCGCCCAGAGCCCGCGACCACCTGCCTTCCCAGCAGGAGATCTGGCTTCGCAGTCCCCCGGCTCGGCGAGTACAGCGGGTGGGGTAAAGAGGGCAGCAGATTCGGCCACATGCGAGCGGGCGTGAACTCAGGCTCTCCCATTGACACCCGTCGTCAGATGCGAGTAGGACGGCAGCCGGGAAGAGCGGTCGTCAGCAAGGTCAGGTTCGCTAGCGGCACCTTGCCACGTTTTCTAGCCCCGGTCAGGCGCAGCCATCTTCTGGGGCGTCTCCGTGATGGAAGACTCAGCGTCGGTCCCATGATCCAGAAGCATCAGGCCGTGCTCGGGATCATCGGGCTCCGTCATCTTGATCATGCCGAACGGCACGTCATCCGAGAGCCAAAGGTCCTTGTCGCCGGCATCAAGCCTCGCCCTCACCCTAAGGGCGCGGAACGTACCGGCCGGAACCGACACCGTCTCCCATCCGATGGTTTCGGACTCGTTGCACGCTCTGATGGTTGGTTCCGAGAGGTTCTGGCCCTGTTGAAGCATCGACCCGGCCATATTCTCGGGGAGCTCCATCGCCTCACCAGGACCCATCTTCATGACGACCCTGCGGACGCTTTCGGGCTGGAACGGGTAGTCGGGGACCAAGAACTGCAGGATCATGTTCCCGCCTGGGAGGGCAGCGTTGAGCTCGAGCCAGTATTGGGCCTCACCTTCGATGGTTTCCTCGCCGACGATCGCGTAGCGGACCTCCATCGTCACTCCGAATGGGGCATCCACCCGGTACTCGGCCCACTCTCCCACGGCCAGTCCTCCGAGCCCTGAACAGATGCCTCCTACTTCCTGCGCCGCGAGTGGGGTAGCACCGAGGAGCGACACGAGCGTTGCTGCGGTGAGTCTTTTCATCATTCGCGACCTCCTGGCTTGACTCGAGGTTGCCTCATGTCCAATTGACGCCAACCGAAGGGACTTTCCCTGCCACGGTATCGGTTATCGTAACCGATGCAAGGCCATAACCGACAGTTAATTCGGTCGCCGGCTCGATCATCTACGGGCCGAGTTCGAGCTTGCTCCGACAGCCCACTGCCGTCACTATCAATCAACTCTAGGTGCAAACGGGCCGACGAAGCCCTTGTTATATAACGTCGATCTACGGTGAGATGTGCGCCTAGAGACAGCTGCTGTACCCCGGCTTTTCCCCTCGGTGCTTGACCATCGTCCTGGCGGGCTTTCAGGTCTCAACTTTCTCGGCACAACTCGGAAGACAGAATCGGCAGCCTAGCGCTGAGCCGGATTCGGCTACCGTTCACTGAAGAGCATAGGAGGTGACATGCGACATCGGATCGGACTAGTACTTGTTTGTCTCGCCGTCATGGGCAGCCTGGCTCGACCAGCCGATATCGCAGCCCAGATCCCGGGCGCCAAAGACCTCAAGAAGGCGGCGGAGGAAGGCGCCAAGCGAGCGATGATGAGTGAGGTTGAGCAGCTCGCGGCCAACGCCGTCCACTGCGTGTTCGACAACCTCGAGTGCATCCTCAAGGCGAAGGAAGATGAGGAGCCGGTAGTCCTGACGGATCGGGAAGGCAATATCCTCACCGATGAGGAAGGGAATCCGATTACGGATCCCTCTCAACTTCCTTCAGGATCCGTCCCAGGGCCCGGCGGGGATCAGCCTGCGGCTCCCGGAGGGGTAGCGTCCACCTACGACTTCGAGCCCGGGGAGCGGGAGCTCTTCGTGTCGGACTTCTTGGCGGATAACCCGGGTGACTTCCCGCGCGGGCTCGAGCTCGTCGAGGGCAACATGCAGGTCATCGAGTGGCAGGGTCGACGGTTCCTTCAGACAAACTCCAAGTACAATGGGTTCGCGGTGCCGCTTCCCGAGACGCTGTCCGAGCAGTTCACGATCGAATTCGACCTGTACGATGCGGCCGGATTCTACGGCGTCGGGATCGCCCTCAGCGATCCTCCCAATCGCGGCTTTACCTGGTCCACCTATTACGAGGCGCATGTCTTCCGTGCCGGCCACCAGCATGGTTCGGGAGTGTGGACGGGGAGGAACAACAAGCAGGTGGCGACGACTGTCGACATGCGGTCTGCCGAGCAGATCGTGCCGGTTCGGATCATGGTGGACGGCGCGCACGCGAAGATGTTCATTGGGGAGAACCGCGTTGCCAACGTTCCCCAGGCCGACCTGCCGCGAAGTGACAGAGTATACTTTTTCGTATGGTCCCTTCCGCCCGATAAGCTCACCTACATAGCGGACATTCGGATTGCGGCGGGTGGACGGAATCTGTACGACGCGCTCGAGACCGACGGCCGCGTCGCGATCCGCGACATCCTGTTCGACACCAACTCCGCGAACATCCGTCCCGAGTCAGCACCGATCCTCGAGCAGATCGGCACGATGATGCAGGAACACCCGGAGCTGAAGCTCCTGGTGGAGGGCCATACCGACAACGAGGGCGAGTTCGACTGGAACATGGAGCTCTCAGCAGACCGCGCGGCGTCCGTGAAGACCTATCTGGTCGAGAACTTGGGCATCGAGGTGGACCGGATGCGCACCATGGGGCTGGGCTCGACCCAGCCCGTAGACAGCAACGAGACGCCTGAAGGGCGTCAGAAGAACCGTCGAGTAGAGTTGGTCAAGATCTGAGGTTCTAGCAGGAGTACTGACGATGCGAATGACAAGCCTTGGCGTGGCGTTACTCGCCTTGTCGTGTGGAGAGGCGGCTGATACGGCGCGCGAGTCAGGGACGACAACGACCGCGCAGGAGACCGCCGCAACTTCAAAGGGTTCGGGAACGCTGACCATCGGTGAGACCAAGTATGAGTTCGAGATACTGTACTGTGATTTCGCTCCAACGCAGGGAAGCGACGGCCCGACACTGAGCGGTCGGGGACAAACCGCAGATGGAAGGACGTTCAACATCTCCGTCGAACGCGACGAGGGAAGTGAGAGCATCGAGTTCCTGATCATCGGAGAAGAGTACTTCGGGGCCTCCGTCATGAATCTAGGAGACGGCTGGCAGAGTTCTCAGGGTCCGGTAGATGGCCCGCTCGTTCAGATCGAGGACGCAAAACTAACCGCAGCAGGAACGTTCGCCGACGGACTGGAAGAGGTGATCGAAGAGGGAGTCCTCGAGGCTTCCTGCGATAGTGCCTCATAGGCTGAGGCGAGAGCGGCAACCGGTTGAGTCCGGAAGTTGGTAGCGATCTAGGCTTCTTAGGGGGAGTTCGAGAGATGTGCACTTGGTCCCGCGAACGCGGCTCGATCTTACTTACCCTTGTCTGCTTTGCCGCCCTCGGATGCGGTGAGGGCAAGCCCAAAGTCACGATCCAGCCAGCGGAACAGCTGCCGATCCGGGAGTTCACGATCGACGGCATGCCGGATGAGCTTGAGGCCGTCACCCTCGTCTACTCTCCGGCGGAGGAGGAGTGGGCCGATTTATATTTCGAGGAGCAGATCGAGCGCGACGAGGCTGGAAACTTCGTCGCCTTCGTTCCCGTCCATCCGGCTGGCGTCGCACAAGGCGGCACCCTCGACCTCGAGATCGAGGGGCTCGATCATCGCCCGCTTGAACTAACCGTCAAGCCGGTTCCACCTGCCCCAGGGACAACTCGTGAGTTCGTGGCGGGCGTCGCTCGCGTCAGTCAAAGCCTAATCGAATCCTGGGGTACGTCGGTCGAAGAGGTGCTAGGAATTCTCGAAGAGAACTCGGCGATGCTACCGGTACAACTTCTTGTGCCTGCCATCGCCTACTCGCTACTCGATGGGACGGAAGCGGAGCCTTCTCTTCTGCGGCTTGTTGACGATATGGCGGAGTTCGAGGGCGAGCTGCTTGATGGGGCGGATCGACTTCTAGCGGTGACGACGCTGCCGGCTGCTCTCGAAACGATCGAGGTGGCGGCCAAGCGGCTGACGGAAAGCCCGGTTCGCTGGCAAGCGTCGGAAGCGGGGAGCGCTGCAGAGAGCAAAGAAGCGGCGCTCCAGTCCCCACGGAAGCCGACCGGACTTGCTCGAGAAGGCTCCGAACGGTCGGAGGGTCCCGGTCCGGCGCACTTTCCGATCCCGCTTGCGCTGACGAGGTCGGCCCACCACGCCGTCCGGTCTCTCGCCGCTGATCTTGCCAACGCGCAAGAGGAAGGGATCTCGCCACAAAAAGAGCCGTCAGAAGACTCGAGCGGCCTCCTAGACGAGCTGGAGGAGCAGGTCGATGCCATGGGGACAGCGTTGGCTAATCCGGTCTATTCGCGGGTCCCGATCAGTACGGTGGCTGAACTTGATCGCTACATGAGTCGGCGAGGCAAGCTGCAGCGAGAGCTGTCAGGGGATGCTGGTAAGGACGCGAGGAAAAAGACGGTCACGTACTTGGGCATGGTTCCCCACCTGGCCATCATCAATGTGGCCAACTACCTGCTCGATGTTGCCCTGGAATCGAACCTCTATCTGCTACCGTCCCGGCTGGACCCCCTCGAGGTTTGGGCAGAGCGCGACGAGTTCTTCGAGGACGATGACAGGAAAAGCAGCTGGAAGGCCTGGGCGGTCGCCCACAGCGACAGCATGTCCCTTGATCCGACAGACGTCATCAAGGCAATCCAGCAGTTGTCGTCGTTCATCAAGTGGCTGAAGGGTCTGAGCCCTCCCTCGCTGAAGGATCAAATGTTGGCGCAGAAGCGGAATGATCCAAAGTGGATGGATAGACTTGACGCGGAAGTTGAGGCTGGATTCGCACGGCGCGAGTTAGCGCAACTCCGAGCGCGTCCAGGCTGGAGACCGGAGGCCTTCGGCACGGACAGCTATCGGCTGGACAAGCTCGAGAAGAAGGTTGAGGGCCTGCTGAAGAAATCCGTGGTGAAGAGTTTCATGGATGCCCTTGAGAAAGGGCCGATCAAGCAGCAGTTCGGGCCGTACATGTGGGGCCCGATCCCGACTGGAACCGAGGCGAAGATCGTCGAAGCCCGAATCTCCGGCAGCTGTGCGAAGATGGGCGGCGAGGACTCCCAGCCGTATCAGGCGGCCGAGGCCGGTGAGTGTGGGCTCGTGATCGAGACCAACAAGCAGGCCTTTGGCGGCGTGTTCACCTGGGGCAACAGGGATCTGCTGGTCAGGGCGATTGAGGTTGAGATAGGGCCTCAGGGAATGCGCATCCCAGTGGGTAGCCGGACCGCATTCGAAGCCACGGTGCGAAATGCTAAGGACAAAAAAGTCCGGTGGCGATCGGAAAGCGGAGCAGGCGCGCCGTTTGGTGAAAACCTGTACCGTTGGAAGGCGCCAGAGAAACTTGCCGATGGTCGATGCGAGCAGGACTTCAGGATCGAGGCCGAGAGCATGACGCGCACAGGGCCACGCGCGAGCGGGGAGCCCCCCCGTGTTGGCCGGACGCGAATCACGGTGGAAGAGCCGCGGCAGCTGGAAATCGTGCCTGAAGAGGTCGTGCTCGCGCCTGGCGAGAAGTTCGAGTTCGGCTACCAGGCGGAGGGATCTCCGGAGGTTAGCTGGTCGGCCGAGACGCCAGGGAAGATCAACAGTCGGTCGGGGCAGTACACGGCGCCCAAGGAGGCAGGGAACTATGTCGTGCAGGCATCCCTCGAGGGCACAGACGGCGGCTCGTGCGCCGAGGATGAGGCCTTGGTCCGTGTTGCGGGCTGCTCATGGATGGTCATGTTCGACGGCAAGCCGTTCGTCTCAAAGAAAGGTGACGAGGCAGGCTTCGTGTCCATGCCCGGGCCCGCCGGCTTTTCGATCAGCCTGTCACAGAAAGATGGAGGTTTTGTTGGAGTGGGCTTGACCCCGACAGAGGGAGCAGGCGCCTGGGGCAACATGGGCGCGTCGGTCTACGAGACTTACGGCTCGTTCGAAAAATACAAGGAGCCTAAGCCTCCGATGGCTGTGACGTTGGACAGAAGCGGCAGTGGCGTTGTCTCCGGCCGGGCGTTCGGCACCGTTCGCGTCATCAACCCCGTGACCGAACAAGAAAGGCTCGCACCGTTTAGCGCCGAGTTCATGATCGCCGGCGATCCCGATGCTCCATCGGGAAGCCCGATGGACTACCTCGGCAACATGGGCCGGAGGTTGGGGCAGATGCCCATGGTGCCTGAGGGAATGATAGGCGAGGAGCAGCAAGAGCAGCTCCAGGACGCGCTCCGGGACGCCAGCAGCCCCGAGGGGCTGCAGGGGTTACAAGATGGCAAGGCGATGCTTGGCGGGCTCACGACCCTGAGCTGTGAAGTAAAGTGACTCCGAGTACTCGAGCTGGCTTCTCGCTATCGTCAGTGCCAGCGACAGTGCCAGCGCCCACGCGCGCCCACCGGCGCTGACGCGCGCACGGGGGAAGGGAATCGACGCGGATTCGGGCGCTCACCAGCGCCAGCGCGCGCCCGTCATCGGCTTTGGGAGCAGGGGGTCAGGTCACCTCCCTTTGGGGGGCTTCCGATGGTTGGGCCGGCCGGGCCTTGCACGCGGCGCTAGGCCAGCCCTATTCTGA
>JBDHFW010000135.1:0-13746 GCA_039590175.1 Gemmatimonadota bacterium | reverse complement strand
TTCGGGAACGTGGGCGTCCGCTACATCGACGGCTTCTTCGCGAACTCGGGCGCGTACTTCGGGCCCGTCGACGGCTACGCCACGATGGATCTGTCCTTCGGCTACAGCATCCCGGCGGTGCGCGGCATGTCCGTGCAGGTGGACGTTACGAACCTGCTCGACAAGAGCTATAAGTCCTTCCCGGGCACCCCATCCCTCGGCCGGGTCATCCTCGGGAGGATCACCTACGACACGCCGTAGGATCAGAGGCAGGCTCGAAGCTCG
Source organism: Gemmatimonadota bacterium (assembly GCA_039590175.1). Taxonomy (GTDB): domain Bacteria; phylum Gemmatimonadota; class Gemmatimonadetes; order Palauibacterales; family Palauibacteraceae. Next base: position 13,482 of record JBDHFW010000135.1, on the reverse strand, counting down.
AGCTCGGGTGCGCGGCTCGAGGGCCTGACCAGAGAAAACCGACCAGCCGGCGACCGGGCACTTTCCCGGCCGCCGGCTCTTTCATAGCATATAGGCGTTGTAGGCCACAGCCCGCGCCGTCCCGCCGCGGGTCACCTGCCGGATGAAGTTCTCGTCCGCAGGCTGACTTTTGGGGTTGGAGGGCGCAGGTTGTCGATGAAGTTTCTGCTGTTCGCGGTACTCCTTCAGGCTTCGCCCGGAGCCGACGGCTCTCCCCCGCACCCTGAGCCCGATTCCATCGACGTCGTGGAGATGGCGAGGCTTCTCATCGACGCCTCGCTTCCCCTGATGGCCGGCGATCTTCTCTCGCGACACCTGTCGCAGTCGCGGGATGAGGCGGCGGATCCCAGGAGGGTGCTATTCGCCGCTCGGGCGTATGGCGATGGTCGAGCTTGGCCTGCGGTTCTTCGCCTGCTCGTCGGCCAACCCTGGCTTGGCGATGTGGACGCGGGACATGGGCTCCTGGAGGTCGGTCGAGCCTACGCCGGCCTCGACAGTCTGAATGCGGCACTTGCCGCCTATCGGAGCTATCTGGACCTCCTCTCGGACTCCGGGGGCGCAGCCGGGAGCGGGATTCCGGTCGAATTCCGCGCCGAGTACGCCTCCCTGTTGTCCCGAATGGAGGAGCACGCCGCGGCCGCATCGCAATACGAAGATGCCGCGAGGGAGCTGCCCGAGCTCGCCCGCTGGTTCAGTCTCTCGGCGCTGCAGGAGCTCGCGCGGGCCGGCGAGCTGAATCGAGCCCGAAGCTTGGCAGCCGACCTCGAGCAGGATCGCGGGGTGCCGGACGACTCGGTGCGGATGGAGTTGACGCTCGCCGCCTTCCGCTCCGGCGATGGAGCGGAAGGGCTGAGGCTCGCCGGACAGCTCCCCCGTCGGGCAAGAGCCATCCTCTCGGCGAAGTGGGTCGTCCCGGCGCTGCTGGAGTCGGGCGACAGCGCCGGCGCCATCCGCACGCTCGAGAGCGCGCTCGGGCGAGGAGCCGGACCGGAGGCGGGAGAGCTTCTCCTCGCACTGTCTCCAGGGGTGGAGACTCGCCGCGCCGTCGCGAAGGCAGAGCTCGGTGCCGGCCGAGCACAGCTTGCCGTCGGTCACCTCAGCGCCGCCCTGGAGGAAGCGCCTTCCGCAGAATCGGCCGAGATCCGAATGGCGCTCGCCGAGGCACAATTCGCGGCGCGCGACAACCAGGGCGTCGTATGGACGCTCGCTCCGTGGCTGGAGGGTGCGCCGACCGGATCCTCCGACGTGGACCTGGGGTCCCTGTGGCTATTGGCTGGACGTGCCTTCTCGCGGCTGGGCGCCCGAGAAGCGGCAGAGGACGCCTTCAGTCGTTCGCTCGAAGCGGGACTGGGAAGCGAGTCGGCCTTCGCCGCCTATCTCCTTGCGGACCACCTGCAGGACGATGGGAGAGTCGACGACGCCCGGGTCACCTACGAGAGAGCCATCTCACGCTTCGCCCGATCGAGCTGGGCGGCCCGCTCCCTCATACGCCTGGGCATGCTCGCCTTTCTCGAGGGCGATTACGAAGAGGCACGCGCGCGCTTCGACCTCTACGGCCGGCGCTACCCCCGCGGTGGCTGGGTCCATGCGATGGTGTACTGGAGCGCGCGCTCGCTGGAAGCGAACGGGGACACCAGTGCCGCCCGGGCTGTTTACCGTGAGGCCGTCGACCGCTCCCCGCTCAGCTATTACGGCCAGCTCGCCGCCCGCCGGATCGCAGTGGATCCGTACGGGACGGCCGTGCGGGGGGACGGGCCTCCGCCCGAGGAGCTCGCCCCGGAATGGCGCCGGCTGCTCGAGCGCATGGAGCTCCTCCGGGGCTTGGGTTGGATCGACCGCGCGGAGCGGGAGCTGGATTCCGGCCTGCGCGAGAGCCGGCTGACGGGGGCTCAGCGACTGCCGCTGGCCCTGGCGCTCAACGAGCGGGGATGGACTCGGCGCGGCATCCGCCTCGGCCTCGCCGCTCACGGCAGCGAGGGGCGACTCTGGAGCGAGTCGGCGTTGCGGGCGGTCTATCCCCTGCCCTACCGGGAGGCGATCGAAGAGCTGTCTCGCCAACGCGGACTGGACGTGGCGCTCGTGGCCGGACTGATCCGGCGCGAGTCCCTCTTCGAGGCGGATGTCGTCTCCTCGGCGGGCGCCGTCGGGTTGATGCAGCTCCTGCCGCGGACCGCGCTCGAGATCTCGCGGGAGGCCGGTCTCGACGATTTCATACCGGCGCAGCTCGAGGTGCCGGAGGCCAACCTTCGGCTGGGCACCACCTACCTGGCGCGCATGCTCGGCCGCTTCGACGGATATCTGGCGGCGGCCCTCATCTCCTACAACGCAGGGCCGCATCGCTATCTGAGATGGCGCGATTTCCCGGAGCGCGAGGTGGATCCGGAGCTCTTCGTAGAGCGGATTCCCTTCCGCGAGACACGTATCTACGCGAAGGAGGTGACGGCAAACGCACTCGTCTACACCCGTCTGTATGATCTCGAAAGAGCACGTGTTGACGGGCTCGAACCGGGGCGGTAGCATAGGCGCCGAAGGGCGCAGCGGGCCCCGCAAATTCCCACCGCAGATCAGGAGGACCCGATCCGATGGCAGGGCGGCGAGGACGTGTTCGTCCACTACAGCGCGATTCAAATGGACGGGTACAAGACGCTGGCCGAGGGTATGGACGTGGAGTTCGAACTGGAGCAGGGCGACAAGGGCCTCCACGCTTTGAACGTAACCCGCGCGTAGCCGCACGACGCGCCGGGTGACGATCCTGCGCCCGTTTAGATGATGTAAGCGCCCCGGCTTGGGTCAGGCCCACGCCGGGGCGTCGCCGTTTGAGAAGCCGCCGAAGTTCCGAAGGTCGCGCGGCCGGGGTACGGGCGTCCCTCCGTCACCCGTGCCTCGAGCGCCTCTCCCCTCCACCCTCGCAGCGAGCCGCAGGTGAGCGAGCCGATCCGGTCAGCCGATCGCCCGACCCTCTTCCTGATCGACGGCTACGCCCTGATCTACCGGGCGTTTTATGCCATGATCAGCCGGCCGCTCACGACGTCCAGTGGCGAGAACACCTCGGCGCCCTACGGTCTCGCCCGTTTCCTGATGCGACTCGTCGAGGACCACGAGCCGGAGTATATCGGCGTCGTGTTCGACGCCGGCGACTCATTCCGCACGGAGGTGCACCCCGAGTACAAGGCGACGAGAGAGAAGATGCCCGACGAGCTGGAGGCGTCGCTCCCACGCTGTCGGAGTCTCGTCGAAGCGTTCCGCATCCCCGTTCTCGAGGTCCCCGGATGGGAGGCGGATGACGTGATCGGCACTCTCGCCGCGCAGGCCGGAGGTGAGAGCCTGCGCACGGTGATCGTGTCGGGAGACAAGGACTTCTATCAGCTGATCGGCGACGACATCCACCTGCTCAACCCGGGCCGCCGCGGACCGGCCGCCGTGGACGAGGAGTGGGTGACGCCCGAAAACGCCGCCGACCGCCTCGGGGTCCCACCCCGCCAGGTCACCGACTACCTGGCGCTGCTCGGAGACAGCTCGGACAACGTTCCCGGGGTCCCGGGCGTCGGGAAGAAGACGGCCACCGCGCTCCTGGCCCAATTCGACTCGCTGGACGACATCATCGAGCGGGTCGAGGAGGTGACCCCGAAGCGGGCCAGGAACGCCCTCCTCGGGCACGCTGATCAGGCGAGACTGTCACGAGACCTCGTGACGATCAGGACGGATGTGCCGATCGAGCTCGAGCTCGGCCCGCTGGCGAGGCAACCGCCCGACCGGGAACGCCTCCGCCAGCTCTTCCTCGCGCTGGAGTTCCACTCGCTGGCACGCGAGCTGGCCCAGGCCGACCAGGAAGCCGAGCCGGAATCCGATTACCGCGTGATCCAGGATCCCGGCGAGATAGGCGAGGTCGTGGAGGCGGCGCGGAAGGCCGGCCGGATCTCGATCGCCGTCGTCGGCTCGGCGGTCGATCCGATGCGCGCCGACCTGGTCGGTCTGGCGGTCGCGGCTCGCCCCGGTCGTGCCTGGTACCTGCCCTTCGGGCACGTCCCTTCGACTATCGCCAGGGACGAGAGCGGAAACCCCGTGCTGAGGTTCGAGGATCCGGAGGAGCTACCCGCCAACCTTCCCTCTCTTGGCATCTCCGACGATCCAGGCCTCGCAGCGCTCCGCGAGCTGCTGGCGGACCCGGATCTCCCCAAGATCGGGCACGACCTGAAGTACGCCCTCCACCTCCTGGAGCGAGCGGGATCGCCGCTCGATGGGCTGGTCCTGGACACCTCGCTCGCTTCCTACTGCCTGGATCCGGGCAAGCGCCAACACGACGTGGATCTGCTTGTCATGGAACGATTCGGCCACACGCTGACCTCCGGAGGCCGACGGGCCGGGGCGGATCTCGCCGAGTCGGCGATGGAGGAGGTCGGACCTGCGGCGGCAGAGGAGGCGGACTACGCCCTTAGACTGGCGGACGTCCTGGAAGAAGACCTTCGCCTCCACGAGATGCTCGAGCTCTGCGAGACGATCGAGATCCCCCTGGTTCCCGTTCTAGCGGCGATGGAGAGCGCGGGGATTCTAATCGACCCGCCGTTCTTCGAGGAGCTCTCCAGCAAGCTGCGTCGGGACATCGATCTCATCCGGGAGGAGATCTTCAAGATCGCGGGCGAGGAGGTGAACCTCCGATCGGTCCCGCAGCTCAGGGAGTTCCTGTTCGACAGGCTCGAGCTGCCGGTACTGAAGCGCACGAAGACGGGTCCCTCCACCGACGAGAGCGTCCTCATGGCGCTGGCCGAGCAGGGCCACGAGATCCCCCGGTTGATCGTCGAGCATCGGGAGCTGGACAAGCTGGATGGCACCTACGTCTCCAAGCTGCCTCAACTGGTCGATGCCGAAACCGGGCGGATCCACACCAACTTCAGCCAGGTCGTGGCGACGACCGGTCGTCTCGCCTCCTACGATCCGAACCTGCAGAACATCCCGATCCGGAGCACGCTCGGTCGCGAGATCCGAAAGGGATTCGTGCCGGAGGACGGTTGGCTCTTCGTCGGCGCGGATTACTCGCAGATCGAGCTCCGGGTGATGGCCCATCTTTCGGCCGATCCCGCGTTCGTCCAGGCGTTCAAGGAGGATCGGGACATTCACCGCGAGACGGCGGCCCTGATCTTCGGAGTGGAATCCGCGGCGGTGACGCCGGAGATGAGAGGCCGGGCGAAGACGATCAACTTCGCCACCATCTATGGACAGGGACCGGTGGCGCTAGCCGCTCAGCTCGGAATAGGTCGCACGGAGGCGCGAGAGTTCATCGACGCCTACTTCGAGCGCTTCAGCGGTGTGGGCCACTACCTCGAGGAGATGAAGGAGCGCGCCCGCACGCAGGGATACGTGGAGACGCTGAACGGCCGGCGTCGATACATTCCGGAGGTCCGCGCGAAGAACCCCGGCGTGCGGGGCTACGGGGAGCGCACCGCGACGAACTCGCCGATCCAGGGCACGGCGGCCGACCTCATCAAGATGGCGATGATCCGCCTCCACCACCGCCTGCTTTCCGAGCACGAGGGTACGGCGCGCATGCTCCTCCAGGTGCACGACGAGCTGCTGTTCGAGGTTCGCTCTGACCTCACGGAGGAGATCTCGCAGGTCGTGAGGGAGGAGATGGAGAGCGCGGCAGATCTGGACGTCCCACTCAAGGTCGATGTCGGCATCGGCGACAGTTGGTACTCGTGCAAGGGGGAGTGAGCGTGTGAGGCGCACGATCGTCGTCGGCGGGGGCGTGATCGGCGTGTGCTGCGCCTATTTCCTCGCCAGGCGCGGATCGCCCGTGACCGTGCTGGAGAAGAACGAGATCGGAAGCGGGGCGTCCTTCGGCAACGCCGGCACGATCTCGCCCGGCCACCCGCCCATGAACCGTCCGGTGGCTCTCAGGAAAGCGGTCAGATGGCTCGTGGACCCCGTGAGCCCGCTCTACATCCCGGCGCGATGGGATCCGGGCCTCGTGAAGTGGCTGAGGGACTTCCGCTCCAACTCCACGCAGGAGCGGCTGGAGGCGAACATGCGCGTTCTCGAGCCCCTCGGTCACGCCACCGGGCCGCTCTTCGAGAGGCTGGTGGAGGAAGAGGAGCTCGACTGCGACTACAGGCCCGGCGGGTACTACGAGATCTTCCGAACGGAGCAGGGGCGGGAAGAGGTGGAGGCGGAGGCGGCGATGGCGCGGGCGGCGGGTTTTCGGACGGAGTTCCTTCCGCCGGAGGCGCTGCGGGAGCGCGAGCCGGCCCTCAAGAGCGGTCTCCTCGGCGGGGCTTTCTATCCGGAGGCGGCAACCTGCAATCCGCTCCGCTTCGTTCAGGAGCTGGCCGGGCGGATCCGGGGCTACGGTGGAGAGGTCGTTACGGGCTCCGAGGCCGTAGAGGTTTTGACGCAGGACGGTCGGGTGACTGGCGTGCGGATGCGGGACGGGGAGATCTGGGAGGGCGACCGCGTGGTCCTGGCGACAGGTGCCTACAGCCTGGACCTGGCGACGAGGTTCGGGTGCCGGTTGCCGGTCCAGGCCGGCAAGGGCTACCACCGAGACCGCGATCCGGCGACCGGAGGCGCGCCACCGCTGAAGATCGCGTGTATTCTGCGCGAATACTACGTGCTCTGCGCTCCGATGGACGGTTTTGTACGTTTCGCCGGCACCATGGAGTTCTCAGGAGTCAACCACGAGATTCGTGAGGCTCGAATAGCCCAGCTCACGAAAGCGGCGGCCAGCTTCCTCGAGGGCGTCGGAGATGTCGAGTCCACCTCCGAGTGGTGTGGCCTTCGGCCCTGCACGCCCGACGGTCTGCCGATCGTCGGGCCGCTGTCCGCTCCCGAGGGACTCTACCTCGCGACAGGCCACGCGATGCTGGGGCTGACGCTCGGTCCCGTTACCGGCCAGCTCGTCGCCGAGTGGATCCTCGACGGCAAGCCATCGATGGACGTCGACGCGATGCGAGTCGACAGGTTCTGATACGGGGTGCGAGAGATGAAGAAGGCAGCGTCGGTGGTACCCGGGTGGCTCGGAATCCTCTGCCTCGTTCTCGGCGCGGGCTGCAGGGCCGAGCCTGCGGCCCAGGACCTACCCTCCTCCGATCTCGAGTCGGTCGACCACTCCGCAACATACGAGAAGCGGGAATTCCGAATCGAGCTCCGGGATGGTATCGAGCTGCACACGGCCGTCTTCCTGCCGCGGGACACGACGCGCGAGTACCCGATCCTGTTGAGACGGACCCCGTATAGCTGCGGGCCCTACGGAACGGACGGCTTTCCGAGGCGGATCGGTCCTTCACGGGTCATGGAGGAGGAGGGCTACATCTTCGCCTGCCAGGACGTGCGGGGTCGCTACATGTCGGAAGGGCAGTACGACAACATGCGGCCTCACGTGGCGGGGGATTCGACGATCGACGAGAGCTCCGACACGTACGATACGATAGACTGGCTGCTCGCCAACGTGCCGCGGAACAACGGGAAGGTCGGGATGTGGGGGATCTCCTACCCCGGCTTCTACGCCGCCGCCGCGCTTCCCGAGGCACATCCCGCCCTGGTCGCCTCCTCGCCGCAGGCGCCGATCGCCGATTTCTTCTTCGACGACTTCCACCACCACGGCGCATACCTGCTGAGCTACTGGCTGATCACGCCGGTCTTCGGCTACCAGAAGACGGAGCCGACGACGGATAGCTGGTTCCCGATGCAGCGGCCTCCCACGCGCGACGGCTACAAGTTCTACATGGGGTTCGACCGGCTCTCCGACTCGTACGGCGAAGACAACTTCTTCTGGCGCCAGATCGTGGAGCACCCGAACTATGACGAATTCTGGCAGCGGCGAAACATCCTCCCCCACCTCGAAGGCGTGGACCACGCCGTGATGACGGTGGGCGGCTGGTACGACGCCGAGGACCTGTACGGCCCGCTCAACATCTACCGCACCCTCGAGCGAGAGAGCCCGGACGCCTTCAACGTCCTCGTCATGGGTCCGTGGACCCACGGCGGCTGGTCACGTGCCCGCGCGCCACACATGGTCGGCGACCTCTACTTCGGCGAGGATATCTCCGGCTGGTACCAGCGGGAGGTGGAGGCACCTTTCTTCCGGCACTTCCTGAAAGGGGAGGGGGAGCCCCCGGCGTTCGAGGCGCTGGTCTTCGACACGGGCCGGAACGGGTGGAAGGAGTTCGAAGCGTGGCCGCCCACCGCCGCCCGGGCGGAACGGCTGTACGTGCGCGGCGGGGGCGACCTGTCCGCCGCGCCACCCGCCGCGTCGGAGCCCGGGTTCACGGAGTGGGTCAGCGACCCGAACGAGCCGGTTCCATACACGGATGCCATCCGCGTCGTGTTCACGCCCCGCCGCTACATGAACGAGGACCAGCGGTTTGCCAGCCGCCGTCCCGATGTGATCGAGTTCCAAACGGACGCGCTGGAGGAGGACCTGACGCTGGCCGGCGACATCATGGCCCACCTCGAGGTCTCGACCACCGGTACCGCCTCCGACTGGATCGTCAAGCTCATCGACGTCTTCCCGGACGACGAGCCGAACCACGAGCACACGCCGGAGGGGGTGGAGCTCAGCGGCTACGAGATGATGGTGCGGAGCGAGGTGATCCGCGGGAGGTTCCGGAACAGCTACGAGCACCCGGAACCGTTCGTGTCCGGCGAGGCGACGACGGTGCGACTGCCGCTACAGGATGTGTTCCACACCTTCAAGAAGGGTCACCGGGTGATGGTGCAGATCCAGAGCACCTGGTTTCCCCTCATCGACCGAAACCCGCAGAGCTACGTGCCCAACATCTTCGACGCGACGGAGGAGGACTTCATCGAGGCGACCCAGCGGGTGTACCACTCGCCCGCCCACGCCACCTATCTGGATGTGAAGGTGCTCCGCTAGGAGAGAACACGGAGCGCTCACATCATCGGCCAGAGGTCCTTGTTGAAGGAGACCATCCACTCCCACACGCCGTCGTCGAGGCCTCGGGCCACGTCCACTCGCAAGAAGTCGTTCACCACCCCGATGCCGGCGCCGAGCGAGGGCCGAAGCCCGCCGCTGGCCGAGGCGCCGAAGAACTCGGCGGCTCCCGCGGAGACGGTAGTGACGCCCACCGTTCCGGCGGTGGCGAAGGCCCGCACGTTCAGCCACCGACCGATCACCTTCCGGGAACCGAGGAGCCTCACGAAGAAGGCCTGATCGCCGCCCCAGCCGCGGAACGTGTAGCCGGGAACCGTACCCCGCGGCGCCGGCCGTCGAGCTCCACGCCGAACAGCCAGCGGGCATAGCCGTCGCCATCCAGGATTCCGCCCTCGGCGTCCAGGCGACCCGTGACCCGCGCTCCGAGAACGCCGGGCAACTGGGGACGGAGCGAGGCCGTCGTGCTCCACATGTCGCCATCCCGGATCGGCCTGATCGGCCGCGCGTCATCGACGCCGGTGGAGAGCTGGGCGCTCTCCTGCCGCTCCCACCCGGCCGAGATGGAGCTCCTGCTCCCGAGCCAGGGGAAGAAGAACGTCGCCCGCGCTCCGTCGCGGAAGTAGGGATCGGTGAAATCCTCTCCGTTGATTGCGAGCGAGGCGGTCGAGGTGACCCCGGAAGCGGCCTGGATCGGTCCGATGTCGGTGAGCCGCTGCCGATAGCCTTCGAGCCGGAGCCGGTTCGGTCCCAGGTCGAAGTCCAACTCGACCGTCAGCTCGGCCAGCTGATAGCCGAACGGGTAGCCGACCCATGCACGAGCGCTCCCGGTGGGTAGGGAGTACTCGCCACCCGCACCGAGCAGGAACCCTTCCGCCCGGCGGCTGCGGATGAAGCTGGAGATGCCCTGCAGCCATACCCTGAAACGTCCGCTGGGGACGACGCGACGACCCACGATCTCCCTCGCCCTCGTGCGGATCCTCTCCATGTCGATGGCCGCCGTGTCGGCCTGTTCGAGCGGCCCGTCGAGAAGGTCCGTGCTCCACTCGTCGAACGCCTTCAGACGCTCCGGCGACGCGGTGGCGATCTTCTCGCCCGGCGGGATCTGCCCGGCGCGCTCCACGTTGATCCGGTAGGGTCCGATCCGGTGCTCGGTGCGGATGGTGGCGCTGATCGGAAAGCTGAGCCAAAGAGAGGATCTCCGGACCTCCACCACCTGCCGCACGGGCAGCCAGTACCGGCCGTCCCAGAGCGCGTTCTCGATGTCCACGTCCAGCCCGGTGAGCCGGGGATCCCGGTACGAAATCGGGGTGAAGGTGAAGGACATGCGGGCGATCGCCCAGGTGTCCCGGTCGATGAAGAGCGTCCCGATCAAACCGGGCCGATCGAAGCGAACCGGGCGCACGTCGACCTCGTAGACACGTGCACGTCCCCCGGCGAAACGGACCTCCGTGGAGTCGACGAGCCGGTAGTCGTAATGGCGCTCGGCGCCGCGCCAGATCGGGTGCCTCACGCCAGCCACTTCGTCTCCCTCTCCCAGCCGGATGGAGTTCCCGAAGTTGTCGACCGTGATCGCGAGGTGGTCTACGTGATATCGGATCCGCGAGGGCAGGCTCTGATCGAAGCGCCTGCCTACGATCGTCTGAGATATGTTGTTGGGTGCCTCCCAGATGATGCGAAGCGCGATCTGATCCGCCCGCACCAGACGCTCCTGTCCCTCGATATCCGTAAGCAGGTAGACATGTCCCTCCGATTCGACCTCGAAGTTCCTGAGGGAGCTGTCGGAGAACGTGTGATGCCGGGTCCGCATGGCCGCCCGGACGATCCCCATCGAGCGGTCGTCGTTCCACTTGGGCGTGGATTCGGTCACATCCTGCGCCGCCAGGATGGATTGGCTCCCGAGCAGCATGGACAGGGCCGCAAGTCGAGCGCATGCGGGAGCCATGAAGCCCACGGTCGGGAACGGCGGAGCGCTTCGGGTCAGCACGGACATGTGGAGGACAATACTGCCAGGGGAGCGGCGCGTTCCGGTGCCGAGCGCGCCGGCGAGCGCGCGCCCGCTGCTAGAAGAGCTCCTCCTGGTCGTCTTCTTCCGGCGTCTCGGCGAGTCCCTTGAGTCGCCGGATCCAGTAGTCGACGTCGAAGCTCTCCTCGCTCTTCAGCATGCGCCTGAGGACGGGGTTGAACTCCTGTATCGCGTCGAGAAGATCCTCGGCCGCCGAGAGCGCCTCGGTCGCCCGGGCGACGTCGTCCGACAGGGTCGCCATCTCCTGGAGAATCGTCTGCTCGGAGCGCGACGCGACGATGGGCTCGCCGACCGTGGCGGCGTAGACCTCGGTACGGCGGCCGGGGCCTCGGCCGTCCTCGATCGGGAGCAGGCCGACGATCTCGTCGGAACGCCAGAACTTCCCGTAGCCGAGATGGACCATATGGCCCGGCTTGATCTCCACGGTACCTCCAGGATCGGGGCCGAAACAGGCCGTTGAGGGATCGGGTCGGGTCAAAGTCAGGGGCTTCGCCGAACGTGTCAAGCAGGCCCGATTGCCGCCGCCGCATCAGCCGGGCATCTTCTCCGCTGCACGGGGGAGGTAGCCATGGGCAAGCCGTCGGGCCGAGTAGTGCGGGATCCGGTCTGGAACAACGTTCGGCTGGATGCGGCCGCGGCGGCGGTCATCGACACGCCACAGTTTCAGCGCCTGCGCAGGGTCAAGCAGCTCGGGTTCGCGCACCTCGTCTACCCGGGCGCCGTCCACACCCGCTTCAATCATGCGATCGGCGTCTACGGGCTGACGCGCCGGGCCCTCGCGAGCCTTGCCTGGAGCGGCTCCCTCGACATGCTCTCCGAGACTGATCGCCGGCGCCTGCCCCTCATCCCGCTCGCCGCCCTGTTGCATGACGTCGGTCATTACGCCTTTTCGCACGCGATGGAAGAAGTCGGTCCCGGCACCATTCCCGGCCATCACGAGCAGATGGCCTCCCTGTTCCTCGGCGCGGATCCGATTCGAGGCCCGCTTCGGGGTGTGGATCCGGATGGGCCCGAGATCATCGCCGACCTGATCCAGGGTACCTCCGCACATCCGCTTCAGGGGCTCATCGCAGGGTCCCTGGACCTGGACAAGGTCGATTACCTGCAGCGGGACAGCTTCTTCTGCGGCGTTCCCTACGGAACGGTGGATGTGGACCGGTTGCTGGAGGCGCTCACGTTGGCCAGTCAGGGGAGCGGCTCGAGGGTGGAGGTCGCGGTCTCGGAAAAAGGGCTGAGCGCCCTGGAATCGCTGCTCTTCTCCAAGTACCAGATGTTCCGGAACGTCTATTGGCACCACGCCGTCCGGGCCGCCTCGGTCGTCTTCAGGTCGGTAGTGGAGCGGGCGGGCTCGGCTGGACTCGTCGAGCCCGAGGAGCTTCCCGGAAGAACCGATGAGGAGCTGCTGGGCCTGCTCGCGCGGCGAGCGGCGGATCTCCCCGGGGACGGCGCCGCCGTGGTCGGCAGGCTAATCGACCGTCTGGAGAACCGTCGCCTGCCGAAGCGGGCGGTCGAGCTTTTCGGCGACGCCGTGCCGGCGGGAATCGGCTCCTGGCTTCAGGAGAGATCGGATCTCGTTCGCGGGCTGGAAGATCGGCTGGCGAAGGAGTGGTCGGTGCCGCGGGGCAGCGTGTTCGTCGACTACCCGAGCTATCCGGACATGCTTCAGCTGGACATACTGCTGGTTCGCCGGACGGGTGACGTGCAGAGGCTCACCGAGAAGGGCGCAGAAGGCCTGATCGATCTGCCGAGACTGAGCCGCTCGCTTCATCACGCCGCGAGAGTCTTCCGGGTCTTCGTGCTCGGAGAGCGGCTGGCGCCCGATCCGAGACCGCTTCAGGAGCTTCTGGAGGCCGGAGCCGAAGAGGTATCGGCGAGGCTGCGGGGAGGTCCGGCTCTCTACCCCAGCTAGGTCGCCAGCGCGTCTATCACGATCACCGTCGTGTTGTCCAGCCCGCCGGCGGCGTTCGCCCGGTCCACCAGCTGCCCGGCCGTCGCCTCCACGTCCATCGCCGCGGCGAGGATTCGTTCGATCTCGGCGTCGGGAAGCATCGCGCTCAGCCCGTCCGTCGCCAGGAGGACGCGGTCGCCGGCCTCGAGGGTGCCCTCGTAGAGATCCGTCGCGAACCCACCGGGAATTCCCAGAGCCCGGGTCAGCACGTTGGATCTCGGGTGGACGCGAGCTTGTTCATCGGTGAGTGTGCCGCGATCCACCTCCTGCTGGACGAGGGTATGATCTCGCGTGATCCGCTCGAGGCTCCCGCCGCCGAGTCGGTAGGCCCGGCTGTCCCCCACGTGGCCGATCAGGAAGGAGGCGTCCAGGACGCAGAGCGCCGTGATGGTCGTGCCCATGCCGTAGCAGGCGGGGTCATCCTGGGCGCACGAGAGGATGCGGCGGTTGGCTTCGGCGATCGCCGCTTCCAGCGTTTGTGCGAGCTCCGCCGCCGGCTGCGTGCCGACGGCTCCGGAAAGGGCTTCGCCGACCCTGCTCGACGCGATCTGGGCAGCCACCTCTCCCGCCGCGTGCCCACCCATC